>NZ_DASRGV010000164.1:0-2564 GCF_035650855.1 Actinocrinis sp. | reverse complement strand
CGGTGCATGGACAAGGTGGCGGCCTCGGCCGCGGCGGCGGTGGCCGATATCCCCGACGGCGCCTCGCTCGCGGTCGGCGGCTTCGGTCTCAGCGGCGTCCCGAACGTGCTGATCGACGCACTGTACGCGGCCGGGGCGAGCGGGCTTTCCGTCGTGTCCAACAACTGCGGCGTGGACGGCGGCGGCCTCGGCGTGCTGCTCGCCGCGCGCCGAATAGCCCGCGTGACCGGCTCGTACGTCGGCGAGAACAAGGAGTTCGCGCGCCAGTACCTGGCCGGGGAGCTGGAGGTCGAGCTGATCCCGCAGGGCACGCTCGCCGAGCGGCTGCGGGCCGGCGGCTGCGGCATCCCGGCCTTCTTCACCCCGGCCGGGGTCGGCACCCAGGTCGCCGACGGCGGACTGCCGTGGCGCTACGCGGCGGACGGCACGGTCGCGCTCGCCTCGCCGCCGAAGGAGGTGCGCGAGTTCGACGGAGCGCAGTACGTCCTGGAGCGCGGCATCGTCACCGACTACGCCCTCGTCCACGCCGCCAAGGGCGACCGCCACGGAAACCTGCTGTTCGCCAAGTCCTCCCGCAACTTCAACCCGCTGGCGGCCATGGCCGGCCGGGTCACCATCGCGGAGGTCGAGGAACTCGTCGAACCGGGGGAGCTCGGCCCCGACGAGGTGCACCTGCCGGGCGTGTTCGTACAGCGGATCGTGGTACTCAGCCCGGAAGAGGCCGCGGACAAGCGGATCGAGCGGCGCACCGTGACCCCTGCGACCGGAACGGCGGGCGCCTGATGCCTTGGACCCGCGAGCAGATGGCCGCCCGCGCGGCCGCCGAGCTGACCGACGGCGAATACGTCAACCTCGGCATCGGCCTGCCGACGCTCATCCCGAACCACCTGCCGACCGGCGTGCACGTCACGCTCCAGTCGGAGAACGGCATCCTCGGCGTCGGACCGTATCCGACTCCTGATGCAGTGGACCCGGACCTGATCAACGCGGGCAAGGAGACCGTCACGGTGCTGCCCGGCGCGGCCTTCTTCGACTCCGCCCTCTCCTTCGGCATGATCCGCGGCGGCCACATCGACACCGCGGTGCTCGGCGCGATGCAGGTGAGCGAGCAGGGCGACCTGGCCAACTGGATGATCCCGGGCAAGATGGTCAAGGGCATGGGCGGGGCGATGGACCTCGTGCACGGCGCCCGGCGTGTCATCGTCCTGATGGAGCACACGACCCGCGACGGTGCGCCCAAGCTGCTGGAGCGCTGCGCCCTTCCGCTTACCGGCCGGGCCTGCGTGCACCGCGTCATCACCGACCTCGGCGTGCTCGACGTCACCGACAAGGGCTTCGTCCTGGTCGAGACGGCGCCCGGAACCACCGCCGCCGACCTGGCCGCGCGCACGGCCGCCACCGTCATCGTCCCCTGATGCCATCGCAGGAGGTGTCCGCGTTGCTCAACCCGGACGTCGAGAAGCAATCCGACATAGACGCCGAGATCGAGGCGCTGCACTCGGCCGCACGGCGCAACGGCGCGCAGCCGGGTTCGCAGCCGTCACCGCATCCGCGCCGCGACTACGCCCCTTACCGCAGCAGCATTCTGCGGCACCCGAAGCAGAGCCCGATCGAGATCACCGATCCCGAAGCGGCCGAGCTTTGCGGACCGGTCTTCGGCGTCAGCGACGTCGCCGCGCTCGACGCCGACCTGACCCGGCAGCACCCCGGCGAACCGCTCGGCGAGCGCATGACGGTCACCGGCCGCATCCTGGACCGGCACGGCAGGCCCATCCGCGGCCAACTCGTCGAGATATGGCAGGCCAATGCCTCAGGCCGCTACGCGCATCAGCGCGACCAGCACCCGGCGCCGCTCGACCCGAACTTTACCGGGGTCGGCCGCTGCCTGACCGACGGCGACGGCCGGTATCAGTTCACGACGATCAAGCCGGGCCCGTATCCCTGGCGCAACCACCTCAACGCCTGGCGGCCCGCGCACATCCACTTCTCGCTGTTCGGCACCGCGTTCACCCAGCGGCTGATCACGCAGATGTACTTCCCCGGCGATCCGCTGTTCCGTTACGACCCGATCTACCAATCAGTCGTCGACGACGCCGCGAGGGAACGGCTTATCGCGGCCTATGACCACGACCTGTCCAGTCCCGAATGGTCGCTGGCCTACCGCTGGGACATCGTGCTCGACGGTCCGGCCGCGACGCTGTTCGAGCCCGGCGATGCGAACGGAGCAGGGCTCTGATGACCGCCGAACCGAATACGCCGGCGACGCTCCCGGTCACGCCGTCGCAGACCATCGGCCCGTTCTACGGCTACGCACTGCCCTTCGCGCGCGGCGGCGAGATGGCGGCGGCCTCGGATCCCGACGCCGTCACCGTCCACGGATACGTACTCGACGGCGCGGGCCTGCCGATCCCCGACGCGCTGCTGGAGTTCTGGCAGGCCGGTCCCGACGGCTCACGGACCGGCGCGCCCGGTTCGCTGCGCAGCGACCAGACCACAGGCGCGCTCCTCGGCCGCGATCACACCCGGTTCACCGGCTTCGGCCGCGTCGCCACCGACGCCGACGG
>NZ_DASRGV010000163.1:0-9918 GCF_035650855.1 Actinocrinis sp. | reverse complement strand
CACGGTCTCGGTGGTGCCGTTGACGCTGACGACGTCGTACCCTGCGATGCCCGTGCTGCTCGTCGACGCGGCCCAGCTCAGGTTGACCGAGCTGGAGGTGACACCGGAAGCCGTCGGCGTGCCGGGCGTCGTGGGCGGCGTGACGGTCGTGCCGGGCTGCAGAGTAATGACCGCGGCGCTGTACGGCGCGATGGTCTGCGAGGCAGCGGTACCGCTGGCCGCGGTGGTAATGGATGTGCCGGGCGGAGCCAGCGTGGCCACGCTCGGAGCGCCGGAGGCCGGAGTGAAGCCGGTGTAGCCGAGCCCGACCGTGTAGCTGTTGCTCGGGTCGTCGTTGACCAGGAGGACGCGCACCGAGCCGTCCGCGGCCTTGACGGCGTACGACTTGACCAGCGACTGGCTGGAGGTTGCCGAGACCAGCGTGTCACCGGGGTGGATGAACTTGCTGAGCAACTGCATGCCGTAGTAGGCGGGGAAGGGAGTGTCGGCCGCCGGCTCGCAGACCTGCGCGCCGTTGAGCGTGCCGCAGCTCCCGTCCGCCAGCACGCCGTAGTCGCCGTACGTCGCGGTGCCGTAAAGCGAGGAGCCGTTGTCGCCGGTGGTCACGATGCCGTTGTGGATCTGCCACCAGTCGACGCTGGAGACGCCGTTCTGCAGCCAGCCCAGATAGTCCTGCTCCAGATACAGGGCATTGACGATGCTGAGGGTCTGCTTGCCGGGGTTCGAGGACACCGAGTTCGTCTCGGTGATCATGATCGGCACGTTGGCGCTTCCGCTGTACTGGCTCAGCGAGGAGCGCAGGCTGGAGACCATCGTCGGGATCTGCGAGGTGTCGCTGAGCAGGCCGGAGTCGGTCGGTCCGGGCGGGGTGACCGTGCTCGGGTTCTGCGGGTACCAGTGCACGTCGGCGAAGCCGATCTGGTTGCCCAGCGCGGAGAGCACCGTCTGGTTCCAGGTCTGCGGGCTCGCGCTGTTGGTCACGCCGTCGGGCCAGTTGCCGGGCGCGGTCAGCACGACGCCGATGACGATGCTCGGGTCCACCGCCTTCATGGCACTGATATAGGCCTTCACGTTCTGCGCGTAGACCGCGGGGCCGCAGTTCGTCGGGCTGGTGCTGGACGAGCAGTGCTTGTCCGGTTCCCAGCCGGTGCCACCGTAGGTGCCGTTGCCGTAGATCTCGTTGCCGATTTCCCAGTACTTGATGCCGTAGTTGTGCGTGACGTTGGCATACCGCACCCAGTCGGCCGCGAACTGCGCACCGGTCTCGGCAGGGCTCTGTGTCGCACCGACGGTGTCACCGGTGCCGTAGTTCACGGTGACCATGCCCTGTGCGCCTGACTGGTTCAGCAGCGTGACGTACTGGTCGAAGTTGACCGACTGTGCCTGGCCGGAGAGCACGTCGGTGTTGTTCTTCCAGTTGTACGTGTCCGACGAGGTGCCGCCCGGGAAGCGGATCAAGCCGATCCCGGCGTTCTTCATCAGTCCGGGCACGGCGGCGTCGACCAGCTTGCTGTCGTAGACCGAGCCGTTGGTGCCGATCCCGGTGGCGGGCACGGTCGCGAGGCTCTGCCCCGTGTTGACGCTGACGGTCGCGGCGCTCGCCGCGTTCGGTGTCGCGGCGGTGGCCGGTGCGGATGCCGCCGCGAACGCGGCCGCCGCCGCCACCGGAAGCACGGCCGCCGCGAGCACACCGCGGCGTATCCGAGGTCTTGTATCAGCCTGCGCGCGCACCGGGTCAGTGCGCCGTGCGATGGTCATCGACGGTGCCCTCCATCGAGTGGGGAATGCAGCTCAACCGGCCTTTCCCGGCCGAAACGGCAGGATTGGGTCCGATGGCGCTGATCGTCAAGGGCGTGACCGGGCCGTCGATCACCGTGCAGTCCAGCCGAGGGTGGCCGCCGAAACTTACGCGCCCGGCCTTAGCGGACCGGCGCTGGACCGGTGGAGCCGCGCACCACCAACTCGGTCGCCAGCTCGACGTGCAGCGCGTCCACCTGGTGGCCGTCCAGCAGCCGGATCAAAAGGCTGACAGCCATCCGGCCCATCTCGGCCAGCGGCTGGCGGACCGTGGTGAGCATCGGACTGGTCGCCTGGGCCAGATCGATGTCGTCGAAGCCTGCGACGGACAGATCCTCCGGCACCCGCAGCCCGCGCTGCGCGGCGGCGGTGAGCGCGCCGACCGCGGCCTTGTCGTTGAAGCCGATCAGCGCCGTGGGCCGCTGCGGCAGATCGAGCAGCGCATTCGCGGCCTGATACCCGTGACGGGTGGTCGGCTCGGTGGCGCGCACCAGCTCGGGTGAGGGCAGCACGCCGGCCTCGGCGAGCGCCGAGGCGTGCCCGGCCAGCCGCGCCTCGCTGGCCAGCCAGTTGTCCGGCCCGGCGATCACCCCGATCCGGCGGTGGCCGAGCCGCGTCAGGTGCGCGGTCAGGCTGCGGGCCCCTGCGAAATGCGCGGCGGACACGGCGGCGATGTCGCGCGGCATCGCAGTGCGCGGATCCACCACGACGAAGGGGAAGCCGCGCCCGCGCAGCGCGACCAGCTGCTCGCTCGGCTCCGGCGGCAGGATCACGATCGCGCCGCCGATCCCGGCCCGCGTGGGCAGCGTGGGCAACACGGCGGCCTGCTGCGCCGCCTCGCCGGCATTGAGAATCAGCGTCCTGCCGTGCAGCTCCAGCGTCTCGGCGATCGAGGAGACGATGAGCCCGAAGTAGTCGGTGAGCACGTACGGGCAGCGCACGAAGACCGCGCCCTGCCGTACTGCGGCACGGCCGGTCGTGTCGGTCTGCGCGCCCAGCTCCGCGGCGGCCCGCCGCACCAGGTCGCGGGTGCGCGGCGCGACATTCGTCTGCTCGTTGAGGACCCGCGAGACGGTGGCGATCGAAACGCCGGTGTGCGCCGCGATATCGCGGACCGTCACCCGGCGCGGCGTCGCCGGGCTAACCATGCGCCACCGCGCGTGTTACAGCACCGCGTTTCATGGTCGCAGCATACCGGTGTCCGACTACCCGTTGACAGTTGCTGGAACCGCTGGTTTTCTACGGCTGTCGTGAGTGTTCCAAGGTTGTTACATATGTTACACGGCGGCACGACAGGAAGGACAGACATGGCCCGCTCCAGGCTCATCGCGGCTTCGCTGGGCACGGCGATCGCCGCAGTCGGCGCCTCGGCCGGCGCGTCGGCGGCGAACACGCCGGACCACGCAGGCGGCCCCGCCGCGGTCGCCGCGCACGTCTGGGTCACCACCCCGGACGGCACCGACAAGCTCAGCGACCTCGGCACCGTTCCCTTCACCAGTGCGCCGACCAGTGCGCCAACCGTCGTGGTCGATCCCACCCAGACCTTCCAGACCATGCAGGGCTTCGGCGGCGCCATCACCGACTCCTCCGCCTCCGTGCTCTACGGGCTCGCTCCGGCCGCGCGCACCGCGACGATGCGCGAACTTTTCGACTCGGCGACCGGCGACGGCCTGGACTATCTGCGCCAGCCGATCGGCGCCTCCGACTTCGTGACCACGGCCGCGTACACCTACGACGACCTGCCCGCCGGACAGACCGACTACCAGCAGCGGCACTTCTCCATCGCGCACGACCAGGCGCAAATCCTCCCGCTGCTGCGCGCGGCGAAGGCGATCAACCCGCGCCTCCAGATCATCGCGACACCGTGGAGCCCGCCGGCCTGGATGAAGACCGGCGGCTCGCTCGACGGCGGCCGGTTGATCGACGACCCGCGCATCTACCGCTCCTACGCGCTGTACCTGCTCAAGTTCATCGAGGCCTACCGCGCCAACGGCGTGACGGTGAACGCGATCACCGTGCAGAACGAGCCGCAGAACCGCACGCCCAACGGCTATCCGGGCACTGACATGCCCAGCTGGCAGGAGGAGAAGGTCATCGACGACCTCGGCCCGATGCTGCGCGCGGCCGGCCTGGACACGCAGATCTTCGCCTACGACCACAACTGGACCGAGCACCCGAACGACGCCGCCGCGACGCCCCCGGACGAGACCGGGGACATCGACGCGTACCCCCAGAACGTGCTCTCCTCCTCGGCGAGCCGCTGGGTGACAGGTGTCGCCTACCACTGCTACTACGGCGACCCGAGCGCGATGACCGCTCTGCACAACCAGTTCCCGGGCAAGGCGATCTACTTCACCGAGTGCTCCGGCAGCCAGTCCTCGAACCCTGCGAACACGTTCTCCGACACGCTCAAGTGGCATGCCAGGAACCTGATCATCGGCGCGACCCGCAACTGGGCCGAGACCGCGATCAACTGGAATCTCGCGCTGAACCCGGACGGCGGCCCGCACGTCGGCGGCTGCGGCACGTGCACCGGCATCGTCACGGTCGCGGCGGACGGCACGGTGACCAACGACGCCGAGTATTACACGCTCGGCCACCTGGCCCGCTTCGTGCGGCCGGGCGCGGTGCGGATCGCCAGCACCTCGTTCGGCACGACCGGCTGGAACGGCCAGGTGATGGACGTGGCGTTCCGCGACCCGGACGGCACGACGGTCCTGGTCGCGCACAACGAGAACGACAACCCGCAGACCTTCGCGGTGCGCGAGGGCGACCAGGCGTTCACCTACACGCTGCCCGGCGGCGCGCTCGCGACGTTCACCTGGCGCGGCACCCCGACCGGCGCGTACGCGCTCCGGCAGGTCGACCCGGCCGGCTGGACCGCGACCGCGCAGCCGAACGGCCCGACCAGCCCCTGCTGCACCGGCGACGTGGCCGCGAACGCCGTGGACGCCGACGCGAGCACCCGCTACTCGACCGGCGCCGCTCAGACTCCGGGCCAGTACCTCCAGGTGGACTTCGGCAAGCCGGTCCGCGCGAAGCAAGTGGTCTTCGACACCGGCGCATCGACCGGCGACTACCCGCGCGGCTACGCGATCGCGACGAGTGCGGACGGAGCGACCTGGACGACCGCGGTCGTCAACGGTCAGGGCACCGGCCAGTTCACGACGGCAAAGCTGACCGGCGCGCCAGTGCGCTACGTCCGCATCACGCTGACCGCATCGAGCGGAAGTTGGTGGAGCGTCGCCGACGTCCGCGCCTACACGTCGGGCTTCGGCTGGTAGTCGCGCCGCTACCGCCGAAGCCTGACACGGTGTTGGGCAGTGGGCGCTGGGCCCAACTGGCGCCGCGTCAGAGTTGGCGTCGCGTCCAGCCCAACACTGCGGAGCCGGGTACGCCGCCTCGCAACCGGCGTACCCGGCTCCATCCGTCTGCCGCCGGTGTTCACGACTGCTGGCACGGTTTCCGATTGCCGGCGGAACCGGCTCACGTCTCCCGCGGATACCGGTACTGCTTCGCGTGGTACTCGCACACGAACACGGCTTTGCCCTCAGGAGTGACCATCGGAGCCAGGCCGCCCCACGGATCGCTGCCAGGCGGCGCGATCGCGTCGAGCGAGCGGCGCAGCGCCCGGAAGTCCGCCAGGTCGTAGGCCCGCCGCAACGGCGCGTGATCGCCGAAGGCCAGTTCCCCGGACAGCTGTGCCGCCGCGGGCGATTCCTCGCCGATGACCTTGGGTAGCGTGTCCACGACCTCCTTCATGATCTCGAGCTCCTCGGCGAGGCGTTCGTCCGACCACAGCTCGGCGACGTACTCCTGCGCCGCCGCCGGCTCCGGTCCGATGAGCGCCTTCGTGACTCCGATCGCGGGCCCGATCAGCGGAAGCGCGTGCTGGAGGATGGGAAGCAGGACCCGGAGATAGGGCGCACACGCGTTGAGCCACTCCGGCTTGTTGCCGAAGGTGAATATCCCGCGGCCGCGCTCCAGCGGATGCCACGCGCCGGGCTGCTCGCAGAACAGCCGCAGCGTGTACTCGGTCCCGAAATGCAGTTTCTTCGGGCGCCTCGTGAGGGTGAAGACGCTTGGGCACAGGTCTGCCTGGGCGTTCTGGATCTCGGAGATCGTACGCTGATAGTCGAATGTCTGGAGTTGAAGGCCGGTGACCTTCTTGACGCTCTCCTTGATGGACCGGATGTCTTCCGCCAGCAACGTCTGGCTGGCGGCGCGCAGCCCGTACATCAACCGCTCGACGGGCACCTCGTCGCTCGTCCGCTGGCATTCCACGGTGAGGCGCTTTCGAGCCACCACCTTCTTGAGGTACGACTCCTCAAAGACGTGACTGCACTGACCGCCGCTGTCCTCCTGGCACGGACACGGGACATTGACGGTCCAATTCAGGTAGGGGTAACGCTGCCGCAAGGGTGACAGCAGCCCGTCCTTGAGCACTGACATGAATCCGACCGGAGCGACCCCGCGCACGGTGAGCTCGACGGTGCCCTTGTTGTCATCCGCGATCACGAGCGCGTGACAACCCGAATCGAAACGGTCGTAGAGCAGTGCTCCGTAGCGCCAGTGCTTGTTGACGGTGAAGCGGTGCTCGCGGGCGATGAACCAGGTCGGGATGCCGGCGAGCAGGACCGGCCCGCCGAAGCCGATGACAAGCCGCAGTTCGTCGGCGCCCACCGCGTCGCGAGCCGCGGCCCACATCGCGCCGTAGTCCGGCGGATCGTGCGGCAGCCGGTCCACGATCAGGCAGAGGTCGTCGTGGTTGGTGGAGTCCACCCGGTACGCGAGATCGAACGCCTCCATGAGACCGATGAGATGGCTGCGCAGCGCCGGATCGGTTTGCGGCCAGGCCTTTTGGAGCTCAGATCGGCTCAGCAGCCCCTCACGGGCGTGCACGTCCGCCGAGTCGAGGATCTTGGTGACATGTCCGTCCACCCACGAGGGATGCAAGACGACGGTGTCGGCGATCTCGGGTTCGTCGGCGAAGTGCAGGACCTCGCCGCGGTAGTGCAGCGCGGCGAGGAGTGTGCTGCGGCTCACGGAATCGGCGAGCCCGGCGCGCTGCATCGCGTCGTCGACGGCAACGAGTGGAGCGTGGTTTCCGGGCAGCTCCACGATGGCCTCTGCCGCGTCAAGCCAGGTCTTCGGCCAGCGCTGACCCATGAGCGGCAGTGCGGCGGCGTGTTCGGCGATCGCGGTGCGCAGTTCGTCGATCCCGAGCCGGTCGGGTGACGGCTCGCAGTCCACGTAGAAAACCTGCGGCACGATCTGCGGGAAGTCACTGCGCAGCGTCGCGATCGGAAGCCCGTGCCGGTGCTCGCGCGCGTTCGTGCCGACCAGCAGGATCGGCGAGGACCCGGCGCGCGCGGAGATCGCTTTCAGCCACTCGCGCATCTGACGGTCGTCCCATTCCTCGCGGCAGTTGAAGAGCAGCAGGAAGAGCGACTGGTCGGTCATATAGAACCGGTGCGCCGAGCGGTACGTGCGCTGACCGCCGAAGTCCCAGGCCGCGAGGCGCATGGTCACGCCCTCGCGGGTGGGGTGCGGGAGGCAGAGCTCGGAGATGTTCACCCCGTGGGTCATCGGTTCCGCGGCGTCATGCGGCTGTTTCAGCAGCGCCTTGACGAGCGAAGTCTTGCCGGACTTGGCCTCACCCGCGACCACGATCTTGCAGCGCCACTGCTCCTCGCCGCCGTTTTCGTCTTCCAGGGATCGGAGGTAGGCGAGGATGGCCCCGAGCCCTTGGGCCACGATCTCCGGAGGCGGTTCGACGAGGCCGGCAGGCGGGTCGAGCTGATGCAGCCGGCTGAGGCGGGCCAGTGAGGCCGGCAATTGAGTGATCTTGGTCCCGGTCAGGTCCAGCATGCCGAGCTGACTCAGTTCCCCGATCCACTCGGGCAGTTCCGTGACCGGTGTGCTCATCAGCCGGAGGATGCGCAGCGACTTCAGCTGCCGAAGTTGCGGCGGGAACTTGGTGAAGGTGGCGTCTGTCAGGTCCAGGAATCGCAGCTTCTCGAGGTTGACGATCGAGTCGGGCAGGCCGCTCAGGCCGGTGAGCCCCAGATAGAGGTTCTCCAGTGCGCTCAGCTCGCCGATCCAGGCGGGCAACTCCTCGAGCTTGCAGCCGATCGCCGACAGGTGTCGCAGATTGCGCAGCGGTCGCAGGCATGGCGGCAGCCGAGTGAGCAGCGTCCCGAGTACGTCGAGCTCGACGAGATCGGTCAGCTCGGCCAGCTGCGGAGGCAAATCGGTGATCTTGAGCTGGCTGAGATCGACCTCGGCGTGCTTCCTGCGCCGCGCGGTCTCGACGCGCTTGAGCGCTTCGCGTTCGTCCTTCGTCAGGCTCTTGACGTCGTCCCAGTTCGGCACGCGGCCCCTCCCCAGAGCGCTTCAGACTCCTGTTTCGATCCTAGGGGCGTGTCTCGCGGCCGTCAGGGAAACGCAAAGAGCCGGGTACGCCGGCTTGGGTTCGGCGTACCCGGCTCCGTTTGTGCCCGGAGCGTTGCTGGCTAGTGGTGGGCCATGTGCTCCGCGGACATCGGCGCTGACGCTGTCGGCGCCGCGGCCGGCTTGGTGGTCGCCTTGGGCGCGGGCTTCGGTGCCGGCTTGGGCGACGGCTTGGCCGAGGCGGCCGTCATGTCCTGGACTGAGGCCTCCGCGGCGTGGCGCCGGATCGAGTCGATGCCGTTCATCGCCGCCGTCTTGGACTCGTAGGCTTCGCCGACCGCGATGATCTCCCCGTTGCCGGCCTTGAGGCGGAAGCGGAACTTGCCCTTCGCGTCTGTGTAGAGCTCGAACTTCCCGGCCATGCCCTGTCCTTTCTGTCGCTGGGCGATGACAGATCGAGACTCGCCGCCTTCCCGGCGGGGCGCACGGCGGCCGGTCCATGCAGGTGACCCGGCGGCGCGGCGCCATCTCTTGACACGCCTGTAACGCAAGTGTTCACTGTCGCGATGGAGAGCGCTCTCCGCCGCCGGTTGGTCAGCCAGAGCGCCGATCCGGGACTTTCGGGGGGTCCGAGCTGCACGTTCCTGAAGTACCGTTCAGCACGCTTGTCACCGGAATCGTTTACGGAGCTGTGAACATGATCAGACCTCGATGGCTGGCGGTAGCAGTCGCCACGTTGGCTCTCGTCGCGGGCAGCGCGGTCACCGCGGGTGCCGCGAACGCCGCGTCGTCGGCGCAGGGCACATCGGCGCAGGGCACATCGGCACAGGGCGCGACCGGACACGACCTCTCGATCCCGGGGCTGCGGACCGGCGGCAGCCTCGGCCCGAACGTGATCGTGTTCACCCCGGACATGCCGCAGAGCCAGATCCAGACCACCCTGGACAACCTGGCCGCCCAGCAGGTCCCGAACCAGTTCGGCAGCCAGCGGTATGCCGTGCTGTTCGCGCCCGGCAGCTACGGTTCAGCCGCCGACCCGCTGGTCTTCCAGGTCGGCTTCTACACCGGCGTCGCCGGGCTCGGCCTGAATCCGGGCGACACCGTGATCAACGGCTCGATCGACGTGTACAACCAGTGCTTCGCCCCGAACAACTGCGTCGCGCTGGACAACTTCTGGCGCTCGGTGTCCAACCTGACCATCAACGTGGCTGGCCAGTCCGGCTGCAAGGGCAACACCGAGTTCTGGGCCGTCTCGCAGGCCGCGCCGCTGCGCCGGGTGCACGTCAACGGCCTGGTGAGCCTGATGGACTACTGCGACGGCTCGCCGGACTACGCCAGCGGCGGCTTCATCGCCGACTCGCAGTTCACCGGCAGCACCGTGATCAACGGCTCCCAGCAGCAGTACATCACCCGGGACAGCGCGCTGGACGGCTGGACCAACGGGGTGTGGAACCAGGTGTTCTGCGGCGATTCGGGCGCGCCCGCGCAGAGCTTCGCCTCGAACTCCGGACTCTCCGGCGGCCCCGCGCCCTACACGACGCTGGCCACCTGCCCGGTTACGCAGGAAGAGCCGTATCTGTACCTTGACTCCGCCGGCAAGTACCGCGTCTTCGTGCCGTCCGTGCAGCACGACTCGAGCGGGCCGACCTGGTCCGCCACGACGCAGACCGCCGGGACCTCGCTGCCGCTCAGCTCCTTCTACGTGGTCAACCCGAGCAGCACGGTCGC
>NZ_DASRGV010000162.1:0-6336 GCF_035650855.1 Actinocrinis sp. | reverse complement strand
CCCGCGCCGGTACGAGTCGAAGGTCAAGAACGCGCAGGAGGCGCACGAGGCGATCCGCCCCTCCGGTGACAGTTTCCGCACTCCGGCGCAGACCAACCTGACCGGCGACGAGTTCCGGCTCTACGAGCTGATCTGGATGCGCACCGTCGCCTCGCAGATGAAGGACGCGACCGGCAGCTCAGTGACCGTGCGCGTGGGCGGCGACGCCTCCGACGGTCGCACCGTCGAGTTCGCCGCCTCCGGAAAGATCATCTCCTTCCACGGCTTCCTGAAGGCGTACGTCGAGGGCTCGGACGACCCCGACGCCGAGCTGGACGACCGCGAGCGGCGGCTGCCGGCGGTCGCGGAGGGCGACGCGCTGGCGGCCAACGAGATCGAGGCCGAGGGCCACTCGACCAAGGCGCCGGCGCGGTACACCGAGGCTTCGCTGATCAAGGAGCTGGAGGAGCGGGAGATCGGGCGCCCCTCCACCTACGCGACGATCATCAACACGATCCAGCAGCGCGACTACGTGTTCAAGAAGGGCACCGCGCTGGTCCCGTCCTTCCTGGCGTTCTCGGTCGTCGGCCTGCTGGAGAAGCACTTCGGCTCGCTGGTGGACTACGAGTTCACCGCCCGCATGGAGCAGGACCTCGACCGGATCGCCCGCGGCGAGGCTGAGCCGGTGCCGTGGCTCAAGCGGTTCTACTTCGGCGACGGCGACGCGCTGGAAGGGCTCAAGGCGCTGGTCACCGACCTCGGCGGGATCGACGCGCGCGAGGTGAACACCTTCCCGATCGGCGATGGCATCGTGCTGCGTGTCGGCAAGTACGGGCCGTACGTCGAGAAGCTCGGCCCGGATGGAGCGCCGGTCGCGCGCGCCAACGTGCCTGAGGACACCGCGCCCGACGAGCTGACCGCCGAGTTCGCCGAGGAGCTGTTCTCGCGGCCCACAGGCGACCGCGAGCTCGGCGTCGACCCGGCCACAGGGCACACGATCGTGGCCAAGGCCGGCCGGTACGGCCCTTACGTCACCGAGATACTTCCTGAGGGCACGCCGAAGACGGGTAAGAACGCCGTCAAGCCGCGTACCGGCTCGCTGTTTAAGGACATGTCGCTCGACGACGTGGACCTCGACACGGCGCTCAAGCTGATGTCGCTGCCGCGTGTCGTCGGCATCGACCCGAACACCAGCGAGGAGATCACCGCGCAGAACGGCCGCTACGGGCCTTACCTCAAGCGCGGTACCGACTCGCGATCGCTGGAGAACGAAGAGCAGATCTTCTCGGTGACGCTCGACGAGGCGCTGGCGATCTACGCACAGCCGAAGGCCCGCGGCGGGCGCGGCACTGCCAAGCCGCCGCTACGTCAGTTCGGTGCGGACCCGGTGTCCGGCAAGCCGATCTCGGTGAAGGACGGACGTTTCGGCCCGTACATTACGGACGGCGAAACCAACATCACCGTGCCGCGCGGTACGTCGGTTGAGGAGTTGACCGAGGAGCGCGCGATCGAGCTGCTTGCGGAGAAGCGGGCGAAGGGCCCGGCGCCGAAGAAGCGCGCGGCCAAGAAGACCGCACCCGCGAAGAAGACTGCCGCATCGAAGAGCGCCGCATCCAAGAGCACAGCATCGAAGAGCACCGCCGCGAAGAAGAGCGCGAGCGCGCAGAAGGCCTCCTCGTCCTCCTGAGTTAAGTCGCCTCAGCGCCGCCGTCGCGTATCGGCCGCGGCCTGTTCATCGCCGGTTGTCCCTGCTGGGAAGTACTCTGTTGCGCAGAGAGAGCGCCAGAACACGGACCCGGAACGAGAACGGAGAGCGGGGGGTCGGCATGCGGGCCAGGCTGAGCCGGATCACGGCCGCGGCGACCGGACGGCGCCCGTCGGAGGCGCAGTCCTCCGCGCATTCGTTACCCGGCTGGTTCATCGCGGTCGAGGGCGGGGACGGCGTCGGCAAGACCACCCAGATCGACTCGCTCGCACGCTGGTTGCGTAAGCGCGGCTTCGACGTGGTGACCACCCGTGAGCCCGGCGCGACCGTGCTCGGCGCGAAGTTGCGCGAGATTCTGCTGCACACCAAGGACCGCGAGCCGGTCGGCGCCCGGGCCGAGGCGCTCCTCTTCGCCGCAGACCGCGCCGATCATATGGAGAAGGTCGTCCGTCCGGCCCTGGAGCGCGGCGCGATTGTGATCACCGACCGGCATGTGGACTCGTCGATCGCCTACCAGAGCGGCGGCCGCGGCCTGCCCGCCGAAGAGATCGCCGCGCTCTCCGCGTTCGCGACCGAGGGGCTGCGGCCGAACCTGGTGGTGCTGCTGGACCTGGACCCCGCGGTCGCCTGGGAACGGGCGCAGGCCCGCAGCGAAGGGCCGGACCGGCTGGAGGCGGAGCCGGCCGAGTTCCACCGGAAGGTGCGCGAGGTGTTCCGCGCCCGCGCCGCCGCCGAGCCGTCCCGCTATCTGGTGGTGGACGCCACCGAGCCGGCCGGCGTGATCACCGCGATCGTTCAAGACCGGCTGGAGAACCTGTTGCCGCTCTCGGCCAAGGAGGCGGCCGAGGCCAGGGCGCGCGAAAAGGCGCTGCGTGAGGCGAAGCAGGCCGAACAGCGCGAGCAGCAGGAGCGGCTCGCGGCTGAGCGGGCGGCGGCCGAGAAGGCGGAGCAGCGCCGCCGCGCCGAGGAGGCGGCAGCCCGCGAGGCGGAGGAGAAACGCCGCGAGGAGGCTCGCCAGGCGCAGGCCAGGCGGGCCGCGGAGGAGCGGGCGCGCTACGAGCAGCAGAAGGCGGAGGAGCGGCGGCGGGAGGAAGAGGAACGCCGCGCCGCCGAGCTGCGTGACGCCCAGCGGCGTGAGCAGGAGCAGGCCGACGCCGAGCACCGCCGCCAGATCGAGCTGACCGTCCGTCAGGTGGAGGCCCGGGCCAAGGGCGAGGCCCGCGAGCGAGCCGAGCGGGAGCTGCGCACGCGCGCGATCACGGCGCAGACGCAGCAGAAATCCGAGCCGAAGCCCGAGAGCGCCGCGGAACGGGTCGTGGAAGAAAGCTCGGCGGACAAGCCGCCGGCTGAGAGCGTGACGGTGCAGACGCCGGAGGTAGGTCCTGGCGCGGCCGAAAACAGGGCGATCGACAAGACTGCGGTGCTGCATATCGAGCTGGAACCGACGCAGCTGCTTCGTACGGCCACCGACGGGCACCGCGCTGACTTCGGCGACGACTACGACGACGATGATGACGACACGCCGCGCAGCCGGTGGCGGCTGGGCCTGGGCAAGAGGAAGTCGTGACGCAACCGGGTGGCGCGTGGAGCGCCCTGATCGGACAACCCGGCGCCGTCGAGCGGCTGCACGACGCCGCGGACGCGGCCCGGGCCGTGCTGGCAGGCGAGACCGGCGCGGCCGTGGCGGCCATGACCCATGCCTGGCTGTTCACCGGCCCGCCCGGTTCCGGCAGGTCCACCGCCGCACGGGCCTTCGCGGCCGCGTTGCAGTGCACCGATGCGTACGCTCCAGGCTGCGGCCAGTGTCAGGACTGCCATACCGCGATCGCAGGTACACACCCCGACGTCACGCTCGTCGCGACCGATCAGCTGACTATCGGTGTGGAGCAGACACGCGGTCTCGTGCTCGGGGCCGCGATGTCGCCCTCCCGCCGCCGCTGGCAGGTCATCGTGGTGGAAGACGCCGACCGGATGACCGAAGGCGCCGCCAACGTGCTACTCAAGGCGATCGAGGAGCCTGCGCCGCGTACCGTGTGGATCCTGTGCGCGCCGTCCACCGCGGACATGCTGCCGACGATCCTGTCGCGCTGCCGGCACCTCGCGCTGCGTACCCCGTCCCCGGATGCGATCGCCGATGCCCTTAGCGCAACCGACGGTGTGGATCGCGAGCGTGCCCTTGCCGCAGCGCAGGCGGCCCAAGGGCACATCGGCCGCACCCGGGCCCTTCTGCTCGACAGCGCGGCGGCCGCCGGACGCACCGAGGCGCTCAAGCTGCCGAGCGAGGTCGCTGACGTCGGCCGGGCGCTGAAAGCGGCGCAAAGCCTGGTGGATGCCGCGGCCGCGGAAGCCAAGGCGCTCAGCGAAACGCTCGATGCCAAGGAGACCGAGGAGCTGAAGGTCGCCCTCGGCTACGGCCAGGGCAAAGGCTCCGGCAGTGCGCGCGGGGTGGCTGGTTCCGCAGGCATCCTCAAGGAGCTGGAAACCAAGCAGAAGCGGCGCGCCACCCGCACGCAGCGTGACGCACTCGACCGCGCCCTGATCGACATCGCGGCGTTCTACCGCGACGTGCTGGCGCAGCAATTCGATCCCTCGGGAGCGGCCACCTTAGGTCTCGTGCACTCCGACCATGCCCATCAGACCCGCGCCATCGCAGCTAACTCAAGCCCCGCTACCACGCTGCGCAGGATCGAGGCAGTGATCGAGGCACGCAAGGCGATCGCGGCCAACGTCGCTCCATTGCTCGCCGTCGAAGCGATGGCCCTCACACTCCGTACCGGCTGACCGTGTTGGGCGGCGACGGCGTAGTTGCCGCGTCCGCATAGGGCCAACCCGGTTCACTCGCCGCGACTCCGCCGTACCTACCCGCAGGTTCGCCCCCTGTTCGGCGTAGCCTAAGCGTCGCGACCCCGGGAAGTTCAGCGACCAACGGGACACGTACGGACAACTGAAGGGGGCGTCGATGGCGCACCGGCTCGGCTTGAATCGACGCGTGGGCAGGGTGGCGCTCGCCGCGACGGCGTTCGCGATCACCCTCGCCTCGTGCACCAATGCCAGCGGCCACTCGCTACCGGTTGCCAGCATTCGCAATTCGACTCCGAACCCCTCCGGCGCCCCCGCCGCGCTGATCAACTACTACAAGCAGACCATCAGCTGGTCGAACTGCGGCGGCGGCTTCCAGTGCGGCAACATCAACGTGCCGCTGGACTACAGCAAGCCGACCGGCACCACGATCCGCATCGCCGTCGTGCGCAAGCCCGCCACCGATGAAGCGCACCGGATCGGGTCGCTCCTGCTCAACCCCGGGGGACCTGGCGGCTCAGGCATCGACTACGCGCGCTCGCCCGGCGTCGTCAGCTCCGCCGTCGCGGCCCGCTTCGACCTGATCGGCTTCGACCCGCGCGGCGTCGGCCAGTCCACCGGCGTGCACTGCCTGAACGACAGCCAGATGGACACATTCCTCAACGCGCCGCCGGACCCGAACGGCAGCGCTGAGGTAACCCAGGAGGTCAACCAGGCGAAGTTCTTCGCCGCGCAGTGTCAGAAGAACTCGGCGGCGCTGCTGCCCTACGTCGGCACCGTCAACGCGGCCCGCGACATGGACGTGCTGCGCGGCGCGCTGGGCGACCCGAAGCTCTACTACCTCGGCAAGTCGTACGGCACGTACCTCGGCGCGATCTACGCCGACGAGTTCCCGCAGAACGTCGGCAGGCTGGTGCTCGACGGTGCGATCGACCCCTCGCTGACGGCCGATCAGCTCAACCTGACCCAGGCCACCTCCTTCGACGCCGCGCTGCGCCAGTTCGCCCAGGACTGCGCGCCGCGCTCGGACTGCCCGCTCGGCACTGACCCGACCACCGGCCTGACCAAGCTCAAGAGCTGGGTCGACGGCCTCGACGCGCACCCGATCTCCGGCGACTCGACCCGCCAGCTCACCGAGTCGCTGGCGATGACCGGCATCGCGGTGGCCATGTACGACCAGTCCTGGTGGTCGGAGCTGCGCGCGGCCCTCACCAAGGCCTACGCGGGCGACGGCTCCGCGCTGCTGACCATGGCCGACGTCTACAACAACCGGGTCGGCGGCCACTTCCAGAGCAACGAGACCGAGGCCAACTTCGCGGTCAACTGCGTGGACCACCCGGACGAGGCCACCAGCGTCGACAGCATCCAGCAGGAACTGCCCGCCTACGAAAAGGCGGCGCCGTTCTTCGGCAGCATGGTCGCCTGGTCGAGCCTGCCGTGCGCCTACTGGCCGGCATCGCCCGACACCACCCCGCACAAGGTCCAGGCGAAGGGTGCGGCCCCGATCCTGGTCGTCGGCACCACCCGCGACCCGGCGACCCCGTACAGCTGGGCACAAGGCCTCGCCGCGCAGCTAAGCGCCGGCACCCTGCTCACCATGAACGGCGACGGCCACACGGCCTACCTCCGCGGCTCGACCTGCATCGACAGCGCCGTGGACGCGTATCTCCTGAACGGCACCGTCCCCGCCGCCGGAACTGTGTGCGAGCAAGGCCACTAGAGCGGCTACACTGGTGCACCGGTCGGTGATCGCCACGCGGCGCCACTGTCCTGCACCGCCCCCTTAGCTCAGTCGGCCAGAGCGACGCACTCGTAATGCGTAGGTCATCGGTTCGATTCCGATAGGGGGCTCT
>NZ_DASRGV010000161.1:0-3238 GCF_035650855.1 Actinocrinis sp. | reverse complement strand
CGTCGTTGACCTCTTTGAACCAGTCGAGGTCGAGGAAGAGCACTGCGACGGGTTGCAGCGGCACGAGACTCGGTGCGAGTGCACCTGGATAGGACGGTGACGGTGACGCAGGATGCTGTGACAGTGCCTGCTCAAGGCGGTCCGCGAACAGCGCGCGGTTCGGCAGTCCGGTGAGCGAGTCGTGGTAGGCGTTGTAGGCGAGTTGCTGCTGCAACGCGACCCGGTCGCTGACGTCCCGGCAGGTGAACACAAGGCCGCCGCGGTGCCGGGTGAGTGTGCACTCGGCGTGCCGCCACAGCGCGCTGCCGCCGTCGAGCGAAAACGGTTGGGCGGCTCTGATCCGGCACTCGACCGCGGCCGAGACCGCCGTGCCGGCGAGGAAGCGCTGCACTGCCCGCGCGACCGTGCGCCGATCGTCCGGGTGCACGAGGCGGTACAGCGAGGTGTCGGCGAGTATGCCGGGTTCGTATCCGAACACGTGCAGCGACGCCGGCGAGATGTACCCCAGGCGCCCGGAAGGATCGACCGTCATGATGACGTCGCTCGACCCCTGCACGAGCGAGCGGAAGTGGTCTTCGCGCACCTTCAGCTGCTTGGTGAGCCGGTGGTTCTCCAGCAGCGTCACGGCCTGGCGGGAAACCAGCGCGATCAGGACGGTCGCGCCGGCGCCGAGCAGCGCGGCGTGCACGCGGTGGTCGCCGGTGAGGCCGTCGACCATGATCCCGGCCAGGCAGATCAGCCCGGCGAGGTAGGGGAAGAGCAGCCCGAGCAGGCTCAACGCGCGCCGCACGCCCGAGAGCAGCGAGGCGTGCATCCAGTGCCGGGCGCGATGGCGCTGGCCCGGCCGTGTCCACGTGCTCATCCACGGCGCGACCGCGAGCAGCAGGTAGCCGAGGAACCAGCCGGAGTCGAGCAGCTCACCGGAGCTGTATTCGGCGCGCACGGCCGGAATCGTCCAGATCGCGTCCGAGACGACGATCAGCGAGTAGCCGGCGACGAGGGTCGCCATGGAGGCCCCGTCCCGCCGGCCGTTGCGGAAGCGCAGCGCGAGCACCAGGCTGACCAGCAGGATGTCGAAGACCGGATAAGCCAGGGCGAGCGCGATGGCCAGCGTCGAGCCGCCGTCGCTGCCGGCCTCCTGCGCGAGTGCGACCGTCCAGCCGCCGCTGAACAGCGCCCCGGCGATCATCACGCCGTCGAGCACCAGCTTCAGCCAGCCGAGTGGCGCGCCGGGCCCGCGCTGGTGCACCAGCGTGCCCGCCATCGCGAAGGGGGCGAAGAACAGGAACATCCAGTCCGCGACCGAGGGCGAGGGCGGGGTGTGGTGCAGCACGATCTCGTACCAGCCCCAGACCCCGTTGCCTAGTCCGGCGACCAGGGCGGAGGCGGCGAACAGGAACCAGGAGACGCGCAGCCGGCCGCGGGCGAGCAAGGCGCGCCAGGCGCAGGAGACGGCGGCGAAGGCGGCCACGGCGGACAGGCCGAAGTCGCCCATCAGGTCGGCGAGGGTGTGCGCGCGGCCCTCACCCGGGTCCGGCGGGGAGCCCCAGTGCAGTACGGAGCCGGCCGTGTACCCGCAGGCCAGCGCGGCGACGGCGGCGAGCGCGGCGGTCGGCCGTGCGGCCCCCGCCTGGCGATTTCGGATGGCGGCCATCGTCCCGGTTCTGATCGTGCCGCGGTTGCTGGTCGGACACTGCTTCTGATCGGGCACTGCCTGGTTCGTGCACGGCGTTGTTGAAGCACGGTGTGGTTCAAGCACCGTCCGGTTCATGCACCGTGTGGTTCGTGCCCTGACGATCCTTCACTGTACGACACTTCTCGGACGCGCTCAGTAGCGATTCAGGCTTCCAGTGGGGCTTTCATCAAAACGGGCGGCTCCGGGCAACCAAAGCGACGCGGCAATCGTCGGACGGTCCGAGGTCGTGTCCCGCGATCGCGCTGCGCGCTCAAAAGCGGTCCTTGATCCGATCGTTGCGGAAATGCAGTGCTCAACGCCGGTTCGCGGGTGTATTTATTGGTGGCTGTCGCGCGGGGAGCTCGCGAAGCACGACACAATTCAGGGGAGGGGCGGGGTGGGCGATAACTCATTCATGCCTCCGGCCCATTCGGACGAGAACGGTCCGGAGAGTCCGGAGGATTCACAAGGCGCGGTACAGCCGCCGCTGGAGCGGGGCGCTGAACCGGATCTCGCCGCGGCAGAGACGGTGGACTTCGCGCCTGGCGCGCCCACGGACGTGGGGCAGACGGCCGGCGATGGAGCTGGTCTACCGGATTTCGCCGAGACGGCAGGCGTAGCGCCACCCGTACCGGCGAAGCGCCGAAGCCGAGCATTGATCGTTACCGCGATCGGCGCCTCGTACCTCGTCCTCGCGGCAGGCACCGCTGCCGCAGTCGTCGCCATCGCGTCACCGGCCCCGATCGACGTCGCCGAGGCGCTCGCATCCGCGTCGACTGGCGCCGGCGCGAGCGGGGCCGGCGCGGTGTCGGCGAGCGCCAACGCGGCGGCGTCCGCGTCACCCTCGGCCTCGCCGTCGCCGTCGCCGAGCCCCAAGTCCACCGTGGTCGGCTCGGTGAAGGACGGCACGCACTCCGGGGACCTGCGCTACTTCCTGCTCCCGCCGCCGGACGGCCCGAGTTCGGTGCAGGGCGACCCGGACGGCAACAAGGAAAGCCAAAGCGACGTGGTCAAGGAGTACGGCGGCTCGTCCGACGTGAAGTCCGCGCTGAACCAGCTGGGCTTCAAGGGCGGCGCGCAGCGCACGTACCAGGACTCGACGATGGGCGCGAACGTCTCGATCGAGCTGCTCCAGTTCGACTCGAGCGGTGACGCGGACAACTGGATGCAGGGCTTCCAGCTGAACGGGAATGGCTGGACGTCCTTCAGCATTCCCGGGGAGTCGGGTGCGACCGCCCGGGAGAAGAACGCCGACAACCTCGACAGCCTCATCGGCGTGTACGCCGAGGGCGACACGTTCTACCAGATCACCGTCTACGGCACGCAGACGCTTCCGCACAGTGATCTCGCGAATCTGATGACCGCCGAGCACGGCAGGCTGGCCCATGGCTGAGAACGTCGAGAACGTGGAGAACATCGAGAACGTGGTCGGGGACACTGAGCCGCCGACGCCGACCGAATCCGCGAGCGCATCGGAGCAGCCCACTCCCGAGCCGCCGACCGAGGCCGAGGCCGACACCACCACCACCGCACCTTCCGAGCCCACCTCGCTCGCGACCACGA
>NZ_DASRGV010000160.1:0-8369 GCF_035650855.1 Actinocrinis sp. | reverse complement strand
CCGAGCACTTCCCGTTCGCGCTCGGTGAGAACGGAAAGCGTCGGCGGCGCAGGCGTGCTGGTGGAAGGCAGCATCGGGGCGAAGCGGTCGAGCAGCCGCCGGGTCGTCGACGGCGCGACCACGGCGTCGCCGCTGTGCACTGCGCGGATCGCGGACAGCAATTCGGTCGGCGGCACGTCCTTAAGCAGGAAGCCGCTGGCCCCGGCCTTGATCGCGGCGAACGCGTATTCGTCGAGGTCGAAGGTGGTCAGGATGAGCACCTTCGGATGCGAGCCGGGGAGCGCGCTCGCGCTGCCGTCACCGAGCAGG
This sequence comes from Actinocrinis sp., assembly GCF_035650855.1. Taxonomy (GTDB): domain Bacteria; phylum Actinomycetota; class Actinomycetes; order Streptomycetales; family Catenulisporaceae; genus Actinocrinis. The sequence continues at coordinate 8,060 of NZ_DASRGV010000160.1, read as the reverse complement.
CGACGCGTCGCCTCCACGCCGTCGAGGGCGGGCATGCGCACGTCCATCGGCACGACGTCGGCGTCCACCTGCGCGAGCAGCTCCAGCGCGGAAATGCCGTCCGCGGCCTCGCCGACGACCTCCATGTCCTGCTGCGCGTCCAGGATCATGCGGAATCCGGTGCGCAGCAGTTCCTGGTCGTCTACCAGCACGACACGGATCTTCGTGCCCTCGCGCGTCATAGTCCCCTCGGCCATCATTCGCCCCTCGCTCATCGCGCTGTGTTGCTGTTCAGCCCGCTTCGACTTCAGGCCGCGTCTCGGATCAGCGCGGCGCGGTACGGCAGGACGGCTTCGACCTGGTAGCCGCCTTCGAGCCGTGGACCGGCTTGCAGCGCTCCCCCGTACATGGCCACCCGTTCCCTCATTCCGGTCAGCCCGTTGCCCTTGCCGTCGGTCAGCGCCGAAGCGCCCCGGCCGTCGTCGCGTACCAGCATCCGTAGCTCGTCCTCACCGTAGTGCAGCGAGACCTGAGCGCTGACGCGCGGACCGCCGTGCTTGCGCGTGTTGGTCAGGGACTCCTGCACGATGCGGTACGCCGCAAGCGCCATACCCTGCGGCAGCGGGACCGGCACCCCTTCGACCTTGAAGTCGACCGCGATGCCGGTCGCGCGCACCTGCTCCAGCAGATCCTCAAGCTGGTCGACGCCCGGCTGCGGCGCCCGATCCGCGGTGTTGCCCTCGGACCGCAGAACGCCGATCAACCGACGCATCTCCGCGAGCGCGGAACGGCCGGTCTCGGCGATAGTCCCGAGCGCGCGGCGCGTCGTCTCCGGCGACGTGTCGAGTGCGTAGGAGGCGCCCTCTGCCTGAACGACCATGACGGATACGTGGTGCGCAACCACGTCGTGCAACTCGCGTGCGATACGGGCACGCTCGGCTGCGGCGCCGATCTGTGCCTGCTGGTCCCGTTCCCGTTCCAATCGCCGTGCCTTGTCTTCCAAATCGAGGTAGTAGGCGCGCCGGTACCGCATCGAGTCGCCGAGTACCCAGGCGATGATCAGCGGAGAGGCGAACACGCAGTAGACGAAGATCCAGTCGAAATAGGACTCGTGTTGCCGCGCCGGTGCGGTAACCCATTGATGGAGCGCAACGCCGACCCCGATCATCCCGACGCCGAGGCCTGCGAGCGAAAGCCGCCGAGGGCGGTACGCGGCGAACGCATACATCGCCATAGGCACAGCCAGGGCCGACACGGTCGGCCGGTAGCCCCACAAGGCTTCGACCGCTCCGAAGACGTAGACAGCCCAGAAGGAGACCGTCGGGTACCGGCGGCGGAAGAGCAGCGGCGCGCCGATGAGGACCCCGGCAACGCTCGGGAGGAACGGATTGCGCTCGAACACCGAGAGCACGCCGAAGAACACCATGACGGCCGCCATCACCCCGTCGACCAGCGTCGGGTGTTTCTGGAGCCATACGTACACGCGCGTCACAACACGAGCGTACGAAATCTCCGAGACCCTGCCCATGCGCCACCGGGCCGAACTGTGAGCTCATCCCGCAGCGGTACGGTCTCATCCCATGGTGGGACGCACGCAGGGACACGGGAAGGGACACAGGCAGGTGGCCGAGACCGGATTCCTCCCGTGGTCGCTGGCGATGGAGCGAGCGCTGTACGGTCCGGACGGGTTCTATCGGGCGGGGCAGGGTCCGGCCGCGCACTTCAGGACCTCAGTGCACGCCTCGCCGCTTTTCGCGACTGCAGTCGTGCGCCTGCTGCACGAGGTCGATGAGGCGCTTGGCCGTCCCGATCCGATCACGCTGGTCGATGTGGGTGCCGGTCGCGCAGAACTGTTGGATGCCGTCCGCGCCCAACTCGACGAATCCTTGGCGCAACGTCTCCGGCTTGTAGCCGTCGAAGTCGCCCCAAAACCCGATAATCTGACATCTGGTATCGAATGGCGTAATGATCTGCCTGCCGGGGTCACTGGCCTGCTCATCGCCAATGAGTGGCTGGACAACGTCCCGTGCGACGTCGCCGAAGTCACGCCGCACGGCTGGCGGCTCGTCGTGGTCGCGGCCGACGGCACGGAACGACTCGGTCCGGAGCCCGATCCCGACCAGCAGGCATGGTTGTCCACATGGTGGCCGAACCCGGCCTCCTTTGATGAGCCGTCAGACCAGCCCCTTCGCGCCGAGATCGGCCTGAGCCGCGACACGGCCTGGCATCGAGCCGTCGCCGCGCTTGACCGAGGCGTCGCCATCGCCGTCGATTACGCACACAACCGCACGTCACGCCCACCCTTCGGCACGTTGACCGGTTACGCACACGGTCGTCAAACCGCCCCGATTCCTGACGGTTTGTGCGATATCACCGCCCACGTCGCGCTCGATTCCTGCGCCGCCGCCACACCCGCCGACTGGACCGCGCTCGCCACACAGCGCGAGGTTTTCCACAGCCTGGGGATGACCGGCGGCCGACCGGACCTGGCGCTCGCCTCGATCGACCCGCGTGGCTACCTGCGCGCACTGTCCCAAGCCTCCGCCGCCGCGGAGCTGACCGACCCGCTCGGCCTCGGCGGATTCGGCTGGCTCGCGCAAGGCGTCGCCATCTCCATGCCCCCGGCGCTGGCCCGCCTCTAACCGCCCTCAAGACGCCCTCTCCGGCGTGTCACGAAGGAGTGAGAGACTTACCGCTCATGGGACAGCTTGTGGAGCGCACCGCGGGCATCGGCGCCGGACTGGCCACCGAGGACATGATCCTCAACATCGGCCCGCAGCACCCGTCCACGCACGGCGTGTTGCGCCTTCGTCTGGTGCTGGACGGCGAGCGCATCGTTTCCGCCGAGCCGATCATCGGCTATATGCACCGCGGCGCCGAGAAGCTGTTCGAGGTCCGCGATTACCGGCAGATCGTCGTACTGGCGAACCGGCACGACTGGCTCTCCGCCTTCTGCAACGAGCTCGGCGTCGTACTCGCCGCGGAGCGGATGCTCGGTATGGAGCTGCCGGTCCGCGCCTCGTGGGCGCGCACCATGCTCGCGGAGCTGAACCGGGTGCTCAACCACCTGATGTTCCTCGGCTCGTACCCGCTCGAACTCGGCGCGATCACCCCGATCTTCTACGCCTTTCGCGAGCGCGAAGACCTGCAGAAGGTCATGGAGGAGATCTCAGGCGGCCGGATGCACATCATGTTCAACCGGGTCGGCGGCCTGAAGGAGGACCTGCCGGCCGGCTGGCTCGACCGGGCGCGCCGCACGATCCAGGCGGTGCGCGGCCGGCTGGCGGACATCGAGAACCTGATTCACGGCAACGAGATCTTCCGTGCCCGCACCGAAGGCGTCGGCGTGGTGACCGCCGAGCAGGTGGCGGCCTACGGCCTTTCCGGGCCGATCGCGCGGGCCAGCGGGGTCGACTTCGACCTGCGCCGCGACGATCCGTATCTCGCCTACGGCGAACTCGGCGACGTGCTGCGTGTGGTCACCCGCAAGGCCGGAGACTGCTTCAGCCGCTTCGACTGCCTGCTGGAGCAGACCCACGTCTCCCTGGACCTCGCCGAGGCCTGCGCGGACCGGCTCGCCGCGCTCCCGCAGGGTCCGATCAACCTGCGGTTGCCCAAGGTGCTCAAGGTGCCCGAGGGCGAGACCTATGCCTGGACCGAGAACCCGCTCGGCATCAACGGGTACTACCTGGTCTCACGCGGGGAGAAGACGCCTTGGCGGCTCAAGCTGCGCTCGGCCTCGTTCAACAACATCCAGGTGCTCGGCGAGTTGCTGCCCGGTCACCTGGTCGCGGACATGGTCGCGATCCTCGGCTCGATGTTCTTCGTGGTCGGAGACATCGACAAGTAGTCGTGATCGGACAGGCAGCCGTGACCAGCAGGTAGCCGTGACGGAGCCGGTGGTCGGGCGTGCGCGGCCGATTGCAGGATCGCAGCCGCGCGTTCGCCCGCTACGCCATGTCCTTGATCTCCCGCACCGAGAACTCGACCGTCTCGTCGTATGCGGTCAGATCGAGCACGCCGTCCAGATCCGCCGCGCCGATGACCGGAGCCATCGCGAGCGCCGCTTCCGACACCGGCACCTGCGCGGAAGCCAGCTGGTCGATGAACGGCCGGTACAGCCGGTCGGTCTCCGGAGTCGAAGCTTCGCCGTCGTCCGCACCGTTACCGTCTACGACCTGCCAGCCACGTCGCCGGGCCGCTGCGTTGCCGCTCTGCGTGCCGGTCTTGGCAGCTGGCGAGGCTGTTGCCGGTCTGGTCACCGTGCGAGGATTCTCCGCTGATCCGTCCTCGTTCCCGTCAACGTCCTGCGACGTTGCGGTAACGCGCCCGCCCGAGGGTTCCTCGACGGTCAGCACGAGCGACGACGTGCCTGTCGGCCAGCTGTCCGAGCCGGTGAGCGCGTCCAGTTCCCGCTCTGCCGTCCTACGCGCGGCGCGTTCCCGCTCCAGCTGTTCGCGGGCCCGGGTGAGCTGGTCCTGAATCAGGATCGAGTACTGCTGTTCGTGCTCGAGCTCGGTTCTGATCCGCTCGAGCTCGGTCCGGTGCCGCTGCTCCGCGACGGCCAGCGCGTCGAGGTCGGTGCGCCGTCGCCGGGCCATCTCCTTCGCCCGGCGCTCCAGCATGCCGCGCTGTTGCCAGAGCGCGCCGAAGCCGAGGATCGCAGCGATCGAAGTGGTCCCGTACCCGGCCCAAGCCCCCGCAGGCTGGCCCAAACCGACGGCAAGGCCCCCGCCCGCCGCGGTCAACATGAGAATGGCAATGCTCGGCCGGGTTCCCGACGGCCCCGCCCCCGTAGTCTGCCGATGACGCATACGTGAACTCTAGTTGTTGGCTCGCATTCTACGGAATACCCGTTTGCAGATTGGAAAGTCAAAGTTGCCTAATGCAGCGTCACACGCGTAGAGCGCTCTGACACTGGTACTTCCTGATGTACCGCCGCGGGGCCCTGATAAGACAGCGACGTGTTCTTAAGCTCCGGACGGCACTTTCCCGTCACCGCCGGGTTCCTCCGGCGGCACCTTCAAGATGTGCTCGAGATAGATTGCCGCCGCCATGAGGGCAGCGCCGGCGACGAACGCGAAGCCGCAGCGCAGCGCCTCGGAGCGGTAGATGCCGATGTCCAGCCGGCCGAGCAGGAAAAGCCCGTACCCGCCGTAGATCCCGGCGAACACCGAGCCGACCAGGCCGGAGGCCTTCGCAAGCACCAGCGCGCGGGCCGCCTGCAGCGGATCGATCGGCTTGACCGGTCGCTCGTTCGGCTCACGCGGCAGGCCGCGCTCGATCCGCGTCCGCGCCTTGCGATACGCGGCGAACCGGGAACGCAGCCCGAGCGCGACGCCGAATACCGCGACCGCGAGCACCGCGAGCGTGATCGGCGCGGACAGTGGTACCGCGGGAACGCTGGTGTCGCCCAGATGATCCCAGAAGCGCAGCACCACATAGGCGATCACGGCCACGACAACAGTGGTTGCCACGAGCACCAGGGGTTTAGTCGGCTTCACGGCCCCAGTCTGTCAGTTTCGGCTCTTGCCCGGCGAACAGGTCTCGGTTCGATACATCGTCAGAACTTGATTGGAATGCGGCGGCGGCCGGTCGAGCGGGCGGCATTCACCCGGCGCGCGGGAAACTCACCGGGCCTCAGAGTTGCAGGCTCAGGTCGTCGCGCCGTTTGACGCCGTCGATCGGCTTGAGCGCCTCGAGCAGCGCCGACACCGGCCCCCAGCCGGGCAGCTTCGCGTCGGGTTCCACGTCGTGCCAGGGCACCAGCACGAAGGCGCGCTGGTGTGCCCGTGGATGCGGGACGGTCAAGCGGTTGTTGTGGGTGACCAGCGAGTCGTACGCGATGATGTCGACGTCGATGGTTCGCGCCGACCAGCGTTCCTCGCGCCGCCGGTGCAACGCCTGTTCGATCGCGAGGGCGCGGTCCAAAAGGGTGAGCGGGGTCAGGTCGGTGGCGACCAGCACGACCGCGTTGTAGAAATTCGGCTGGCCGCTCAGGTCCATCGCATCGGCGGAGTCCTGCGGGCCGCCGAACGGCTCGGTCTCGTACACCGGGGAGACCGCGACCACGTCCAGCGCCGGGGTGTCCACCAGCGCGTCCAGGGCGGCCTGGAGGGTCTCCAGACGGTGGCCCAGATTCCCGCCGAGCGCCAGTACCGCCCGGTGGTCGTAGCCCCGCTTGCGCTCGCGGTTCATCGCGCCTCCTGCCACGCCTCGCTCCACCGCCGGATGGTGACGGTGACGTCATCGAACGGTACTGAGATGGGAGCGTCCGGTTTGTGCACGGTGATCTGCGCCTCGCGCACCACCGGATCGGCCAGGCAGGCGCTTGCGATCCGTTCTGCCAGCGTCTCGATCAGGTTGACCGGCTCGCCCTCGATCAGCGCCACGATCTTCTCGGCGATCGCGCCGTAGTCGGCGGTCGCGGCCAGGTCGTCGCCCGCGGCGGCCGCCCGGGTGTCCAGGCCGAGCGCGGCGTCCACGATGAAGGTCTGGCCCTCGGCCCGTTCCCGTGGGAAGACGCCGTGCCGACCGCGCCCCCGCAGCCCGTGCAGCACGATCCGGTCCAGATCCGCCGACCGGTCCACGCCGTCACCCGCACCCATCCGCCGCTCCGTCTACCTCGGTCGTGCCCGCCGCCGGTGGCCGGTCCGCAGCCCTGTCTCAGGCGCCGTCGAGAGCGTGCCGCAGCCACGACACGCGTCCTCGACCGCTGCTGATGCAATTGCCGCCTACGGCATGCTGCCTGCCCAAAGCGCGGCGGCGTCTAACCCTCGCCGGGTGGTTTCTGCGCTATTCGCGCTCGTCGGGCGGCTCAGCGTCACCAGAGGGGAAGACCGGGGAGGAATGGTGGGCGAACAGTAGCCACCGGCCGTCCGCGGAGCGCCGGAAAACGTTGGTCGCCTCCGCCCTGCCGCCGGCGAATCCGGTCGGATCCTCGCCCTCTCCGCGCGGCAGATCGGTGAGCACGTTTTCCGCGCACGTCACCACGGCCAGGTCCCCGGAGACCACGACGCGAACATCCGTGATGAAGAACTGAAGGTACGACAGTCGCGACATGACGACCGCCCAGGACATCAGCACTTGCGAACGACCGTGTACCGCGGGCTGGCCGGGGTGTACGCAGTGTGCGGTGCCCGAGTGCTCGCCGTCGATCCACAGCGCGCGCACGGTATCGAGATCGCCGTCCTCGACCGCCTGATAGAAGGTCTCGTTGGCCGCGGCGACCGCGGCTTGCTCGGCGGTGAACGGCTCCTCGTCCACCGGCGGCTGCGTCGCCATTAATGGCCCCCCGCTCTATTTGCGTAGTGTGGATCACCTACCGCGGCCGCTACGCGTACCGCGTCGATCGCCTCTGCCGCCGCATGCACACGCACAGCCCACGCGCCGTGTGCGGCCACGAGCGCCGCGAGGGCGATCGTGGCGACGTCCCGATCGGGCGCGGGACGCGGTTCGCCGTCTGGTCCGGCCAGCAGGCGGCCTAGGAAGCGTTTGCGTGAAGGGCCGATCAGCAGCGGACGGCCCAGTGAGTGCAGTGCGTCGAGGTGGCCGACCAACGCCCAGTCGTGTACCGCGCTCTTCGCGAAGCCGAGTCCCGGATCAAGAACGATGCGATCCGGCGTAATGCCGCCGTCTACCGCGCGCTCGACGCTCTCGGCCAGCTCGCGCCGTACCTCGGCGACGACGTCCCCGTACACGGCCCGGCTGTTCATATCGACACTGTGCCCACGCCAGTGCATGAGGATGTATGGGACGCGGGCCGAAGCCACGAAAGGGATCATCTCCGGGTCGGCCTGCCCGCCGCTCACATCGTTGACGATCCGCGCGCCCGCTTCCACGGCCTGCCGGGCTACCTGCGCGCGCATCGTGTCCACCGAGACGATCGCGCCCTCGCGGGCCAGCGCCTTGATCACCGGGACGGTCCGGCGCAGTTCCTCGTCCACCGGAACGCGCAGCGCGCCCGGCCGGGTGGACTCCCCGCCGACGTCGACGTAGTCCACGCCCGCCGCGAGCAGTTCCATCCCGTGCTCGATCGCGGCCTGCGGCTCGAAGTAGCGGCCGCCGTCGGAGAAGGAGTC
>NZ_DASRGV010000159.1:0-26885 GCF_035650855.1 Actinocrinis sp. | reverse complement strand
TCTCGCGCGGCGGGGTGTAGACCTTGTTGTGCCGGCCGAGGTAGCAGGGGTCGTGGTAGGTGATGTTCTGGTCGACCGGCGTCACCGGGGTCAGCCGGCCCTCGCTGACCAGGTGGTCGAGCAGCTGGGTGTGGTGGATGACCTCGAACTTGCCGCCGAGCTGCGGGTACTCGTTGGCGAGCGAGTTGAAGCAGTGCGGGCAGGTGGCCACGATCTTCTTCACCGGAGCGTCACCGAAGGCCTCGTTGAGCACTTCGACGTTCTGCTGGGCGAGCATCTGGAACAGGAACTCGTTGCCGAGGCGGCGGGCCGGGTCGCCGGTGCAGCTCTCGCCGCTGCCCAGGACGGCGAACTTCACGCCGGCGATGTGCAGCAGTTCGGCGAACGCCTTGGTGGTCTTCTTGGCGCGGTCCTCCAGCGCGCCCGCGCAGCCGACCCAGTACAGGTACTCGGTCTCGGCGAGGTCCTCGATGGTCTCGCCGAGGACCGGGACCTCGAAGTCCACCTCGGAGATCCAGTCCAGGCGCTTCTTCGCGGGCATGCCCCACGGATTGCCCTTGTTCTCCAGGTTCTTGAGCATCGTGCCCGCCTCGGACGGGAACGAGGACTCGATCATCACCTGGTAGCGACGCATGTCGACGATGTGGTCCACGTGCTCGATGTCGACAGGGCACTGTTCGACGCACGCACCGCAAGTCGTGCAGGACCACAACGCCTCAGCAGCGATGACCGCGTTGTCCTCGGGCGAGCCGATGAAAGGGCGCTCCAGCTCTGCGAGAGCGGAGGCGGGTACCGCAGCTAGCTGATCGGCGCTCGCCTTCTCGTTGCCCTCGGCGTCCATACCGCCACCGGCAAGCAGATAGGGCGCCTTGGCGTGTGCGTGATCGCGCAGCGAGAGGACGACCAGCTTCGGGGAGAGCGGCTTGCCCGTATTCCACGCCGGGCACTGGTCCTGGCAGCGACCGCACTCGGTACACGTGGAGAAGTCCAGCAGGCCCTTCCACGTGAAGTCCTCGACCTTGCCCACGCCGAAGACGTCGTCCTCCTTCGGGTCCTCGAAGTCGATCGGCGCTCCGTTGGACAGCATCGGGTTCAGCGCGCCCAGCGCGGTGCCGCCGTCCGCCTTCTTCTTGAACCAGATGTTGAGGAAGGCCAGGAAGCGGTGCCAGGCCACGCCCATGTTCGCGTTGAGCGAGATCGTGATCATCCAGGCGAAGGAGATCACGATCTTGAGCATGGCGAACAGGTAGACCAGGTTCTCCAGCGTGCCGGCCGACGCCCCGGCGAACAGCCGGGAGACCGGGTAGGAGAAGAAGAAGTGGATCGAGAACCGGCCGCCGTCCTCCAGCACGTTCTCCACGCCGCGCAGCGCGAAGATGCACAGCAGCACGCCGAGGATCGTGTACTCGACGTAGTACGCCTGCCACATCACCGAGCCGTAGAAGCGCGACTTGCGCTCGTCGGACTTGCGGCTCGGCCGGATGGCCAGCCGGACGATCATCAGCGCCAGGATGCCGACCAGGCCGAGGAAGCTGAAGAGCTCGGTGGCGAACTCGTACGGCCACCACCGGCCGATCAGCGGGAGCTGGAAGCGCGGGTCGAAGAGCTGGCCGAACGCGGTGATCAAGGTGAAGAACAGCAGGCCGAAGGAGACCATGACGGCCCAGTGCGCCGCGCCGATCCAGCGCTTGCCGCGCCGGGCCAGCCGGGTGTGGCCCAGGAACTCGCGCACCAGGTTCTTGGTGCGGGCGACCGGATCGCCGGCGCGGCCTGGGGCCGGCTGCCCGGCCGTGATCAGCCGGTACATCCGGGTGAGCACGCGTGCGAACAGCGCGAGGCCGACCGCGGCTATGCCGAGGGAGATGATGATCGCGGCGATGTGCATGGTGAGCCGAGCTCCTGTATCGGTGCCGGGTGGTCCGTGAACGCAGTCCTGAGCGCGCCAGGCGTCGCTCGGAGATCGAAAACAACTCTACTCGCCGGTAACTTATGGCGTGAACCCGGCTCAGCGTGCCCTTGGTCACGCTTCAGCGGTAGAAGCCGCGCGCCTCGCTGAGTGATTCGTGCGCTTCGAGGCGGCCCTGGGTGCGCTCGGGCGCCGCGTCGGCGATCGCCTGGACCAGCAACGACGCGAGCACCATCGGTGCGGCGTGCGAGTCGAAGACCAGCCGGGAGCCGACGCCGGCCGGCAGCAGCACGTCCGCCGAGCCGGCGAACGGGACCAGCGGATTGTCCGTGACCAGGACTACCTTGAGCCCGAGCTCTCGGGCGTGGTCGATCGCGGTGAGTGCTTCCTGCGCGTAGCGGGGCAGCAGGAAGGCGACCATCCAGGTGGCGCCCGCCTGGCGGGCCTGCAGCAGCGCGTCGTCGGCCGCCGTGCCCGCGGCGGAGATCAGCCGGACGTCCGGGTGGATCCGCTGCGCGCTGTACCCGAAGTAGTGCGCGACCGAGAGGGAGAGGCGCAGGCCCAGCACGACCAGCGGGTTCGAGCCGGCCAGCAGCCGGCCGGTCTCGATCAGCCGGTCGGGGGCCGCGGCGAGGCGCTGCAAGGCTTCGAGGTTGGTCTGCTCGGCGGCGATCGCGGCCTGGAACTCGTTGCGGCGCACCTCCTCCGGGGACTCGCCGACCGAGCCGAGCACGATGCCCTTGAGCGCGTCGCGCAGCGCCGGGTAGCCGGAGAAGCCGAGCGCGGTGGCGAAGCGGGTGACCGAGGGTTGGCTCACCCCGACCCGCTCGGCCAGGTCCACGCTCGACATGAACACGACCTCGGCCAGGTGGTCGATGAGGAACTGGCCGATCCGGCGCTGCGCGGGGGAAAGGCGGCGACCGTCGAGCAGGCCGAGCACCTGCTCGGTGGAGCTGCCGGCCGCGCCGACAGCCGGGTCGAGGAACCCTGTCGGGTCGGGCATCACCGCCGCCACGTCAGTCACCTCCGTTCGCGGCCGTCCTTGTGATGGGTACCGGTCCTGGCGCCCTCACACGTATGTTGCGCTGAACTATGGATCGGCCGACCAGGATAGGTCAGTCGTCGTCGTGCAGGCCCTGTGTTTTATCCGATGCTGTGTTTTCTCCGATGCTGTGTTTTCTCCCTGCGTTCTATCGCAGAGCACCGACAGCTTCTTCGACTGCTGCGAGCACTGAGCCGTCACATACCGCATCCTCGGCTGCCCTCAGCTCGATGGAGAGGTATCGATCCGGTCCCGGACCACTGACACCACGCTGCCTGAGTACGGCAATCGCGGCTGCGGTACCCGGCGCCGGCTTGAGCGGCGCGCGCATGTCCAGTGCGCGAGCTGCGGTAACCAGCTCGATGGTGAGGATGCGGGCGAGGTTGTCCAGCGCGGTACGCAGCTTGCGGGCCGCGGACCAGCCCATCGACACGTGGTCCTCCTGCATCGCGGAGGACGGGATCGAGTCGACGCTGGCCGGGTTGGCGAGGCGCTTGTTCTCGGAGACCAGGGCGGCCTGGGTGTACTGAGCGATCATCAGACCGGAGTCCACGCCGGGGTCGTCGGCCAGGAACGGGGGCAGGCCGTGCGAGCGGGCGACGTCGAGCATCCGGTCCGTACGCCGCTCGGCGATCGAGCCGACCTCGGCGGCGGCGATGGCGAGGAAGTCCAGGACGAAGGCCACCGGAGCGCCGTGGAAGTTCCCGTTGGACTCCACCCTGTCCTCACCGAGGAGCACGACCGGGTTGTCGATGATCGAGGCGAGTTCGCGTTCGGCGACGAGGGTCGCGTGCGTGAGCGTGTCACGGGCAGCGCCGGCTACCTGAGGCGCACAGCGCAGTGAGTAAGCATCCTGCACGCGGTTACAGTCAGGGCCGCGGTGGGAGGCGACGACGCCTGAGTCCTTAAGCAGAGCCAGGAGATTCGCGGCGGATGCGGCCTGGCCGGGATGCGGACGGATGGCGTGCAGTTCGGGGAGGAAGACCCGGTCGGTGCCGAGCTGCGCTTCCACACTCATCGCGGCGGTTACGTCGGCGAGCTTGAGCAGCCGGTCGAAATCGCGCAGCGCGAGGACGAGCATGCCGAGCATGCCGTCGGTGCCGTTGATCAGCGCCAGGCCTTCCTTCGGCTCCAGCACCAGCGGCGTGATGTCGTGCTCCGAGAGCACCGGGGCGGCATGCACCGGCTTGCCGTCCTCGTCGATGACCTCGCCCTCGCCCATCAGGACGAGCGCGACGTGCGCGAGGGGGGAAAGGTCGCCCGAGCAGCCAAGGGAGCCGTACTCGCGGACCGCCGGCGTGATGCCGCTGTTCAGCAATGCGGCCATGGTCTCGGCGACAACCGGACGTACGCCGGTGTGCCCGCTCACGAGCGTCTTGAGGCGCAGCAGCATGAGCGCGCGCACGACCTCGGGCTCGACGAGAGCGCCCATGCCGGCCGCGTGCGAGCGGATCAGCGAGCGCTGCAACGCGGCACGCGACTCGGGGTCGATGTGCCGGGTGGCCAGCGCGCCGAAGCCGGTGGAGATCCCATAGGCGGGGGTGGGCGCGGCGGCGAGCTTGTCCACGGTGGAGCGGCCTTGGCCGAGGGCGGCCAGAGCGGCTGGGGACAACTCCACCCGCGCACCGCGCCGGGCGACCGCCTCGATCTCGGCGAAGGACAGGTCGGTGTGGCCGATGGCCCCCGGGCCGAGGTGGACCGTCGTGGTCATGGGCTGCTCCTGCGACTGTGACGACGAACGCTGCCACAACGACTGTGACAGCGGCTGCGACTGTAGCTGTGACAACGAACAATATTGAATGAAGTCATGCGGTTGACCGCAGCTATGAATGATTGCATAACATACCTCGGGGTTCACCGGCCGCGGCGGCGGGCACGAGTACTGCGTGACGCCTAGCGACGCCCCGGCCAGCTCCTCTACCCCGACCTGATCCGTATCCCCGCAAGAGAGGGAGCTCGCGCATGACCGGTCCGCGTACGGTACGCGCCCCCCGCGGCACCAGCCTGAACACGCTCGGCTGGCCGCAGGAGGCCGCCTACCGGATGCTCCAGAACAACCTCGACCCCGAGGTAGCCGAGCATCCCGAGGAACTGGTCGTCTACGGCGGTACCGGCAAAGCGGCGCGCAACTGGGCTTCGTTTGACGCACTGCTGCGTACCCTCACGACGCTGCGCGAAGACGAGACGATGCTCGTGCAGTCCGGAAAGCCGGTCGGCGTCATGCGCACGCACGAGTGGGCGCCGCGGGTCCTGCTGGCCAACTCCAACCTGGTCGGCGACTGGGCGAACTGGGACGAGTTCCGCCGCCTCGACGCGCTCGGCCTGATCATGTACGGCCAGATGACTGCGGGCTCCTGGATCTACATCGGTACGCAGGGCATCCTGCAGGGCACCTACGAGACCTTCGCGGCGGTGGCGGCGAGCCGGTTCGGCGGTTCGCTGGCCGGAACCATCACACTCACGGCCGGGCTCGGCGGGATGGGCGGCGCGCAGCCGCTGGCCGTGACCATGAACGACGGCGTCGCGATCTGCATCGACTGCGACCCGCGCGCCATCACCCGCCGGATCGAGCACCGGTACCTGGACGTTAAGGCAGACTCGCTCGATCACGCGCTCCAGCTGGCGGTCGAGGCCCGTGACGCACGCCGACCGCTGTCCATCGGTGTGTTGGGTAACGCGGCGGACCTCGTACCGGAGCTGCTGGCGCGTAACGCACCGATCGACATCGTCACCGACCAGACCTCAGCGCATGACCCGCTCGCGTACCTGCCGCTGGGCATCGACTTCGACGATATGAAGTCATTCGCGCTCGACAAGCCCGAGGAGTTCGTGCAGCGGGCGCGCGAGTCCATGGCCAAGCACGTCGAGGCGATGGTCGGCTTCCAGGACGCCGGGGCCGAGGTGTTCGACTACGGCAACTCGATCCGCGGCGAGGCGAAGCTGGCCGGATACCAGCGCGCCTTCGACTTCGCCGGCTTCGTGCCGAAGTACATCAGGCCGCTGTTCTGCGAGGGCAAAGGCCCGTTCCGCTGGGCGGCGCTCTCCGGCGATCCGGCCGACATCGCGGTGACCGACCGCGCCGTGCTGGATCTGTTCCCGGAGAACGATTCGCTGGCCCGCTGGATCCGGATGGCCGGCGAGCGGGTGCACTACCAGGGCCTGCCCGCGCGGATCTGCTGGCTCGGCTACGGCGAGCGGCACCAGGCCGGGCTGCGGTTCAACGAACTGGTCGCCTCCGGCGCGATCCAGGCGCCGATCGTGATCGGCCGCGACCACCTGGACTGCGGCTCGGTGGCCTCGCCGTATCGGGAGACCGAGGCGATGCTGGACGGCTCGGACGCGATCGCGGACTGGCCGCTGCTCAACGCGATGGTCAACGTGGCCTCGGGCGCTTCCTGGGTGTCGATCCACCACGGCGGCGGGGTCGGCATGGGCCGATCGATCCACGCCGGCCAGGTCTCCGTGGCCGACGGATCGCCGCTGGCCGCCGCCAAGCTGGAGCGGGTGCTGACCAACGATCCGGGCATGGGCGTGATCCGGCACGTGGACGCCGGATACGACCGCGCGGTCGAGGTCGCCGAGGAGCGCTCCGTTCGCATTCCGATGCGAGAAGGCGCCGACAAGGGCGAGGGCACCTCCGACAAGGACACCGGCGACAGGGACACCGCCGGGGACGGCGCGTGAACGAGGTCGCGGAGGCGACCGGCTTCGCAGAACTCTGGTCTTCGCTGGCGGACCTCGGCCGCGACCGGACCACCGGGGGCTATCGGCGCTTCGCCTGGACGAGCGCGGACCTCGCGTGCCGCGACTGGTTCGCGTCGCAGGCGGCTGATCGGGGCCTGACGGTCGAGGTCGACCGCAACGGCAATCAGTGGGCCTGGTGGCTGCCGGACAGCGGTGAGTCAACCACAGAAGTGGGCGCCGAGCGGCGGTGCGGTAACGCGCTGGCGATCGGTTCACACCTGGACTCGGTACCAGACGGCGGCGCGTTCGACGGTCCCCTCGGCGTCATCAGCTCCCTGGCCGCAGTCGACCTGTTGCGGGCGCGCGGCTGGCGGCCCGAGCGGCCGATCGTGATCGCCAACTTCACCGACGAGGAGGGGGCACGCTTCGGGATCGCCTGCGCCGGTTCCCGTTTGCTGACCGGGCAACTGGACGCGGAGAAGGCCCGCTCACTGCGCGATGGCGGCGGCGTGCGGCTGGCGGACGCGATGGCGGCGGCGGGCCAGGATCCCGACGCGCTGGGCCGCGACGACGAACGACTGGCCAACATCTCAGAGTTCGTCGAGCTGCACATCGAGCAGGGCCGCTGGCTGATCGACCAGGACGCCCCGGTCGGCGTCGCCTCGTCGATCTGGCCGCACGGCCGGTGGCGCTTCGACTTCACCGGTGAGGCCAACCACGCCGGCACGACCGCGCTCGACGATCGCCGCGACCCCATGCTGACCTACGCGAACACCGTCCTCTCCGCCCGCAAGAAGGCCAGGCTCGGCGGCACGCTGGCAACTTTCGGCAAAGTAAGTGTTGAGCCCAACGGCACCAACGCGATCCCGTCGCGGGTCCGCGCCTGGCTCGACAGCCGCGCCCCAGATGAGGCGGCTCTGGACGCGGTCGTGGAGCAGATCGTCGCCGCCGCGCGGGAACGCGCCGAACGCGACGGTACCGCGGTGGAGGTTGTCAACGAGTCACGCACGGCTATCGTCGAGTTCGACCACGGATTGCGCGACAAGATCCGCAAGACGCTGACGGGCGTCTTCGGCCCGGTACCGCAGCTGCCCACGGGCGCCGGGCACGACGCGGGAATCCTGGCCGCCGAGCTGCCGACCGCGATGCTCTTCGTACGCAACCCCAGCGGGCTTTCCCACACCCCCGCCGAGCACGCCGAGACAGCGGACTGCCTCACCGGCGTCGCCGCGCTGGCCGAGGTCGTCGCGCAGCTCGCCGGAGTGCGACCTGGGACGAACCGGGGATCAGGGGCTTGAGGCGGTGACGACGGGATGACCGAGACGCGAACACGCGACAGAAAACCGCAAGGCGCTGAGAAGCAGCGATGGCACGCCGAGGCCGCCTATGTGGCGGGGATGGTGGAAACGGACGTGCTCATCGAGACCGAGGGCGACCGCATCACGGCTGTCACGCCCGGCCTTCAGGCGCCGGCCGATGCGGTACATCTTCCAGGGTTGACGCTCCCAGGGCTGGCGAACGCGCACTCGCATGCGTTCCATCGCGCGCTGCGCGGTCGCACACAGATAGGAGAGGGCACGTTCTGGACCTGGCGCGAGCAGATGTACGAAGCGGTCGCCGGGCTGAATCCGGACACGTACTTCGAGCTCGCAGTCGGCGTGTTCACGGAGATGGCGCTGGCCGGGATCACGTCGGTCGGAGAGTTCCACTACGCGCATCACGACCACGGCGGCGCGCAGTACGCCGATCCGAACGCCATGGGCCACGCCCTGATCCAGGCCGCGCGCACGGCCGGCATCCGGATCACGTTGCTGGACACGTGCTATCTGACCGGCGGCCTGCACGCGACCGTGAACAGGACGGCGCTCAACAACACCCAGAAGCGTTTCTCCGACGGCGACGCGGAGAAGTGGGCCGCGCGCGTGGAGAGCTTGCGCAGCGCGTACGCGAATGAACCAGACGTCATCATCGGTGCGGCAATCCACTCGGTGCGCGCGGTACCGAAGGAACAGCTCGGTACGGTCGCGGCGGCAGCAGCCAAGCACGATGCGCCGCTGCACGTACACCTCTCCGAACAGCGCGCGGAGAACGACGCGTGCCTTGCCCGTTACCGGCTGACCCCTGCGCAGCTGCTCGAATCCTCCGGCGCGCTCGGTCCGAACACGACAGCAGTGCACGCGACGCACCTCTCGCAGGCCGACATAGAAGTACTCGGCGACTCAGAGACCTGCGTCTGCATGTGTCCGACCACGGAGCGGGATCTCGCTGACGGCGTCGGCGCGGCGCGCACCCTGTTCGAGGCCGGCTCGCCGATCGCGCTCGGCTCGGACAGCCAGGCCGTCATCGACCTCTTCGAAGAGGCCCGCGCGATGGAGCTCGACGAGCGGATGCGCTCCGAGCGGCGCGGGCACTGGCCGAGCACCGATCTGATCGACGCGGCGACCGCGGCCGGGCAGGAATCCCTGGGCTGGCGCGGCGCGGGGCGGCTGCACGCGGGCGAGCTTGCCGACTTCACCACGGTCGGGCTGGACTCGATCCGGTTGACCGGCACGACGCTCGACGTGGCGGCCGAATCGGTGATCTACGCGGCGACCGCGGCCGACGTCCGGCATGTCGTGGTCGGCGGGCGGGTGGTCGTGCACGACGGTATCCACAGGCTCGTGGAGGAGCCCGCGCGCCGGCTGGGCGCGGCTATCAGCGCTCTGTACCGGAGAAACGCTCGTGTCTGATTCGACCCTTGTCACAGGGATCCTGGAGTTAGCCACAGGCAATCCACAGCCTGTGGAAAACAGTTCCCTGAATGAAGGGGCGCGGGACGGCTCGGTTTCGGTGACGCGTAACGCGGCGTTCATCGTGGAAGACGGCCGGATCGCCTGGGTTGGACCAGCGCAGCAGGCTCCGGACGCCGACGCGCGCTTGGATATCGGCGGCCGAGCGGTTATCCCAGGGTTCGTTGACAGTCACGCGCATCTGGTCTTCGCGGGCGACCGCGCCGCCGAATTCGAGGCGCGAATGACCGGGAGGCCTTATAGCGCTGGAGGAATCCGGACAACCGTGGCCGCTACGCGCGCCACGGATGACGAGCTGTTGCGCGGTAACGTGCGCAGGCTTGTCGCCGAGATGGCGCGGCAAGGCACGACTACGGTCGAGTGCAAGACGGGGTACGGACTCAGCGTTGAGGACGAGGCACGGGCCATCCGTATCGCGCGTGAAGAGTGCGATGCGGCGACGTTCCTCGGTGCTCATGTCGTGCCGGCGGAGTTCGCCGAACGGCGCGATGAGTATGTGGACCTTGTGCGCGGCCCGATGCTCGAAGCATGCGCGCCTTACGCCGACTACGTGGACGTCTTCTGCGAGCGCGGTGCATTCGACGAGACCGAGACGCGCCTGATCCTCGACGCGGCGAAGGGGCACGGGCTCGCCGTCCGGCTGCACGCTAACCAACTCGGGCACGGACCAGGCGTCCAGCTCGCAGTCGAGTACGGCGCAGCATCCGCCGATCACTGCACCTACCTCACGGACGCGGACATCGACGCTCTCGCGGGATCGTCCACCGTCGCGACGCTGCTACCCGGCGTCGAGTTCTCAACCCGCTCGCCTTACCCCGACGCACGGCGCCTGATCGACTCGGGCGCGTCCGTGGCGATCGCGACCGACTGCAACCCGGGCTCCTGCTACACGTCCTCGATGCCGTTCTGCATCGCCCTCGCGGTCCGCGAAATGCGCATGTCACCGGCCGAAGCGTTGCTCGCGGCCACGCTCGGGGGCGCCCGCGCACTCTGCCGCACGGATGTCGGCTACCTCGCCGTCGGAGCCCGCGCCGACTTCGCCGTTCTCGACGCGCCGTCGTATCTGCACCTCGCTTACCGACCCGGTGTACCCCTCGTGACCAGCACCTTCAAAGCCGGAATAAGGCAATAGCGCGACGAAGTTGAGTCCAGTAGCCTCAACCCTTATCGTTGAGTCGACTGGACTCAAGCGGGTCGCCGCGGTTACCCCGCGCGCCTGCTGGGCCCGGCCCAGGCAGAAGCAGCGACGAGCTAACCCTAAGGAAGCCACGATGGCACGTCCGGTCGGCATCGACCTTGGAACGACCAACTCGGTCGTCTCCGTCCTCGAAGGTGGCGAGCCCACCGTCATCACCAACGCCGAGGGCGCCCGGACCACCCCGTCGGTGGTCGCGTTCGCCCGCAACGCCGAGGTGCTGGTCGGCGAGGTGGCCAAGCGGCAGGCGGTGACCAACGTCGACCGCACCATCCGCTCCGTCAAGCGGCACATGGGCACCGACTGGAAGATCCAGATCGACGACAAGTCCTTCACCGCACAGCAGATCAGCGCGTTCATCCTGCAGAAGCTCAAGCGCGACGCGGAGGCCTACCTGGGCGAGAAGGTGACCGACGCGGTCATCACCGTCCCGGCCTACTTCTCCGACGCCGAGCGCCAGGCCACCAAGGAAGCGGGCGAGATCGCCGGCTTCAACGTGCTGCGCATCATCAACGAGCCCACCTCCGCGGCGCTGGCCTACGGGCTGGACAAGGGCGAGGGCGACCAGATGATCCTGGTCTTCG
This sequence comes from Actinocrinis sp., assembly GCF_035650855.1. Classification (GTDB taxonomy): domain Bacteria; phylum Actinomycetota; class Actinomycetes; order Streptomycetales; family Catenulisporaceae; genus Actinocrinis. The sequence goes on along the minus strand of NZ_DASRGV010000159.1, from coordinate 15,685 downwards.
ACCTGGGCGGCGGCACCTTCGACGTCTCGCTGCTCGAAGTCGGCAAGGACGAGGACGGCTTCTCCACGATCGAGGTGAAGGCCACCAACGGCGACAACCACCTCGGCGGCGACGACTGGGACCAGGCGGTGGTCAACTACCTGGTCAACCAGTTCAAGAACGCGCACGGGGTGGACCTGTCCAAGGACAAGATGGCCATGCAGCGCCTGCGCGAGGCGGGCGAGAAGGCCAAGATCGAGCTGTCCTCCTCCACCGAGACCACGGTCAACCTGCCCTACATCACCGCCTCCGCCGAGGGCCCGCTGCACCTGGACGAGCGCCTCACCCGCGCCCAGTTCCAGCAGCTGACCGCGGACCTGCTGGAGCGCTGCAAGGCCCCGTTCCACAACGTGATCAAGGACGCGGGCATCTCGGTGCGCGACATCGACCACGTGGTGCTGGTCGGCGGCTCGACCCGGATGCCGGCCGTGGCCGAGCTGGTGCGCGAGCTGACCGGCGGCAAGGAGCCGAACAAGGGCGTCAACCCGGACGAGGTCGTCGCGATCGGCGCCTCGCTGCAGGCCGGCGTCCTGAAGGGCGAGGTCAAGGACGTCCTGCTGCTCGACGTCACCCCGCTGTCCCTGGGCATCGAGACCAAGGGCGGCATCATGACCAAGCTGATCGAGCGCAACACCACGATCCCGACCAAGCGCTCGGAGATCTTCACCACCGCCGAGGACAACCAGCCCTCCGTGCAGATCCAGGTCTACCAGGGCGAGCGCGAGATCGCGGCCTACAACAAGCGCCTGGGCATGTTCGAGCTGACCGGCCTGCCGCCGGCCCCGCGCGGCCTGCCGCAGATCGAGGTCACCTTCGACATCGACGCCAACGGCATCGTGAACGTCTCGGCGAAGGACCTGGGCACCGGCAAGGAGCAGTCGATGGTCATCACCGGCGGCTCGGCGCTGCCCAAGGAGGACATCGACCGGATGATGCGCGAGGCCGAGCAGTACGCGGCCGAGGACCACCGCCGCCGCGAGGAGGCGGAGACGCGCAACCAGGCCGAGGGTCTGGTCTACCAGACCGAGAAGTTCATGCGGGACAACGCCGACAAGGTGCCGGCCGACGTCAAGGGCGAGGTCGAGGCGGCCATCGCGGACACCAAGAGCGCGCTCGGCGGCACCGACGTCGAGGCGATCAAGAACGCCGCGGAGAAGCTGGCCACCACCAGCCAGAAGCTGGGCACCGCGCTCTACGAGCAGGCGCAGGCCTCGCAGGCCTCGGCCGCCGGCGGCGCCCCCGAGGACGGCGGCGCGCAGCAGCAGCAGGAGTCGGACGACGTGGTCGACGCCGAGATCGTCGACGAGGGCAAGAACGGCTGACGGCGCCGGGCTGATTGAACCCGGGACGCCGCGTGGCACGTGGCGGCGCCGGAGGGCGTTCGACAGTTCGACGGCAGCGGGCCGCGGGCTGGGTTCGAGGCGAGGCCTCGACACTCGACCCGGGCCCGCGCCCGGCCCCCGATCGATCCACTCCAGGAGAAGAGAAGAAGTGAGCGACGACCTCTACCGCCCCGGCCGGGACGCCGCAGAGGAAGCCCGGCAGTACGGCGAAGACGAGGGCTTCGAGGCCGCCCCCGAGGCCCAGGGCGAGGAGTTCGCCGGGCGGGTGAACGAGGCCATCGGCGGCGAGCACGGCGACCCGGCCGCGAACCTCGCGGTGGCCGAGCTGATCGCCAAGCTGGCCGAGCGCACCAACGAACTGCAGAGCGCGCAGGCCGAGCTCGGCGAGCGGACCGCGGACCTGCAGCGGCTGCAGGCCGAGTACGTCAACTACCGGCGCCGGGTCGAGCGGGACCGGATCGCGATGGCCGAGATGGCCCTCGGCAAGGTGCTGACCGGCCTGCTTCCGGTGCTCGACGACATCGGCCGGGCCCGCGACCACGGCGAGCTCGAGGGCGGCTTCCGGCAGGTGGCCGAATCGCTGGAGAACCAGCTGGCCAAGCTGGGCCTCGAGCAGTTCGGCACGGCCGGCGAGCTGTTCGACCCGAACGTGCACGAGGCGCTGATGCACACGGTCTCCCCGGACGTCGAGGAGGACACCTGCGTGGAGATCCTGCAGCCCGGGTACCGCCTCGGTGACAGGATCCTGCGGGTCGCCCGGGTCACCGTGGCCCAGCCCGGAGAGCCCGACGAGTAGCCGGCCCGCGGCGGTGTGCGCCGCACCGCAGTTCAGCGATCTTCGAGCACCGCAAGGAGCAGAGGCGAACCCGAGATGAGCACCAAGGACTACCTCGAGAAGGACTACTACAAGGTGCTCGGCGTCCCCAAGGACGCTCCCGCGGCCGACATCAAGAAGGCCTACCGGAAGCTGGCCCGGCAGTATCACCCGGACGCCAACAAGGGGGACGCCGCCGCCGAGGAGAAGTTCAAGGAGATCTCAGAGGCCTACGACGTCCTGTCCGACGACAAGCGGCGCAAGGAATACGACGAGGCCAGGTCGCTGTTCGGGGGCGGGTTCCGCGGCGCCGGGGCGGGCAACGGCTTCCCGTTCGACCTCGGCGACCTGCTCGGCAACACCGGCGGGACCGCGGGCGGCGGGCTCGGCGACATACTCGGCGGGATCTTCAACCGCGGCCGCACGACCACAACGCAGACCACTCCGGGCCGGCGCGGCGCGGACGTGGAGACCGAGGCCACGATCACGTTCATGCAGTCGATTGACGGCGTGACCATCCCGCTGCGGATGACCAGCGAGCACCCGTGCCGGGCCTGCTCCGGCACCGGCGCGAAGGCCGGCACGACGCCTCGGGTGTGCCCGACCTGCGCTGGAACCGGCCAGGTGAGCCGCAACCAGGGCGGCTTCGCCTTCTCCGAGCCCTGCCGGGACTGCAAGGGCCGCGGCCTGGTGGTGGACGACCCGTGCCCGGTCTGCCACGGCTCGGGACGCGCCGCCTCGACGCGCACACTTCAGGCGCGCATCCCCTCGGGCGTGCGGGACGGGATGCGGATCAGGCTTAAGGGCAAGGGCGCTCCGGGCGAGCGCGGCGGACCGGCGGGAGACCTGTACGTGGTGGTGCATGTGAAGCCGCACAAGGTTTTCGGGCGGGACGGCGACAACCTGACCGTGACCGTGCCGGTGACGTACCCGGAGGCGGTGCTCGGCGCGGACATCAAGGTGCCGGTGCTCGGCGGACTGCCGGTCACCGTGAAGCTTCCGGCCGGCAGCGCGAACGGCCGGACGCTGCGGGTGCGCGGCAAGGGCGCCCCGCGCAAGGACGGCAGCCGCGGCGACCTGCTGGTCACCTTCGAGGTCGCCGTGCCGACGAAGCTGAGCGAGGCCGCGAACGCGGCCCTGGAGAAGTACCGCGAAGCGACCGCGGACCACGACGTGCGAGCCGAACTGCTCGACGCGGCGAAGGGAGAGGCCTGAAATGTCGGCGGAGAACGGGAATCTGGGCGGGCGTAACGCGGCAGGGGAGGCGGCGATGTACGTGATCTCCGTCGCCGCGGAGCTCTCCGGCCTGCACCCGCAGACCCTGCGGCAGTACGACCGGCTCGGCCTGGTCAGCCCGGATCGGGCGCCCGGCCGCGGCCGCCGCTACTCGGCGCGCGACATCGAGCGGCTGCGCGAGGTGCAGCGCCTCTCGCAGGACGAGGGCGTGAACCTGGCCGGGATCAAGCGGATCCGCGAGCTTCAGGACCAGGTCGAGCTGCTCAGCGCGCGGGTGGCCGAGCTTGAGGAGAGCCTGGCGATGGCCCGGGCGACCACGATCCCGCTGGCCGTTCCGGTGCAGCAGCCCGAGTACCAGGCCAGTGCGCAGGCGCAGGCCGCGGCGAACCCGCTGTACCGCCCGGACCTGCTTCCCGCGCTCCCGGCGTTCGGCACGTCCACCGCGCTGGTGGTCTGGAAGCCGCAGCAGCACTGAAAAGCAGCAGCACCAACCGCGTCACGCGGTCGAGACGGCACTGAGTGGCCAAGTGAATAGCACGCCCTGAGTTCCGTCGGTTTGGAAGCACAAGAGAACGGGACGAGGAGCACCTGATGGAGCCCTACAAGCTGACCACTCGGTCGCAGGAGGCGTTGTCCGTCGCCGTGCGGTCGGCAGCCGCGGCGGGCAATCCGCAAGTGGAGACCGTGCACCTTCTCCTCGCCCTGCTCGCGCAGCAGGACGGCACGGCCAGGCCGCTGCTGGAGGCCGTCGGCGTGGACCGGGCCGACCTGACCGCGCGGGCGCAGCGCCTCGTCAACCAGCTGCCCAAGGCCGCCGGTTCGACCGTCGCGGCGCCCGAGCTCGCGCGCACCACGATCACCGCGATGAACCAGGCCGCTGATGAGGCGCGCCGGCTCGATGACGAGTACGTCTCCACCGAGCACATCCTCGTCGGCCTCGCGGCCGGGCAGGACAAGACCGCCGACATCCTCAAGGCTTCGGGCGCGACGCAGCAGGCGCTGCGCGACGCGTTCACCAAGGTGCGCGGCAGCGCTCGGGTCACCTCCCCCGATCCGGAGGCGACGTTCCAGGCGCTGGAGAAGTACAGCCTCGATCTGACCGCGGCCGCGCGCGAAGGCAAGCTCGACCCGGTGATCGGCCGCGACACCGAGATCCGGCGCGTGGTGCAGGTGCTCTCCCGGCGCACCAAGAACAACCCGGTGCTGATCGGTGAGCCCGGCGTCGGGAAGACCGCGGTGGTCGAGGGTCTGGCGCAGCGGATCGTGGCCGGGGACGTGCCCGAATCGCTGCGCGGGAAGCGGCTGGTCTCGCTGGACCTGGGCGCGATGGTGGCCGGCGCGAAGTACCGCGGCGAGTTCGAGGAGCGGCTGAAGGCGGTACTCGGCGAGATCCGCGAGTCCGGCGGCCAGGTAATCACGTTCATTGACGAGCTGCACACCGTGGTCGGCGCCGGCGCGACCGGCGAGTCGGCGATGGACGCGGGCAACATGCTCAAGCCGATGCTGGCGCGCGGCGAGCTGCGGATGGTCGGCGCGACGACGCTGGACGAATACCGCGAGCACATCGAGAAGGACCCGGCGCTGGAGCGGCGCTTCCAGCAGGTGCTGGTCGGCGAGCCGTCGGCCGAGGACACCGTGGCGATCCTGCGCGGGCTCAAGGGCCGGTACGAGGCGCACCACCAGGTGCAGATCTCCGACGCCGCACTGGTGGCGGCCGCGACCTTGTCGGAGCGGTACATCACCGCGCGGTTCCTGCCGGACAAGGCGATCGACCTGATCGACGAGGCGGCGTCCAGGCTGCGCATGGAGATCGACTCGCGGCCGGTCGAGATCGACGAACTGCAGCGCGCGGTGGACCGGCTGCGCATGGAGGAGCTGGCGCTCGCCAAGGAGTCGGATCCCGCCTCGCAGGAGCGCCTGGCGCGCATCCGCCGCGAGCTGGCGGACCGCCAGGAGCAGCTCAACGCGCTCAACGCGCGCTGGGAGCAGGAGAAGTCCGGCCTCAACCGGGTCGGTGAGCTCAAGAAGCGCCTCGACGACCTGCGCGGCCAGGCGGACCGGGCCCAGCGCGACGGCGACTTTGAGGCCGCGTCCCGGCTGATGTACGCCGACATCCCGGCCGCGGAGCGCGAGCTGGCCGAGGCCTCGCAGGCCGCGAACACCCGTGAGACCATGGTCAAGGAAGAGGTCGGTCCGGACGACGTGGCCGAGGTAGTGGCCGCCTGGACCGGCATTCCGGCCGGTCGGCTGCTTGAGGGCGAGACCGCGAAACTGCTGCGCATGGAGCAGGAGTTGGGCAAGCGGCTGATCGGACAGCTCGATGCGGTACGCGCGGTGTCGGATGCGGTACGCCGGGCCCGCGCCGGTATCTCCGATCCGGACCGACCCACTGGCTCGTTCCTCTTCCTCGGCCCGACCGGCGTCGGCAAGACCGAGCTGGCGAAGTCGCTCGCAGACTTCCTCTTCGACGACGAGCACGCGATGGTCCGCATCGACATGTCCGAGTACGGCGAGAAGCACTCGGTCGCGCGGCTGGTCGGTGCCCCTCCCGGATACGTGGGCTACGAGGAAGGCGGGCAGCTGACCGAGGCGGTGCGGCGCCGGCCGTACACGGTCGTGCTGCTCGACGAGGTGGAAAAGGCGCACCCCGAGGTCTTCGACATCCTGCTTCAGGTGCTCGACGACGGCCGGCTCACCGACGGCCAGGGCCGCACCGTGGACTTCCGCAACACCATCCTCATCCTGACCTCGAACCTGGGCTCGCAGTTCCTGGTGGACCCGGCGCTGGAGGAGGACAAGAAGCGCGCCCTGGTGATGAACCTGGTGCGCGCGACCTTCAAGCCGGAGTTCCTGAACCGGCTCGACGACATCGTGCTCTTCGACGCGCTCGGCACCGAGGAGCTCGGGCTCATCGTCGAGCAGCAGGTCGCCCGGCTGCAGCGGAGGCTGGCCGACCGGCGGCTGACGCTGGACGTGACCGCCGCGGCCCGGGACTGGCTGGTGCTCACCGGCTACGACCCGGCTTACGGCGCGCGTCCGCTGCGCCGGCTGGTGCAGTCGGCGATCGGAGACCAGTTGGCGAAGGCGATCCTGGCCGGCCGGGTGCGCGACGGGTCCACCGTGCGCGTCGACGTGGCGGACACGGAAGACGGGCTGTCGATCGAGACGGTCTGACCCAGACAGGGACCGAAGTCCTCTCGCGCGGCTTCTCGCGCGAGAGGATAGTGCTGGTATGTCCAGAATCCGAGTCAAGAACGGGAAAGCGGAAAAGGGCCGCAAGACGCCCAGCGCCGGCGAGCTGGGCCTGGTCGTGGCGCTGCTGGCGGCGGGAACCTTCGCCGCCCGGCTGATGGGCTACAAGCTGGGGCGCGAGACCATCGTGCGGTGCCGGGCCGGCCACCTCTACACGACGATCTGGATCCCGGGGGCGTCGTTGAAGGCGGTACGGCTCGGCATGGTCCGCTGGCAGCGCTGCCCGGTCGGGAAGCACTGGACGCTGGTCTCCCCGGTGAACGAGGCCGACCTCACCGACGCCGACCGGGAACTCGCCGCGCTGTCCCACGACGTACGCATTCCCTGACACACGGTCAGCCGGTCAGCCCGTCACTCCGGTTTCGCCAGCGCCGCCAGGCGATCCAGCGCCGCGCTGAGCACCTGCGGCTGCTTGCAGAAGGTGAAACGCACGAAGGGCAAGCCCGCCTGCTTGTCGTCGTAGAAGACCGCGTTCGGAATCGCCACCACGCCGCAGCGCTCGGGCAGCGCGCGGCAGAACGCCAGTCCGTCCTGCTCGCCGAGCGGCCGGATGTCCGTGGTGATGAAGTACGTGCCCTCCGTCGCGGATACGCCGAATCCGAGGTCTGCGAGGCCGGTGGCGAGCAGGTCTCGCCGCGCCCGCAGGCTTTCGCTCATCTCGGCGTAGTAGTCGCGCGGCAAGCGCAGCGCCTCGGCGATCGCGTACTGGAACGGGCCGCCGCTGACGTAGGTGAGGAACTGCTTGGTGGTGCGCACGGCGGCGACCAGTTCGGGCGTGCCGGTCACCCAGCCGATCTTCCAGCCGGTGAACGAGAAGGTCTTGCCGGAGGAGGAGATCGTCACGGTGCGGTCGCGCATGCCGGGCAGCGTGGCCATCGGGACATGTGAGCCTTCGAACACCAGGTGCTCGTAGACCTCGTCGGTGATGACGATCAGGTCGTGCTGGGTCGCGAGCTGCGCGAGCCGGCGCAGCTCCGCTTCGTTGAGCACCATGCCGGTCGGGTTGTGCGGGGTGTTGAGCAGCAGCGCCCTGGTTCGGCTGGTGATCGAGGCGGCCAGCGTGTCGAGATCGGGGTGCCAGCGCGGGTGCTGTTGCGTCGGCGGGCGCAGCGTGGCGGGTACGCGCACCCCGCCGGCCATGGCGATACACGCGGCGTACGAGTCGTAGTAGGGCTCGAAGGCGATCACCTCGTCGCCCGGGTTGACCACGGCGAGCAGGGCCGCGGCGATTGCCTCGGTGGCTCCGGCGGTGATCAGCACCTCGGTGTCGGGGTCGTATTCGAGGCCGTACCAGTCGGCCTGGTGGTCGGCGACCGCGCGGCGCAGTTCCGGGATGCCGGGGCCGGGCGGGTACTGGTTGCCCCGGCCTTCCAGGATCGCGCGGGCAGCGGCCTCGGCGACCGCGGCCGGGCCGTCGGTGTCGGGGAAACCCTGGCCGAGGTTGATCGATCCGGTGGCCACGGCGAGCGCGGACATCTCGGCGAAGATCGTGGTGCCGAGCCCGCTCAGCCGCGAGGCCAGCACCGGGCGCCGGGCACCCGGTACGTCTTTCGGGTGATCTGCCTCAGGCGTGGCGTGATGACTCACGCGTCCTCCAGTCGTTGACCCAGGGCGAGCCGTTTGTCAGACAGAACGCCTTTTCTGGCAGCACGGCCCCCACCGGGAGAAGCCTACGGCCTGGGACGGTGCCGATCGATGTTCGTCGAGTTGACCGCGGCTTATTGCGATACCAGCGCCGAGGAGCTGGGTTGGTCGATGCAGCTGGAGCCGCAGCCCGCGCTGGCCGTTCGGCGGCTCGACCTCACGCCGTTCCGCGCGGAGCTGCGACTGCTCGGCGCCTCGCACCAGATCTCCGTGTGGCTGGGCGGCGGCGGTCCGGCGGGAGGCGTCGAGCCGCTCTGCCTGGAAACGGTGGCCTGCCTGCCGGAACGCACGGTGCCGCTGCCCCGAACGGCCGAATGTGAGCTGGGCGGCTGGCGCTACACGATCGAGTCGGACGTGCGGACCTGCTCCGAAGCGGAATTCGGCGTGCGAGTCGCCGGAATCGAACGATGCGCGGCCCACGGACTGGTCGGTCGGTATCCAGGGCAGCCGGGCGCGCTGACAGCGATCGTGATGCGGCCGTGGCAGGCAGGGCTCTGGTGGACGACCTGGCATACGTATCCGCAGGACTGCCAGATCGCGACGACGCTGAGCTTTCTGCGCCTGGAGTGACTACCGCGCATTGTGATCAACCAGTCGGTGGCGATCACGCGGTGATGATCACACAGTGAAGATGACGCGGTGAAGATGACAAAACAGGTGATAGCGACCCATGCGATGCTCACGGCGACGCGGCGGCGTACGCTGGCCTGCGAGCACGGCGGTCCGTCGCCGTTGCGGCTGCCGGAAGCAGTGAGGGTGTCGATGCCGTACGAGGCCACGGTCCCGGTCCACCGACGACTGCTCTGGCCCGCTGTCACCGATGCCGAGCGTCTGATCGGCGCGCTGCCGAACGCCTCCATCGACGCCTCCGGTGCTCAAGGCGTGGCCGGGCGGTTGCGGGTACGCACCCGCGAGCAGACCGTCACCTTCCGCGGAGTCGCGCGCATTGTGGAGGTGGTCCCCGCCTCGCTGCGCATTTCGCTGGAAGTCGAGGCGGTTTTCGGCCGGGCCGGCGGCACCGTGGAAGGTGTCGTGGAGATCGCGTTGCGGCAGTCCGGTCCGGGCACCCGCGTGGTCGTCGGCGGGCAACTGGACATCTCGCCGGGGTCCGCTCCCCTCTCCGTCGAAGCGCTGGACAGCGCGTTCCAGCGAGTCGTACAGCGCTGGTTCACCGCGCTCGCGGAGACCTCGCCGGCGGCCAAACCCGCCGCGCAGGAACGTTCCGAGCGGCGCGAACTGCCCGATTCGCCTCCGGAAGCGCAAGCGACGGAACCGCAGCCCGACACCGAGCTTCCGCGCAGGCGCAGCTCGAAACGCGCGCCGCTGGCTGTGGTGCGGGATCTTCCCGCAGGACAGCAGAAGCCTGGCAACGGCAGCTCCGCACCGGCTCAGCCCGACCAGCCCGCCGAGCCGGAGCCGCAGGATTCGAGTCCTTCGAACGGCTGGTCCAAGCCCCCGCAGCAGGAGACGGCCGAAGACGCGGCCGATGAGGCGCAGGCCGCTGAAGCGCCGGCACCGCTGCGCCTCGTGACGCCTGAGTCCGAGGCGGCGCCGGACCCCGACGAACCCTCGGAGCCGGAGCCGCCCGAAACGGTCGGCGAGCAAGCCGCTCTGGCGACCGAGGACGCGGCCTTGTCGGTCGAACCGGAACCCGACGACATCTGGAGCAGGCTGCGCGACCGCAGCCTGCCGCCCTGGATCCCGTTCCTCGTCGGCGCCGCGACGGCGACGCTCGCCGCGCTGGCCTTCGTGCTCGCGGCGCTGCGGCGCCACTATCGCCGCTGAGCCCACACGCTCGTCAGCCCGCGCTATTCGCGCTGCGGAGGCGCCGTATGGGCGTCTTCTCCGGAGAGTGAGTCTTGTCATCGGATCGAGTGGTTGTCGGCTGAATCGGCGGCATCACCTCGACGCTGCTCCTACTGTGTGCATCACGTTCTGTGCGCGACCGGACGCGCACTGCAAGTCAGGAGCCGAAGCGTATGTACGTCGAAGGGTGGAACGTCCACCGGGTCGTCCGGCCCAGCCGCCTGGCCAACGCCGTGATCGAACGGCTCCTGCTGCGGATACTGGACGGCGAGTTCCAGCCCGGCGGCGACCTGCCGCCCGAGGCCGCGCTGGCGCAGGAGTTCGCGGTAAGCCGCACCATCCTGCGCGAAGCACTCAAGGCGCTGGAGGAGAAGCGGGTCCTTCGGATCCGGCACGGCCGCGGCACCACCGTGCGGCCCAAGGCCGATTGGAACATCCTGGATCCGCTGGTGCTCTCGGTGCTGCTGGAGTACGGCGCCTCAGCCACGCTGGCCACCGAGCTCGACGAGGTGCGCACGGCGCTGCACATGCTGATGGCCGACCTGGCCGCGCAGCGCATCGAGCCCGAGCAGCGCGACGCGCTCGACCTCGCGATCGGCCGGATGCGCGCCTGCCTGCCGAGCGACGTCTCCCCCGGCGACGTGCTCAGCTACCGCGAGGCCGCGCACCAGTTCGGGAAGGTCCTCGCTGAAGCCTCGTGCAACGAGGTGGCGCGGTGTGTCGTCGAGACGATCGACGTTCCGGCGCCGGAAGCCGCGCTGGAGGACGGGCTGGCCGCGATGGCCAAGACCCAGGAGCTCGCCGAACGCCTTTACGCGCGCATCGTGCGCGGTACGGACGCGGGCCGCGGTATCGAGAGCCCTGCGGTGCAGCAGAGCACGCCAGTCGCCGAGGATCTGACGCGACGTGAGATGGCGGCTGCCGAATCGAACGCTTCGAATGCCTCCGGTCTGCCCTTGCCGAACCAGTCGCCGCTGCGCACGCAGCAGCTGCGTCGGCGGCCCGGTGTGGAGCTGCGCCCGACGATGGTCGGCGCGGGAAGCGGTACCCGCTCGCTGCTGTGAGCCGGCCGCCTTACCGCATTCCCTCCCTTCTCTTTCCTCTCCCTCCTCCTGGTCGGGGCGTACCGCGGACTGATCCGCGTTCCGGCTGATCCGTATCCTTTGTGGGACGCCCCGACCGGAAGGACCATCCGCGATGCCGATCACCTTCGCCCCGGCGAGCCAGCACCGCGCCGAACTGCTCGCGCAGATCAAGGCGAAGGCCGTGGTGCACGGCAAGGTCACGCTCAGCTCGGGCCAGGAGGCGGACTTCTACATCGACCTGCGCCGGGTCGGTCTCGACGGCTCGGCGGCACCGCTGGTCGGTCTCGTCATGCTGGACCTGGTGCGCGACCTCGAGTTCGACGCGGTCGGCGGCCTGACCCTCGGCGCCGACCCGGTCGCCTCGGCGATGCTGCACGCGGCGGCCGCGCACCCGGAGCTGGTGGGCGGCCGCAAGCTCGACGCCTTCGTCGTGCGTAAGACGGAGAAGGCGCACGGTCTGCAGCGGCGCATTGAGGGCCCGGACATCGCGGGACGGCGGGTGCTTATCGTCGAAGACACCTCCACGACGGGTAGTTCGCCGCTCACCGCGGTCGAGGCCGCACGTGCCGCGGGTGCGGAGGTGGTCGCGGTCGCGGTGATCGTCGAGCGCGGCGCACAGCCGGCGATCGACCAGGCCGGTCTGCCTTACTACGCCGCTTTCAGCCTTACCGATCTGGGCTTGTAACTTTCCGCGCATCAGGCGGCCTTAGGCGCTACCGCATTCTCTCGGGGCCTAAGGCCGCCCAGCGGCGCGAATGTCCCGAATCAGTCCCATCCTCACGCGACGTAAGGCGCCGGCTCACTTTTAACAGGTAGTCTTCCGCCGTGAGCTTCCACGCCCTCAGCATCCTCAACCCGGCATCTCTGATCAGCTCGTTCGGCCTGGTCGGCGTTTACGCCATCATCTTCGTCGAGTGCGCACTGATCATCGGGTTCTTCCTGCCCGGCGACTCGCTGCTCTTCGTGGCCGGCGTGGCCGCGTCCAGCGCGGCAGACAAGCTCGTCGGCGCCCACCTGAACTACGCGGCCCTGCTGGTCGGAACGCCGATCGTCGCGATCGTCGGCTCGCAGATCGGGCACTACACCGGGGCGCGATTCGGCCGCAGGCTCTTCGACAAGCCGGACTCGCGCTTCTTCAAGCGCAAGTACGCGGTGCGCGCCGAGTTCTACTTCAACAAGTACGGCGGCGCGAAGGCCGTGCTGGTGAGCCGGTTCATCGTCGGCGTGCGCACCTTCGTCAACCCGCTGGCCGGGATGCTGGAGATGCCCTCGCGGGCGTTCCTGCTGTGGAGCACCATCGGCAACATCTTCTGGGTGGAGCTGATGCTGGTGCTCGGCCACGAGCTCGGCGCGAAGGTCAAGGGCAACATCGACACCACCATCCTGCCGATCGCGGCCGTGGTCGCGGTGATCACGCTCATCCCGCTGGGCCTTGAGATGCTCAAGGAGCGCCGGGCCGCGCAGCGCGGGGAGCTCACCGATCTGCAGCGCTTCGAGCAGGAGCAGGAGGAGCTGTACTACGGCCGCTCGCCGGAGGCGCAGCAGGCGCCGCTGCCCGTGGCCGGAGCGCGCCACCGCAAGTAACGGCTGATCCGCCGCCGCGCGCGGCCCCGCGCAGGGCCTTACGACCCTGGCGCCGAAGACCCCGAAAAGCGACCGTGACGTGGGAGCCATCCCACATCACGGCCGCTTTTCCATTCCCTTGGGCGGGTCTGCGAGACTGGCCGGTGAGAGACAGGATCGTTTCGAGGAGTCCACATGCCCATCGCAAGCCCTGAGGTCTACGCGGAGATGATCGACCGGGCCAAGGCCGGCCGGTTCGCCTACCCCGCCATCAACGTGACCTCGTCGCAGACGCTCAACGCCGCGCTGCGCGGCTTCGCCGAGGCCGAGAGCGACGGCATCGTCCAGGTCTCCACCGGCGGCGCCGAGTTCCTCTCCGGCAGCACGGTCAAGGACATGGTGATCGGCGCCAGGGCGCTGGCCGAGTACGCGCATGTGGTCGCGGAGAAGTACGACATCAACATCGCGCTGCACACCGACCACTGCCCGAAGGACAAGCTGGACGGCTTCATGAAGCCGCTGGTCGCCATCTCGCAGGAGCGGGTCGCCAAGGGCCTCGAGCCGCTGTTCCAGTCGCACATGTGGGACGGCTCCGCGGTGCCGCTTGACGAGAACCTGCGGATCGCGGTGGAGCTGCTGGAGCAGACCGCGAAGGCGCGCACCATCCTGGAGATCGAGATCGGCGTTGTCGGCGGCGAGGAGGACGGCGTCGCCAACGAGATCAACGAGAAGCTGTACACCACCCCCGAGGACGTGCTGAAGACCGCCGAGGCGCTGGGCATCGGCGAGAACGGCCGCTACCTGCTGGCCGCCACCTTCGGCAACGTGCACGGCGTGTACAAGCCGGGCAACGTTAAGCTGCGCCCGTCGATCCTCAAGGAGATCCAGGACGCGGTCGGCGCCAAGTACAACAAGGACAAGCCCTTCGACCTGGTCTTCCACGGCGGCTCCGGCTCGCTGCTCTCGGAGATCCGCGAGGCGCTGGACTACGGCGTGGTGAAGATGAACGTGGACACCGACACCCAGTACGCGTTCACCCGGCCGATCGTGGACCACGTGTTCAAGAACTACGACGGTGTGCTGAAGATCGACGGCGAGGTCGGCAACAAGAAGGCCTACGACCCGCGCGCCTACGGCAAGTCGGCCGAGGCGGGCATGGCCCAGCGCGTGGTGACCGCGTGCCAGGACCTGCGCTCCGCGGGCACCAAGATCAAGTAACCCGGTGGCGCGAAGGACGCGGCCCGGATCTGCTCCAGGCCGCGTCCTTCGAGGTAGCCGGGAAAGTCCGGCTCAGGTAAGCTCTTGTTGCAAGAGGCCCGGTCGCGCTTGCACCGGGCTTTCACTATGTCCGGAAGAGGTGTAACCGGAATGCCAGCGCTTGTGCTCGTCGGCGCCCAATGGGGCGACGAAGGAAAGGGCAAGGCCACCGACCTGCTCGGCGGGTCCGTTGACTACGTGGTGCGCTACCAGGGCGGCAACAACGCGGGTCACACCGTCGTCATCGGCGACCAGTCCTACGCCCTGCACCTGCTGCCTTCCGGCATCCTGACCCCCGGCTGCGTCCCGGTGATCGGCAACGGGGTGGTGATCGACCCGGCGGTGCTGCTCCAGGAGCTCGACGGCCTCAGCGCCCGGGGCGTGGACACCTCCAACCTGGTCATCTCCGCGAACGCGCACCTGATCACGCCGTACCACCGCACGATCGACAAGGTCTCCGAGCGGTTCCTGGGCAGCAACCGGATCGGCACCACCGGCCGCGGCATCGGGCCGACGTACGCGGACAAGATCTCGCGCATGGGCATCCGGGTGCAGGACCTGTTCGACCCCGGCATCCTGGCCAAGAAGGTCGACGCCGCGCTGCGTGACCGCAACCAGATGCTGGTGAAGCTGTACAACCGGCGGGCGATCGCGGCCGAGGCCATCGTCGAGGAGTACCTCGGGTACGCGGAACGGCTGCGCCCGCACGTCGCGGACACGTCGTTGCTGCTGAACGAGGCGCTGGACGAGGGCAAGGTGGTGCTTTTGGAGGGATCTCAGGGCACGCTGCTCGACGTTGACCACGGCACGTATCCGTTCGTTACGTCGTCGAACCCGACCACAGGCGGCGCGTGCTCCGGTTCAGGCATCGGGCCGACTAAGATCACCCGCTCGATCGGCATCCTCAAGGCGTACACCACGCGGGTCGGCGCGGGTCCGTTCCCGACCGAGCTGTTCGACGCGGATGGCGAAGCGCTGCGGTCAAAGGGCCACGAGCGCGGCGTGACGACCGGCCGGGACCGGCGCTGCGGCTGGTTCGACGCGGTGATCGCGCGGTACGCGACGCGGGTGAACGGTCTGACCGACTTCTTCCTCACCAAGCTGGACATCCTCACCGGCTGGGAGCGCATCCCGGTGTGCGTGGCGTATGACGTGGACGGCGTGCGGTACGAGGAGCTGCCGATGACGCAGACCGACTTCCACCACGCCAAGCCGATCTACGAGTTCCTGCCCGGCTGGGATGAGGACATCACCAAGGCCAGGGACTTCTCCGACCTGCCGACGAACGCGCAGAGCTACGTGCGGACGCTGGAGCAGATGTCCGGAGCGCCGATCTCCGCGATCGGCGTAGGCCCGGAGCGGGACGCGACGATCCAGCTGCGCAGCTTCCTCTAGCTTCCCTCGCCGCGCGGTGGCGCCCGCGCGCTAGACAACCTGCCCGGATCGGGCCGCCCCGTCGTACAGAGTGGCGATGGAGCGGCCCGATCCGCGTTTCCTACGCTGGATGGCATGACCGATACCGCGCCCGCCGCGCCTTCCCTCCCCGCGCCCGACTCCGCTGTGTCCAATCCCACCGGGCCCGATCCAGACGCGGGCAAGGCGGTGTTCGAGCGCGACCGGGCCCACGTCTTCCACTCCTGGTCCGC
>NZ_DASRGV010000158.1:0-9719 GCF_035650855.1 Actinocrinis sp. | reverse complement strand
GGGGCCGGGCTGGTGCGGTCGTGGAACGACGGGCCCGGGGCCGCGTGGCGACCGGCGCCCCGGGACGGGAAGTCGAATTCCTGCCCTTCGTCGCCGAGCGCGCGCATCGCGTTGCGCAGGGCGCGACTGTCCGCGGTGACGCTGCGGGCCAGGGGTATCGCCATCGCGAGCGCGACGACCCCGGCCGCGATGCACACCACCAGCGCGACGCCGAAGTCGTGCTTGGAGAGGAACATCTTCTGCGCGGCGGCGAGCACTCCGGCGACCATCGCCAGCACGGTGAACATGGCCACCGCGAAGAGTTTCAGGCGCATCGAGCGGCCGCGCAGCATCCGCAGCACGAGCAGGCCCAGCACGCCGACGCCGATCGAACTGCCGCCACCGATCAAGACGATCAGGACGTTGTCGCTCACTGGTGCGCTCCGGAAGGCGGGCCGGGTCGGGCCGGGTTGGTGGACGGACGGGACGGGCTGGCCGGCGGGTGGTTGCCGGACGCGTTCGGGGACACGTCAGCCTGACCACGTTGGCCGCGCTGCGCCGGTTCAGTGCGGCCGGCCCCGGCGGGCGGCCCCAGCGCGTCCTGCGCCTCGGGCGGGTCGAGCCGGTAGCCGACGCCCCAGACGGTGACCAGCAGCCGCGGCTCGGCCGGGTCCTGCTCGATCTTCTCGCGCAGCCGGCGCACGTGCACCGTCACCGTGGACTGGTCGCCGTAGTCCCAGCCCCAGACCAGCTGCATCAGCTCGGCGCGGGTGAAGGCCTGGCCGGGGTGCGCGAGCAGGAAGGCGAGCAGGTCGAACTCCCGGCCGGTGAGCGAGAGCGGCTCGCCGCCCCTGGTCGCCTGGTGGCCGGTGACGTCGACCTCGAGGTCGCCGACCCGCCGGATGTCGGCGGCCTGGTCGGGCGGGGCCGCGGCGTGCCTGGCCCGGCGCAGCACCGAGTTGGCGCGCAGGGACAGCTCGCGCGGGCTGAACGGCTTGGTGACGTAGTCGTCCGCGCCGAGTTCGAGGCCCAGGATCCGGTCGTGCTCCTCGCCCCGCGCGGTCAGCATGATGACCGGAACGGGGCCGAGCCTGCGGATGCGCCGGTAGACCTCGAAGCCGTCGAATCCGGGCAGCATGAGATCGAGCACGATCAGGTCGGGCCGCTTGAGGTGCGCGGAGGCGACCGCGCTCGGCCCGTCCGCGGCGAGCCTGACCCGGTGGCCGCAGCGACGCAGATATGCGGCGACGACCTCCGACACGGTGGGGTCGTCGTCGACGACGAGCACGTCAGCGCTGGCTTCCATTCCGACCACTCTAAGCCGCGGCGCAAGGCCCGGAGCCCTCGCGGCATGCGGTTCTTTACTCCGTAAGAACTGGCGGACCTGGCGATTACGGAGCTCTTACGGCCGCCGCCGAAGACGGGCCTTCCGGCGGCGCGGCTGACACGGTGGTGCGCTATGGGCTCCACAAGATCTACCGGGCGAGGTTCGGGCAGTTCTCGGCACACCGACACGGCGCAGGCCGCGCCGCCCGGGACGATACCGGCACCGAGGTCGGCGCCGGACCGCCGCGACCCGCACGAGGCCGGCAACCGCGAGCCCGCGTCAAGGCCAGTGCCAGAGCCTTACGTTCCCGCGGAACAGAACACCCGATCCCGGCTGCGCGCGTCAGTGATGACGGTTCTGTGCGCCTTCGCAGTCGCGGGAATCGTCACCTGCCTCGCCGAACGCGTGCACCTCCCGCCGGCGCACGGCTCGGTCTGGCCGACGATCCTGCTGTTCGGCGGGGCGTGGCTCGCCTTCGCGGCCGCGGTCTTGCTGGTGCGCAAGGTTCCGGTACGCGCCGCCGTCGTGCTGATCCTGCTCGGCGGGCTCGCGGCGGGCATCGCCAGCGCCACCGCGCCCGAGCGCACCAGCGACGACCTTTACCGCTACGTCTGGGACGGCCGGGTGCAAGCCGCCGGGATCGACCCCTACGCCTACGTCCCCGCCGCACCGGAGCTCAACGGGCTGCGCGACCCCTGGCTGTGGCCGGAGGAGAAGACGCGCTGGTGCGTCGGGATGGGGCAGCCCAATCTGGACGGCGGCAGGCTGATCGGCGGCTGTTCGCTGATCAACCGGCCCGCCGTGCACACGATCTACCCGCCGGTCTCCGAGGCCTACTTCCTCGCCGTACACGCCGTCTCGCCGCCGGGCAGCCGCTACAAGCCGATCCAGCTGGCGGCGGTGCTGCTCGCCCTCGCCACGACGATCGCGCTGCTGCTCGCCCTGCGCAGGCTCGGCCGCAACCCGCGGCTCGCGGCGCTGTGGGCGTGGTGTCCGCTGATCGCCTTCGAAACCGGGAACGGCGCGCACGTCGACGTGCTGGCCGCGCTGCTCACCGTCGGCGCGCTGGGCTATCTCGCGCTGGCGGCGCGGACCGACCCGGGCAGCAAGCTCGCGCGCCGGCGCTACCTGATCGGCTCGTTGATCCTCGGTCTCGGCGTCGGCGCGAAGCTGACTCCGGCGATGGCGATGCCGGCCGTGCTGCGACGCCGGCCGATCCTCATCGCCACGACGGTCGCCGCGACCTTCGTGGCCGTGTACGTGCCGCACGTGATCGCGGTCGGCGCGAAGGTGATCGGTTTCATCCCCGGCTACATGCGCGAGCAGGGCTACCAGGGCGGCGGCGGATTCATGCTGCTCAACGCCGTGCTGCCGGACGCGTGGTGCGGCGCGGCGGCGGTGCTGATCGTCGGCGCGACCAGCCTGGCCGTGCTGTTGCGCGGCGATCCGCGCCGGCCGTGGCGCGGGACGCTGGTGATCGCGGGCGTGACGATGTTCGTCACGACGCCGGTCTTCCAGTGGTACGCGATCCTGCTCGTCGCGCTGGTCGCGCTCGACGGCCGGTGGGAGTGGCTGGGGCTTGCGGTACCGGTCTTCATCTCCCAGATCACGCAGCCGCTCGATATGGACCTGGTCAACTCCCTGCGATGCGGTTACGGCTTCGCACTGATCGTCGTGCTCACCGGGACGGCTTTGCGCATACGGCGGCAGCGGCGCACGCCCGACGCGTCCCCTGCGTTCGACGCCTTCTCGGTCACCACCGATCACTCATCCGCCGCCGAACTCTCCCCCACTCCAGTCTTCGCTGCCGAGGAGCCCGCTGTGCCACTCGTCGATGTCATCCTGCCGTGCCTGAATGAGGAGGGCGCGCTGCCCTACGTCCTGGGGCGTCTGCCCGAGGGATATCGAGCGATCGTGGTGGACAACGGGTCCACCGACGATTCCGCGCGGCTGGCCGCCGAGCTCGGCGCGCTGGTCGTGACCGAGCAGCGGCGCGGGTTCGGCGCCGCCTGCCACGCCGGGCTTTCCGCGGCGACCGCGCCGGTCGTCTGCTTCTGCGACTGCGACGGCTCGCTCGATCCCCGCCAGCTGCCGCGGGTCGCCGACCCGGTGCTGAAGGGTGAGTCAGACCTGGTGCTCGGTCGGCGCCGCCCGGTCGGCGCCGGGGCGTGGCCGCCGCACGCGCGGTTCGCGAACCAGGTCCTCGCCTTCCGGCTGCGGCGCGCCGGAGTGCAGGTGCGCGATCTCGGCCCGATGCGCGCGGCGCGCCGGGAAGCGCTGCTCGAACTCGGCGTCGCGGACCGTCGCTCCGGTTATCCACTGGAGACCGTGCTCGCGGCCGCGCGCTCCGGATGGCGCATCGACGAGACAGAGGTCGAGTACGCGCCGCGCACCGGCAAGTCCAAAGTCACCGGGACGCTCACCGGCACCCTTCAGGCGATCCGGGACATGAACCGGGTCTGGCGGGAGGCGACCAGTCGATGAGCACCCTGATCGTCATCGCCAAGGAACCGGTCCCGGGCCGCGTCAAGACCCGCCTCTCCCCGCCGTTCACGCCGATGCAGGCCGCTTCGTTGGCTCGGACCGCGCTGCTGGACACGCTGGACGCGGTCCGCCGGGCGCCGGCCGATCACCGGCTGCTCGTGCTGGACGGCGAAGCAGGGGACTGGCTTCCGGCCGCGCTGCGGGACGGCTTGGAGATCGTGCCTCAGGTGCCGGGCACGTTGGATCTGCGGCTGGCGGCGGCGTTCGCCGAAGCGGCCCGCATCGATCGCGGCCCCGCGTTGCTGGTCGGGATGGACACGCCGCAGGTGATGGCCGAGGTGTTGGCCAAGGGCCTGCTGGCGCTCGGAGCGGGCATGGCCGGCTCCGGGACGGCCGGTTCATACGCCGACGCGGACGCGGTCTTCGGCCCGGCCGAGGACGGCGGTTTCTGGGCGCTGGGGCTGCGCGAGCCGGGTCACCCTCGCGTGAACGACCTGCTCGTCGGCGTGCCCATGTCGCGCGAGGACACCGGCAAGCACCAGCATGACCGACTCGTCGCCGCCGACCTGCGCATCAGCGTCCTGCCGACGCTGCGGGACGTCGACCACGAGGCGGACGCGCGGGCTGCCGCGACGCAGGCTCCGGATTCCCGCTTCGCCGCCCTGCTCGGCCGCATCGTGCCGGGCCGGGACGAACCGAATACCACAGCCGAACCCAACGCCACAGCCGGGATCGCATCGCCGGGTGCTGACACCCATGACGACGCGCACGCGACGGCCGCGAGCTGGAGCGGGCCGGTCTCGTCAGGGTACGAACGCGCCTTGTGGCAGACGATCGACCGCGGCCCACGGCACGCGTCGTACTCCTCCCGCACCTCGGCGCAAGAGCACGAGCCGATTCTGCTGCGCTGCGAAAGCGGCGCGGTCTTCCATCTCGACGTGGCGAAGTACGCGGCCGCTCCGGACGAGACCGACAGTTCCCTGCTGGACCGATGTACCGGGCCGACTCTCGACATCGGCTGTGGACCGGGCCGGCTCGCCGCCGAGCTGGCCCGGCGCGGCATCCCGTCGCTCGGCGTGGACGTGACGCCGGTCGCGCTGCTCATCGCCCGCGCCGCCGGAGCGACCGCGCTGCGCCGCTCGGTGTTCGACCGGCTGCCCGGCGAGGGCCGCTGGCCGTACGCGCTGCTTATCGACGGCAACATCGGGATCGGCGGCGATCCGCAGGCGCTGCTCGCCCGCATCAAGGCCCTGCTGCGCCCGCGCGGCGGCCGGCTGCTGGTCGAGACCGCGGCCGGTGAGCTGGACGAACGGCACGAGCTGCGCCTCGGCGAGCACGGCGCGCCGGTGCCGTGGGCCAGCGTCGGCGCGAGCGCGCTGCTCGCGCTGGCCCGGCCGCTCGGCTTCCGGCCCGAAGCGAGCTGGGAGTCGGCCGGGCGCAACTTCACGGCCCTGGCCACCTGACCGGGCCGACGGCCTGACCAGCGCTGGCGATGTGATCAGCGCTGGCGACCCGATCAGGCCGAGACCAGCGACCCCAGCGGCGCGTCCGGATCGGCCAGCCGCTCCGGGTCGACGCTCTGCCCCGACTCGATCAGGGCGCGGATCTGATCGCCGACGTCCCAGACGTTGACGTTCATCCCGGCCAGCACCCGACCCCCGGCGAGCCAGAAGGCGATGAACTCGCCGCCGGCCGGGTCGCCGCGGGTGACCAGCCGGTCGTAGCCGCCGGGCTCGACGTAGCCGAGATACTCCATGCCGAGGTCGTACTGGTCGGTGAAGAAGTACGGCAGCCGGTCGTACTGGGCCTCCTCGCCCAGCATCGCCGCCGCGGCCACTGCGGGCTGGTTGAGCGCGTTGGCCCAGTGCTCGACCCGGATGCGCTTGTCGTATTTCGGGTGGTGCGCGCGGGCCACGTCGCCGGCCGCGAAGATGTCCGGGTCCTCGGTCCGCAGCGAGGCGTCCACAAGCACGCCGTCGTCCACGGCCAGGTCGGCGTCCTCGGCCAGCTGCGTGTTCGGCGCCACGCCGACCGCGACCAGGACGGCGTCCGTCGGCAGGACCGAGCCGTCGCGCAGCCGCACGCCGGTCGCGTAGCCGCCCTCGGTGGTGATCTCGTTCACGACCTCGCCGAACCGGAATTCGACCCCATTGCGGCGGTGCAGCTCGGCGAAGTGCCGGCCCATCTCCGGGCCGAGCACGCGCAGCAGCGGCAGCTCCGCCGTCTCCACGACGGTCACCTCGACTCCCGCGCCCCGCGCCGCGGCCGCCGCCTCAAGCCCGATCCAGCCGGCGCCGATCACGACCAGCCGCTGGATCTGGCCGAACAGCGCCTTCAGCCGCTCCGAGTCGTCGATGGTGCGCAGGTAGAGGACGCGGTCCGCGTTTCCGCCGAGCACGGGGGGGTGGCGCGGGCTGGCGCCGGTGGCGAGCAGCAGCTTGCTGTAACCGAGCCGCGAGGCGTCGGCCAGCCGGACCTGATGCGCCGCGCGCTCGATCGAGGAGACGTGGCTGCCGAGCCGCAGCTCGACCTCGTGCTCGGCATACCAGGACTCCGGGTGCACGAACGCCTTCTCGCGCTCGCTCTTGCCGATCAGATAGTCCTTCGAAAGCGGCGGGCGCTCGTACGGCAGGTGCTCCTCGTCGCCGATCAGCACGATCCGGCCGTCGTACCCCTTCGCGCGCAGCGCCTCGGCGGCCTTGGCGCCGCTCAGGCTCGCTCCGACGATGACGATTGGTTCGGACGCTGGCATCGGTTCTCCTCGTCGCCGCGACTTTCCCCTGCTCGATCAGGGCGTGGCGCGGCGGACGCGTGTGTGACGCCCGCGGCACCCACGGTGACCAGGTTAACCGCAAAGCGGTCACAGCATCAGTTATCGCCCGCGTAACTAAGTAAGGCGTCACCGGACAGCGAACTGATCGTGATGGTGCGCGACGACGAATCGTCCTCGATGCTCTGCTCGACGTTGCGGTTGCCGGACGATGTCTGCCCGGAGACGCGGTACGTCGCGCCGTGCGGGACGGTGACGATCACGTTGCCGGAGGCGACCGACGCGGAGACCGAGGTCGGTGCGCTCGTGAACGCGAGATCGACGTCTCCGGAAAGGGTTTGAGCGGTGGCTTGCTGCGAAGCGAGCCCGGCGCCGTGGATCTCGCCGGAGTCCGCGCGGGCCCAGAGCGTGCCGCTGTCGTCTTCGAGATCGATGTCGCCGGACCGAGCTCGGGCGTTCACGCTCCCGGTCATGCCCCTGACCTGCAGTGAGCCCGAGTCGAGGGTGGACTGCACGGATACCGTCGCAGGCACAGTCAGCACCAGGCTCGCGCCGCACGGATTGACCACCGTGAACGAAGGCGCCGCGCAGTCCTCGTTGATCAGCAGCGTGCCGCCCTGCCAGGTCTCGGTGATCTGCGGCTTGTTGACGGTCCAGGTCAGGGTCTGGCGCAGCGAGACCTCATCGCCGCCCGCGGACGGCTGAACGGTGAGGTCGCCGCCGGTCACGTAGACCTCGACCGACGCGATCGCGTGGTGGTCGCTCCAGGTCGTCGTGACCGTCTGCGCGGCGAGCCAACCAATCTGCGGCAGGCCGACCGCCGCGATCGTGACGACCGCCGTCGCCGCCGCGATACCGAACCACAGCGCGCGCTGTCCTTTACGGCCGGCGCTGCCATAAGGCGGACCGCCCGCGACGAGCGGATCCTGCCCGACCGCGCCGCCGGCCGCGTACGGCGGTCTGGCGTCCTCGACGTCAAGGTACTCATTCACCCTGGCTACCTCCGTTGCCCCGTGGGTAGTTCAGACGTGGGTAGTTCAGAAAGCACGGTCAAGAACCGCTGCCCAGGAAGCGCAGCACCGCCAGGACCCTGCGATGGTCACCCTCGTCGGGCGGCAGGTCGAGCTTCGTGAAGATGTTGTTGATGTGCTTGCCGACCGCGCTCTCCGTGATCACCAGGATCTGCGCGATCCGGGCGTTCGAGCGGCCCTCCGCCATCAGCGCAAGCACGTCGCGCTCGCGCGGCGTGAGCCGGTCCAGCGGATCGTTGTGCCGCCGCAGCAGCAGCTGCGAGACGACCTCGGGGTCGAGCGCGGTGCCGCCGGCCGCGACCCGCTCGAGCGCGTCGATGAAGTCCGTCACGTCGGCGACGCGGTCCTTGAGCAGGTAGCCGACCGCGGCCGTGTTCGTGGCCAGCAGGTCCGCGGCGTAACGCTCCTCCACGTACTGAGACAGCATCAGGACCGCGACCTCGGGCCAGGCGCGGCGGATCACCATGGCCGCGCGCACTCCCTCGTCGGAGTGTCCCGGAGGCATGCGCACGTCCACGACGGCGACGTCGGGCCGGTGCTCCTCCACCGCGGCCAGCAGCGCCTCGGCGTCGCCGACCGCGGCCACCACGTCGATGCCGGAGCCCTCAAGCACCCGGGTCAACCCCGCGCGCAGCAGCACGGAGTCCTCGGCGATCACAGCACGCACGGCAGCTCCACGGTGATGACGGTCGGGCCGCCGACCGGGCTGGTCAGGGCGAAGGTGCCGTCGACCGAAGCCGCGCGGCGGGCCAGGCCGGCCAGGCCGGAGCCGCGGGCCGGGTCCGCGCCGCCGACCCCGTCGTCCACGATCCGCAGCCGCAGCCGGCCGCGCGTCTGTACGACCTCGACGTCGGCCTGGGCCGCCTCGGCGTGCTTGGCGATGTTGGTCAGCGCCTCGGAGACCACGAAATACGCGACCGCCTCGACCGCGGGGGCCGCCCGCTCGGGCACCTCCACGCTCAGCCGGACCGGGAACGGGGCGCGCGCGGCGATGCCGGAGAGGGCCGCGTCGAGCCCGCGGTCGTCGAGCACCGCGGGGTGCAGTCCGCGCACCAGGTCGCGCAGTTCGGCCATCGCTGCCTTCGCCTCCTCGTGTGCGGCCCCGATGACGGCGCCGGCCTCCGGCGGCAGGCCGTCGAGCTGGGAGCGGGCCATGCCGAGGTTGATCGCGAGCGAGACCAGCCGTTGCTGCACGCCGTCGTGCAGGTCGCGCTCGATCCGGCGGCGCTCGGCGTCCACGGCGTGCACCAGCGCGGACCGGCTCTCGGTCAGGCCGGCGACCCGCTGTTCCAGCTGTACCGCGCGGTCCGGCCCGAGCAGCGCCATGGCCGCCCGCTCATCGAGCGCGGCGATGATCCCGGCAAGCCATGCGGACAGCCAGAGGGCGGCGACTCCCGCCGCACACAGCAGCACGTCACGAGACGCGGCACCGGGCGTGCGCAGCGGCGAGTGCGGAGGCAGCGCCGGGGCGATCGCGGGAAGCAGCAGCAGCACGAAACCGGCGCCGCCGAGCAGGATCATGCCGAGTCCGGCCGCCGCGAAGGCCGGGGCCGCGACGAAGTGGTAGCCGAGCTGCCGCCAGGCGTCGCCGGTGCGCAGCGTCACCAGGAAAGCGCGCCAGCTGGCCGGCTGCGCGTCAGGGGCACCCTCGGTGCGCAGCTCAACGCCGAGCAGTGCGCCGAACCGGCTGCGCTGCATGATCGTCGCGAACCGCAGCAGGTGTGGCAGCAGGATCGCGCCGAGCGCGACCGCGAGCGTGGAGACGGACCACCACAGCTTCGAGTCCACGATCAGCGCGAGCACGAACACCACCGCCCAGCTGCTTCCGGCGGCCACGAAGGCGGCGTCGCGCCAGACCAGGCGGGAGAACGGCCCGCGTAGCAAGGGCGCGTGCCGCGACGGCCCGGCGCCGCCTGCCGAGCCGGCGGCCGCGGCGCCGGAGCGCACCCCCGTGGCGGCCGTCATGATCGCAACCAAGTCATGGCTGGAAGCCTATGCAACGCCGGCGCACCCGACCATGCGGCGAGGCTCCGTAGCCGAGGTGGGGCTAGCCATACCCCCGACTCGGTATCGGGCGCTACTGACCGGGACCCGCGCGCCCAGCAGGCTGGAGGGCACGCAAGTCCGA
>NZ_DASRGV010000157.1:0-14170 GCF_035650855.1 Actinocrinis sp. | reverse complement strand
AGCGAGGACCACAGGTACATGATCAGCACCGCGCGCTGCCTGGAGTGGCCGATCTGCAGCAGCCGGTGGTGCAGGTGCTGCTTGTCCGCGGAGAAGGGCGAGCGCCCGGCTGCGGTGCGCCGGACCACCGCCATGATCATGTCGATCATCGGCAGCGCCAGGCAGGAGAACGGCAGCACCAGCGGGATGTAGACGGCCAGGCTCTTGTGCGTCGCGGCGGTCTGCGAGTGCGCGGCCTGGATGACCAGGTCCGGGTCCACCTGCCCGATGGCGAGGATGGTGATCGCGGCGAGCAGCAGGCCGAGCAGCATCGAGCCGGTGTCGCCCATGAAGATGCGGGCCGGGGACCAGTTGTGGCACAGGAAGCCGAAGCACATCCCGGCCACGATCGCGGCGATCATCACCGCGGGAGCGGCGGTGGAGATGAAGTAGCCGACCTGGAGCCGGTAGCCGTAGGCGAAGAAGGCGAGGGCGGCAATGGCGCACATGCCGCCGGCCAGTCCGTCGAGCCCGTCCACGAAGTTCACCGCGTTAATCATCACGACCACGATGAGGATGGACAGCACGGCGGAACTGGTCGGGTCGAGCACGACGGTGCCGTAGCCGGGGATGGGCAGCCATTGGATCTGCACTCCGCTGAGCACCATCACCGAGGCGGCGAAGACCTGCCCGGCCAGCTTGATGAGCGCGTCCACGCCCCAGCGGTCGTCGATGACGCCCAGCAGGATCAGCAGGCCGGAGCCCCACAGCAGGCCCGGGATCGTGAGTGAGGTGTTGTACACCCACTGGTGCAGCATCGGCATGTGCGCGGCGAACAGCAGCGCGGCGAGGAAGCCGAGGTACATCGCGAACCCGCCGAGCCGGGGGGTGGGCACCGTGTGCACATCGCGGTCACGCAGCTCCGGCGGCGGCGCGAAGCGGATGGCGGCCACGCGAATCAGCCCGGTGGTCAGGTACGTGACCACCCAGGCGACCGCCATGACGACCAGATACTCGCGCATCTAGCTCCGCTCGCCGCCTTCCCGGCCCGGGGTCCGTGTCGGTGATCAGGGTACGCCGGTCCCGCCTACTAGAGGGGACGCCCGCCCGGACTGCCCGGTTGCCCCGCCGGGCGATCGTCACGCCTGGTACAGCGGGAATTCGTCGACCAGCTCGGCGACCTCCTTCTGCACGTCCGGCGCGGCGTCGCCGTCGGCGTCCCGGATCGCGCGGCCGACGAGGGCGGCGATCCGACGCATCTCAGGCTCCTTCATCCCCTGGGTGGTGACGGTGGCGGTGCCCACCCGCAGGCCCGAGGTGACCATCGGCTTGGCCGAGTCGTACGGCACGCAGCTGCGGTTGAGCATGATTCCGGCGCGCTCGCAGCGCAGCTCCGCCTCGCGGCCGGTGACCTTCGCGCCGTCGGCGGTCCGCACGCCGACTCCCGCGGTGCCGCGCAGGTCCAATACGGCCAAGTGGGTGTCCGTGCCCCCGGACACCGGGCGCATGCCCTCCTGCGCGAGTGCCGTCGTGAGAGCCCGCGCGTTGGCGACGATCTGCGCCGCATACGTGCGGAACTCGGGCCTGGACGCCTCGGCGAACGCGACCGCCTTGGCCGCGACCGCGTGCATGAGCGGGCCGCCCTGCGCGAACGGGAACACCGCGCGGTCGATCGCCGACGCCAGCTCGGCACGGCACAGGATCGCCCCGCCGCGCGGGCCACGCAGCGTCTTGTGCGTTGTGAACGTGACGACGTCTGCATAGGGCACCGGCGAGGGGATGGCGCGCCCCGCGACGAGCCCGGCGAAGTGCGCCGCGTCGACCAGGAGATAGGCGCCGACCTCGTCGGCGATCGACCGGAACGCGGCGAAGTCGATGAGCCTGGAGTACGCGGTCGCCCCGCAGATGATCAGCTTCGGCCGGTGCGAACGGGCCAGGTCGCGCACCCGGTCGTAGTCGATCAGCTCGGTGTCCTCGCGGACCGGGTAGCCGACGGTCTCGAACCAGGTGCCGGAGAAGTTGCCCTGCGCGCCGTGGGTGAGGTGGCCGCCGTGTTGCAGCGCCATGGCCAGCACGCGGTCGCCGGGGGTGAGCAGCGCGGCGTAGACCGCGAGGTTGGCGGCCGCGCCCGTGTGCGGCTGGACGTTCGCGTGCTCGGCACCGAACAGGGCGCACGCCCGGTCGACGCCCAGGCGCTCGGCGGCGTCCACCTGCGCGCAGCCGCCGTAGTAGCGGCGGCCCGGGTAGCCCTCGGCGTATTTATTGGAGAGCACCGAGCCGAGCGCGGCCAGCACGGCCGGCGAGGCGGGGTTCTCGCTGGCGATCAGCTGCAGCGAGCCGCGCTGGCGCTCGAGCTCGTCCAGCAGCACGCCGGCGATCTGCGGGTCGGTGCGCACCAGCGCGCCGTAGTCCGGTCCGAAGAAGGGGGCCAGCGGGTCGGCCGACGTGGATCGGGGAGCGGCGACTGGGGACATGACCACGCTCCAAGAGCTTCGGCGCGCGGAAAGGTCGCGCGGTTTGCCGTGATTGCCGGATCTTTCCTCACACCATAGGCCGCGCCGCCGGGTACGGCACGGGCAAGACGTCACCCGAACGGAAGCGCAGTCGCGTCGGGAAACCCGTAGTGCCTCCGTCACGATGCGCCACGCCCTTGACGGAGAGTGCTGATTCTGGTGCGAACCGTGACGAGAAAGGCCTTACTGTTCAACAGAAAGTCGCGAATCAAGGACCGTTCGTTCATGTGAGATCCCCCACAGCGGCCCGAAGTTGAGTTTCGGCGCGCGGCCTGCCTACGGTCGATCCCGTTCGCCAACGCGGACACCGTGGCCGGCACGCCGAATCCTGCCCACCGTCCACGCCGTAACCCAGACCCGACGGGCAGGAGCGGAGGAACCACTTTCTTCCGCCGGACGGGGGCGGCTGCCGGGTGGAACCGGGGCAGCGCCCACGCAGGTCCGGCTTGGGGTGAATCCGCGCGCATCGCGGTAGGGCCACACATCTCCGGCCCGAATCCGACAGCTCACTTCGCAGGCGTGGGAGAGGAATCGCTTTTCCATGTCCCTTCGTCGTGCTTCCAACGTGCCCGCAGAAGCTGCGGGCGGCCGTCACCGCAAGGCGTCCTTCACCCGCCGCATGATCGCCGGCGCGGCGGTCGCCGGCGCCGGTGTGACGATTCCGCTGCTGGCCGCCGGTTCGGCGCACGCCGCCTCAGTCAACTGGGACGCCATCGCGCAGTGCGAGTCCGGCGGCAACTGGGCCATCAACACCGGCAACGGCTTCTACGGCGGCCTGCAGTTCACCGAGTCGACCTGGCTCGGCTACGGCGGCGGCGCCTACGCGCGCTACGCCAACCAGGCCAGCCGCTCCGAGCAGATCGCGATCGCCGAGAAGGTGCTCGCCGGGCAGGGCATCGGCGCCTGGCCCGTCTGCGGCCCGCGCGGCTACACCTCCGGCGGCAGCTACACCACCACCAACGCCAACGGCGCGGGCTCCGGCTCGAACTACAGCACCCACAAGCCGGTCAAGCACAGCTACTCGGCTCCGGTGCAGAAGTCCACCACGCACACCTACTCGGCTCCGGCCAAGACCACCGGCCACAGCTACACCGTCGTCTCTGGCGACACGCTGTCCGGCATCGCGGCCAAGGAGGGCATCTCGAACTGGGAGACCCTGTACCAGGAGAACCAGTCCACCGTCGGCTCGAACCCGAACCTGATCTTCCCGGGCCAGGTCCTGCACTTCTGAGGCCTGAACCGGCAGGTACGACTGTCCGCACGCGCCGAGGCCCGGCTCCCTTCGTCAGGGGGCCGGGCCTCGGCGCGTGTCGCGGTCAGCGGGTCAGGTTGGGCACGACCTTGGTCAGCTGGTCGAAGCTCAGCGCGCCCTCGCGCAGCAGCTTCGGCGCGTCGCCGGTCAGGTCGACGATCGAGGAGGGCACGTTGTCGGCCGTCGGCCCGCCGTCGAGGTAGATCTCCACCGCGGTGCCGAGCTGGTCCTGGGCCTCGGAGGCGGTCGTCGCCGGCGGCTGTCCTGAGCGGTTCGCTGAGGAGACGCCCATCGGGCCGACCTCGGTGAGCAGCTCGATCGCGACCGGGTGCAGCGGCATCCGGACCGCGACGGTGCCCCGCGCGTCGCCCAGGTCCCACTGGAGCGAGGGCTGGTGCCGGGTGACGATCGTCAGCGCGCCGGGCCAGTACGCGTCCACCAGGTCCCAGCCGCCCTCCGGGAACTGCGCGACCAGGCCGTGCAGCGTCGTGGGCGAGCCGACCAGCACCGGGACCGGCATGTCGCGGCCGCGGCCCTTCGCCGCCAGCAGCGCGGCGATCCCGCCGGCCGAGAAGGCGTCGGCGCCGATGCCGTACACCGTGTCCGTGGGCAGCACGACCAGCTCTCCGCGGCGCACCGAGCCGGCCGCCTCGCGCAGGCCGGCGGTGCGCTGGTCCGGATCCGAACAGTCGTAGCGACGGCTCACCTCTGTGCACCTCTCATGCGCGGCATCTTCGATGCGCTTACCTTACTTACGCGCGACGGCCTTCCTTGCGCGCGGTCACGAAGCGCGGGCGGCCGGTCAGGTCGCGGTGATCGGCGGCCTCGGCCCAGCCGCGCTCCTCGAGGAAGATCCGCTGCACCGCCCCGCCCTGCTGGTCCGAGTGTTCCACAGCCACCCAGCTGCCCGGGCGCAGCAGCCGGAACGCCGTCCGTTCGAGGGAACGGATCATGTCGAGTCCGTCGGGGCCGGAGAAGAGCGCCAGCTGCGGATCGTAGTCCCGCGCCTCGGTCGCGACGCCCTCCCACTCTTCGAGCGGGATGTACGGCGGGTTGGAGATGACCAGGTCCACGGTTCCGTCGAGCTCCGACAGCGCGGTGCGCGCGTCGGCGTGGTGCAGGGTGACCCGGCGGCCCTCGGCGACCTTCGCTATGTTGCGCCCGGTCCAGGCCAGCGCGTCCTCGGACAGCTCGACCGCGTGCACCCGGGAGCGCGGCACCTCCTGCGCTATGGCCAGCGCGATCGCGCCCGAGCCGCTGCACAGGTCGACGATGACGGGCTCTGCGATGTCCAGGTCCCGCAGCCGGTCGATCGCCCAGCCGACCATGACCTCGGTCTCCGGGCGCGGCACGAACACGCCCGGGCCGACCTCGAGCTCCAGGTAGCGGAAGAAGGCGCGGCCGGTGATGTGCTGCAGCGGTTCGCGGTTCTCCCGGCGGGCGATCGCGGCCCAGAAGCGGGCGTCGAAGTCGCCGTCGCGCACGGTGTGCAGTTCGCCGCGCCGTACTCCGTGCACCCACGCGGCCAGTTCCTCGGCGTCGGCGCGCGGCGAGTCGACTCCGGCCTCGGCCAGGCGCACTGCCGCCAGCGCCACCTCGGACAGCAGCAGGTTCAGCGGCCGTCCGGCGGGCGCGGCGTCGACCGCGGCCGCGGCGCTGGCAGGCACGGCGGTCGGCGCCGGTTCGGTCACGCCTCCACCCTCCTGCTCCCGCCGTCCTGGGCGCCGAGCTTGGCAGCCAGGTCGGCGTCGACGCAGGACTGGATGACCGGATCGAGTTCGCCGTCGAGCACCTGGTCCAGGTTGTAGGCCTTGAAGCCGGTGCGATGGTCGGAAAGTCGGTTCTCCGGGAAGTTGTAGGTGCGGATGCGCTCCGAGCGGTCCACGGTGCGCACCTGGCTGCGGCGCGCGTCGGAGGCCTCCTTCTCCGCCTCCTCCTGCGCGTGGGCCAGCAGTCGCGCGCGCAGGATCCGCATCGCCGACTCCTTGTTCTGGAGCTGCGACTTCTCGTTCTGGCAGGACACCACGACGCCCGTGGGCAGGTGGGTGATGCGTACCGCAGAGTCGGTCGTGTTAACCGACTGGCCGCCGGGGCCGGAGGACCGGAAGACGTCGATGCGTAGGTCGTTCGGGTTGATCTCGACCTCGACCTCCTCCGCTTCGGGCATGACCAGCACGCCGGCTGCGGAGGTGTGGATGCGGCCCTGCGATTCGGTAACGGGAACGCGCTGCACGCGGTGCACGCCGCCCTCGTACTTCAGCCGTGACCAGATGCCCTCGCCGGGCGGCGGGGTACCGCGGAACTTCACGGCGAGCGAGACGTCCTTGTAGCCGCCCAGATCGGAGTCGGTGGCCTCGAGGATCTCGGTCTTCCAGCCGCGCCGCTCCGCGTAGCGCAGGTACATGCGCAGCAGGTCGCCGGCGAACAGCATCGACTCCTGGCCGCCCTCGCCCGCCTTGATCTCGACGATGACGTCCTTGTCGTCGTCCGGGTCGCGCGGGATCAGCAGGTGCTGCAGGCGCAGCTCGAGCTCGCCGCGCCGCTCCTGGAGGGTGTCGATCTCGTCGGCGAAGTCCGGGTCCTCGCGGGCCAGCTCGCGGGCGGCCCCGATGTCGTCGGCGTTGGTCTGGTACGCCCGGTACGTCTCCGCGATCGGGGTCAGCTCGGCGTAGCGCTTGCCCAGCTTGCGGGCCAGCGCCTGGTCGGCGTGCACCTGCGGGTCGGCGAGACGCTGCTCCAGCTCGGCGTGCTCGGCCAACAGTTCGTCGATCGCCTCGAACACGGTGCTGCGTCCTCTCGTCCCTCATGCCGCCCGCGCGGCCCGCGGGCTCGTCCGGCCACTGACGCGAAGCGGCGCCGACGCCGGCAGCGGGTGCCTGGCATCGACGCCGCGAAGCGCGCTACTTGCCGGAGTTCTTCTTGCCGCCGAAGCGGGCCTCGAACTTGGCCACCCGGCCACCGGTGTCGAGGATCTTCTGCTTGCCGGTGTAGAAGGGGTGGCACTGCGAGCAGACTTCGGTGCTGATCCGGCCGCTGGTGGCGGTGGACCGCGTGGTGAAGCTGTTGCCACAGCTGCAGGTCACTTGGGTGACCACGTAATCGGGGTGGATCCCGGACTTCACGATGTGCTCCTCATGGTCGAAGTGGCCGCCGGATCGCCCGCGCGGGGCGTGAACCGGGACCGACGTACCAGTCTGCCAGGGCCGGGCCTCCGACTCCAAAACGGTGATCTTGATACCGTCGGATCGGCTGTCGGTGGTCCGTTTTCCCGCCCTGGGCTCCGGTGCCGCAACGACACCGGAGCCCGGGATATTCCGGGGTGCGGACGGACTACTCGCCGTCGCGCGCCGGGGTGTTCTTCTGGATCTGCATCAGCAGCTCGACGTTCGACTTCGTCTTGCGCATCTGCGTGATGAGCAGCTCAAGGGCCTGCTGCTGCTCCATGTTGTGCAGCAGCCGGCGCAGGCGCCACATGACCGCGAGCTCCTCGGCGCCGAGCAGGATCTCCTCGCGCCGGGTGCTGGAGGCGTCGATGTCCACGGCCGGGAAGATGCGCTTGTCGGCCAGGCGCCGGTCGAGCTTGAGCTCCATGTTGCCGGTGCCCTTGAACTCCTCGAAGATCACCTCGTCGGCCTTCGAGCCGGTCTCCACCAGCGCGGTGGCCAGGATGGTCAGCGAGCCGCCGTTCTCGATGTTGCGCGCGGCGCCGAAGAAACGCTTCGGCGGGTAGAGCGCGGTCGAGTCGACACCGCCGGACATGATGCGGCCGGAGGCGGGCGCGGACAGGTTGTACGCGCGGCCCAGACGGGTCATCGAGTCGAGCAGCACGACCACGTCGTGGCCCAGCTCCACCAGCCGCTTCGCCCGCTCGATGGCGAGCTCGGCGACCGTGGTGTGGTCCTCGGCGGGCCGGTCGAAGGTGGAGGCGATGACCTCGCCCTTGACCGAGCGCTGCATGTCGGTCACCTCTTCCGGCCGCTCGTCGACGAGCACGACCATGAGGTGGACCTCGGGGTTGTTCACGGTGATCGCGTTGGCGATCGCCTGCAGCACCAGGGTCTTACCGGCCTTGGGCGGGGAGACGATCAGGCCGCGCTGGCCCTTGCCGACCGGGGCCACCAGGTCGATGATCCGGGTGGTCAGCTGGCCGGCCTCGGTCTCAAGGCGCAGCCGCTCCTGCGGGTAGAGCGGGGTGAGCTTGGAGAACTCGGGGCGGTGGTTCTGGCTGCGCGAGTCGCGCGACTCGCGGGTCTCCTCGGGGGTGACGCCGTTGACGCTGTCCAGCTTGACCAGCGCGTTGAACTTCTCGCGCCGCTCGCCCTCGCGCGGCTGGCGCACCGCGCCGACCACCGCGTCGCCCTTGCGCAGGTTGTACTTGCGGACCTGGGCGAGCGAGACGTAGACGTCGTTCGGGCCGGGCAGGTAGCCGGAGGTGCGCACGAAGGCGTAGCTGTCCAGGACGTCCAGGATGCCGGCCACCGGGATCAGGACGTCGTCCTCAGTGAGGGTGGACTCGGGCGATCCGGCGTCGTAGCCCTCACGGCCGCGCCGGCCCCGGTTGTTGCGGTCCCGGTCGCGGTAGCGGCTGCGCCGCCCGCGGCCGTCGAACTCCTCGTCCTGGCCGCCGCCCTGGTTGTCGCGCTGGCCGTCCCGCTGGCCGTCGCGCTGATTGTCCCGCTGGCCGTCGCGCTGGTTGTCGCGGTTGCCGGAACGCTCGCCGCCCTGGTGCTGCTGCTGGCGGTCGCCGCGGTCGCGGTTGTTGCGGTTGTTGCCGCGGTCGCGGTTGCGCTCGCGGCGGGAGGGCTGGTTGCCGCCCTCGCCCGGCGCGCCGCCCGGCTGGGCGCCGGCGGCCGCGGGCTGCGTGCTCGGCTGGGCGGCGGCCGGCTGCGCGGCCGCGGCGGGAGCGGCCTCGGCGGCCCGGCTCTGCACCGGGGCGGCTGCGGTCTCGACCGCGGCCTCCTCGCGGCGGGCGGGCTGCTCGGGGATGCGCTGCTGCGCGGAGGTGGCCCGGCGGCGGCCGTTGGCACGCTGCGCGGGCGCGGACGCCGTCGCCTGCGGGGTGGCCGCGGCACCGTTCGAGCCGGTGCCCTCCGCACCACCGGCGGCGGTTCCGGTCGAGGCGGCCGCCGGCGCCGTGGCGCGCGGGCCGCTGCCCGCGGTGGCGCCCTGGCGCTGTTGGATCGCCTCGATCAACTGACCCTTGGGCATCCGGGTCACTCCCTTGATGCCCAACTCAGCGGCCTTGAGTCGCAGTTCAGGCAGCAGGAGGCCGGACAGTCCGGTGCCGGTGCGGCGTCTGCCACGGGCCGCGGACTGGTCGGCGGAGGTCAGTTCGGTGGTATCGCTCACGAAGGGTCCTTCCCTGGAGCGGGCGCCGGTTCCGGGTGGTACCCGGCTCGGCGACCGGTCGTGCCCCGATCCGGCGGGCGGTGTCCGTTTCGGCACCGCGACGACCGCGGGGGCGGGGTTTCAAATACCGGATCGCGGGAGCACCGTGTCCGGCGGCGCGCTTGAATGCGCCAGAAAAGGGGGCCGTCTGGACCGTCGCCGTCAGGCGCCATCGGATCAGGGAAATCCACAATGGGGTTACGACGTCGGTCCTCAGGTGGGGAGCACTTGCCGTGGCCGCGCGGACGGAGCCCGAATAGGACTCCGGGCCGACGTGGACAACGGGTGCAGTTACGAGATTAACACTCTTGAGCCATTGTGGCATTCCCCACCTTCGACGAGATCATGGCGTGTCGGTGTCATCCGGCGGCTGATCGGCCGCCGTGCCCCTGGAAGCGACGGTCAGAACCGTGACGCCCCAGCCCTCGGGCGCGTAGTCGGCGGCCTTGCGGGCCCAGTCCGGACCGACGGCGAACACCAGCACGGTCGGGCCGGCGCCGGAGACGAACGCCGCGAACCCGTCCGCGCGCAGCCGCCGGATCAGGGCCGCGCTGTCCGGCATCGCCGCCGCGCGGTAGTCCTGGTGCAGCCGGTCGCGCGTGGCGGCGTGCAGGAGTACAGCCCGATGATGATGGCTGAGTTCCGGGGCCGTCAATGCCGCGGTGAGCAGGCCGGCCCGGCCCGCGTTGAAGGCCGCGTCGCGGTGCGTTACCCGCTCGGGCAGCAACCCGCGGGCGACCTCGGTGGCCAGCGGGTTCGGCGGGATGAACGCGACTGCGGCGAGGTCCGGCGACGGGTCGAGCCGTAGCGCAAAGGCCCGAGTGTGCTCCGGCTGACGGTCCGTGGAACCGGCCGCCGTGGAGACCGGGTCAGTGCCCTGTCGGTCCTTTGACGGCCGGGCTTCCGCAGTGCCCTGTTCGAGCCCGGCCACGTGCTCAGGGTCCTGCTCCAGCCAGGCGATCGTCAGGCCGCCGCGCAGCGCGGGAGCGACGTTGTCGGGGTGTCCCTCGATCCGGTTCGCCAGGTCGAGCAGTGCGTCGTCGTCGAGCACTGACGCGCCGTCCTCGACCAGCTCGCGAGCCGCGGTCAGGCCGGCGCAGATCGCGGCGGAGGAGGAGCCGAGGCCGCGGCCGTGCGGGATGCGGTTGCGGCAGCTGACCCGCAGCCCGGCCGGCTGCCCGCCGAGGGCGTCGAAGCCGGCCCGCAGCGCGCGCACCAGCAGGTGCCCCTCGTCGAGCGGGACCTGTCCCGCGCCTTCTCCGGTGACCTCGACGGTCAGGCCGGGTTCGTCCGTGACCTGCACGACTACCTCGTCGCGCAGTTCGAGCGCGAGCCCGAAGGCGTCGAGGCCGGGGCCGAGGTTGGCGCTGGTGGCCGGGGGCCGGACGGTGACCGGCTCGCGCCGGAAGCGCGGCGTGCGGGCGGTCGCCGATCGCTGCGGTTCGGACGGACGCGACGGTTCGGGCAGGGCCAACCGGCTCACTCCAGCCCGAGGACGCCGACCGCGACGGCCGCGTCGACGGGAACCTTCGGCGGGGTCGGCGCGCCGTTGATGGCCCAGTCCGGGTCCTTGAGCCCGTTGCCGGTGACCGTCACGGTGATCCGCTGCCCGCGGGCCAGGCGCCCCTCCTCGGCCAGCTTCAGCAGCCCGGCGACGCCGGCGGCGCTGGCCGGCTCGACGAACACGCCTTCGCGTCCGGCGAGCAGCTTGTATGCCGAGAGGATCTGACGGTCGGTCACCGACTCGATCAGGCCGCCGGATTCGTCGCGCGCGGCGATGGCCAGGTCCCAGGACGCGGGGTTGCCGATGCGGATCGCGGTGGCGATGGTCTGCGGGTTGGTGACCGGCGAGCCGCTGACGAAGGGCGCGGCGCCGGCGGCCTGGAAGCCGTACATGCGCGGGCGGTGCGTGGACAGCCCGGCCTTCTCGTACTCGGTGTAACCCATCCAGTAGGCGGAGATGTTCCCGGCGTTG
Source organism: Actinocrinis sp. (assembly GCF_035650855.1). GTDB lineage: Bacteria > Actinomycetota > Actinomycetes > Streptomycetales > Catenulisporaceae > Actinocrinis. The sequence continues at coordinate 3,063 of NZ_DASRGV010000157.1, read as the reverse complement.
CCGACCGGCAGGACGTGCAGGTCCGGGGCGTCGCCGAGGGCGTCGACGATCTCGAAGGCGGCGGACTTCTGCCCGGCCAGCCGCGCCGGGTTGACCGAGTTGACCAGGGCGACCGGGTAGTTCTCGGCGAGGTCGCGGGCCAGCGTGAGGCAGTCGTCGAAGTTGCCTGCCACCTGCAGGATCTTCGCACCGTGAGCCAGCGCCTGGCTCAGCTTGCCCAGGGCGATCTTGCCGTCCGGGATGAGCACCGCGCAGATCATCCCGGCGCGCACCGCGTAGGCGGCTGCCGAGGCGCTGGTGTTGCCGGTGGAGGCGCAGATGACCGCCTTCGCGCCCTCCTGCGCGGCCTTGGAGATGGCCACGGTCATGCCGCGGTCCTTGAACGAGCCGGTCGGGTTCATCCCCTCGACCTTGAGATACACGTCACAGCCGGTCAGTTCGGAGACCAGGTTCGCGCGTACCAGCGGCGTACCGCCCTCGCCCACGGTGACGACCGGCGTGGCCGTGGAGACCGGCAGCCACTCGCGGTACTCCTCGATGACGCCGCGCCAGGCGCCACGCGCCCGGCTCAGGCTCTCAGCAGCCATCTCGCTCTCTTCTCTCTCCAAGCTGGGTCACCGCGGGACGCTCCGGTCCCGCCGCGTGCCGCCTATTCGCCCTCAACTCGCATCACGGAGGCCACGTCGCGCACCGTGTCGAGCGCCCGCAGGCTCTCGACGGTCGCGGCGAGCGCGGCGTCCGTGGCCACGTGCGTCGAGACCACGAGCCGCGCGTCGTCGCCGCGGCCGGACTGGCGCACCGTCTGGATCGACACCTCGTGGTCGGCGAAGACCAGCGCGACCTGCGCCAGCACGCCCGCCTTGTCGTCGACGTCGAGCGAGATGTGATAGCGGGTGCGCGCCTCGCCCATCGAGCCGACGCGCAGGTCGGCGTAGGAGCTGACGGCGGGCGCGCGGCCGCCGTTGACCTTGTTGCGGCACACCGCGACCAGGTCGCCGAGGACCGCGCTCGCGGTCGGCGCGCCGCCGGCCCCGGGGCCGTAGAACATCAGCTGACCTGCGGCCTCGGACTCCACGAAGACCGCGTTGTACGCCTCGCGTACCCCGGCAAGCGGGTGCGAACGCGGAATCATCGCCGGGTGCACGCGGGCGGTGACGGCCTCGCTGATCGGGTCGAGCTCGCAGATGGCGAGCAGCTTGACCACGCTGTTCAGTTCGCGGGCCGAGGCCACGTCGGCGGCGGTGACCTCGGTGATGCCCTCGCGGTAGACGTCGGCCGCGGTGACCTTGGTGTGGAACGCCAGGCCCGCGAGAATCGCCGCCTTGGCCGCCGCGTCGAAGCCCTCGATGTCGGCAGTCGGGTCGGCCTCGGCGTAACCGAGCGCCGTCGCCTCATCCAGCGCGTCCGCGAACCCGGCTCCGGTCGAGTCCATCCGGTCCAGGATGAAGTTCGTCGTCCCGTTGACGATGCCGAGCACCCGTTTGACCTTGTCGCCGACCAGCGATTCGCGCAGCGGCCGCAGCAGCGGGATGGCCCCGGCGACGGCGGCCTCGTAGTAGAGGTCGGCGCCGTGCTTCTCGGCGGCGGCGTGCAGGGTCGCGCCGTCCTCGGCCAGCAGCGCCTTGTTCGCGGTGACGACGCTGGCGCCGTTCGCGAGCCCGGCGAGCAGCAGCGAGCGGGCCGGCTCGATGCCGCCGATGACCTCGACCACGACATCGACGTCAGGACGAGTGGCCAGGCCCAGCGCGTCGGTGGTGAAAAGCCCCGGGTCGACCGGCAGGTCGCGCACCCTGTTCGGCCTGCGCACGGCGATGCCGGCCAGCTCCAGCGGGGCGCCGACGCGCGCGGCCAGGTCGTCGGCGGTCGTCGTCATGAGCCGGGCGACCTCGGAGCCGACGACCCCGCAGCCCAACAGCGCTACCTTCAGCGGGCGCTTGCTCATGCTTCCCAACCTCGTCCTCCGCTTGCCCTGCCCGGTAAGTGTCGCCGGTCTGTCCGTCTTCCGGTATCCGCGGTCCAGTATCCGAGACCCTGCCCATTCTCAGGCCCGCGCACCGTGCTCGTCGCGTGATGCGCGAAACACTGTCGCCGCCGAGCACTGCTGCGCATCGTCGACCGCGCCGCCATCTGTTACCTACTGCTGCGCCGCTCCCCTCACCCGAGGTCGAGCGCCAGCAGATCCTCCTCCGTCTCGCGCCGCACCAGCAGCCGCGTCGAACCGTTCCGAACCGAGACCACCGGCGGCCGCAGGGCATGGTTGTAGTTAGAGGCCATAGACCGGCAGTACGCCCCGGTCGCCGCCACCGCGATCAAATCCCCCGCGGCCACGTCGGCAGGCAACCAGGTGTCGCGAACCACAATGTCGCCGGACTCGCAGTGCTTGCCTACGACGCGGGCGAGCATCGGCGGTGCCTCGGAGGTCCGGGACGCGAGCGCACACGTATATGCCGCGTCGTACAGCGCCGTGCGGATGTTGTCGCTCATACCGCCGTCGACTGACACATACGTCCTGAGACCATCCAACGGCTTAACTGTCCCCACCTCGTACAACGTGATGCCCGGGGTGCCGGCGATCGCGCGTCCCGGCTCAACAGTCAGCCGCGGTACTGCGAGCCCGTAGCCGAAGCACTCCCTCGCCACGATGGCCTTGAGCCCCGCGACGATGTCGAACGCGTCCGCCGGATCGTCCTCGCTCGTGTAGGCGATCCCCAGCCCCCCACCGAGGTCCAGCTCCGGGAGCCTGATTCCGTGCTCGTCCCGGATCCCCGCGAGCAGCCCCACCGCCCGGTGCGCCGCGACCTCGAACCCGGAGGTGTCAAAGATCTGTGACCCGATGTGCGAATGGATCCCCACCAGATCCAAGGCCTCATGCTTGAGCACGCGACGCACGGCCTCCGCCGCCAGCCACCCGCTCAGCGAAAATCCGAACTTCTGATCTTCATGCGCGGTCGCGATGAACTCGTGCGTGTGCGCCTCGACGCCGACCGTGATGCGCACCATAACCCGCGGACGCACGCCGCGCTCCGCGGCCAGTTCGGCGAGCCGGTCGATCTCCTCGAACGA
>NZ_DASRGV010000156.1:0-5098 GCF_035650855.1 Actinocrinis sp. | reverse complement strand
CGCTGGTCCGAGCGGCCGCTGGCAGCCGTGGTCTGGCGCGGAGAACCGGTCCCGTTCGAGGAACTGTGCGCCTTTCTCTCCGAGCGGGTCGCCAAGTGGCAGCTCCCGGAGCGATGGACCGCCATCGACGCGGTGCCCAAGACCTCAGTCGGCAAGTTCGACAAGAAGGAAGTCAGGCGCCACTACGCGGCCGGCGACTATCAGGTCACGCAGCTCGGCTGAGCGGCGCGTGCTAGATCAGCTAAGGCAGATCTTCGCGAGCAGATCCCCGATGCGGTTCCCCACCTCGGAATCGGTTGACCGCTCCGCCAGATACAGCGCGCCGTTTCCGCTGCGCAGCCCGTTGGCAAACTGCGCAGAGTCGGTACCCAACGCGGTGTAGACGACTATGGGCGTCGTGGTCAGCCGCTCATGGTCGCGTAGCCACTCGACGATGCCCGTGCGCCGTCGCCGCACCTGCATCAGATCCATGAGAACCACGTCAGGCACGCCGTCGGTGGCGCGGTTGATGCTCTCCGCATCGGTCGCCGCGAGTAGCACCTGCATGCCCTGACGCTCCAGCGAGTGCGTCATCGCCTCGGCCAGGTCATCGCGGGCCTCGATCAGCAACACGCGGGGGAGCGAGACTCCGGGCGGAGTGAGCGCCTGCAACAGCAACGCCGGATCAGGGCCCTGTGGCGGCTCGGCCGGCCCGCCGCCGATGCCCGCGGTCACCACGATCGGCAGTCCCGCGTTGATCGCCGCGCCGCGCAGTATCCGCAGGCCACGCCGCGTGATCGGTGCCGCGATCGGGTCCACGAGCACGGCGCTGGGCTTCGTCGAATGCTCTGAAGCCAACTCGTCCACCGTACGCGGCAGCGCGTCGAAATTGTCCAGCGCGACCGACTCGTAGCCGCGCTCGTCAAGCACGTCCACCGTCGACTCGTCAGGTTCTGGCCACAGCAGCAGGGTCGGACTGAACTTCGCGTCCGGAACCATCTCGACCGGCATAGCGCCCGAGTCCTGCATCCCCGACCGTGCCATCGGGTCGACGGCCGCAGGCTTCGCGGTCGCAGGCTTCGCGGCTGCCGGTTGCGCGGCTGCCGGTTGCGCAGCGGCCGGTTGCGCAGCGGCCGGTTGCGCGGCCACGACAGGCGGCATGGCCTGCGTCGGGGCGTCGTCTACGGCACCGAACCCGGTTTCCCTGGCGGCCTGAGGCGCGATCTCCGGACGCGCAGCCGGAATACGCGCAATCGCGGCTGGGCTCAGGGCCGGACCCGGATTCGGGCTCTGCGGTGCGGGCTCAGCGGCAACCGCCCGCCTGCGCCCGCGTGGCGCCGTGTCCTCCTCGGGCCGCTCGGACGTCACCGTGCCCTGCTTCGCGACGCCACGCTCCTCGACGAACCCCGTCTCGACTGGCGCCGTCTCAGCAGGCGTCGTCTCGGTGGACGCTGCCTCGACGCGCGACTCCTCTTCGGGCTCCGCCTGAGGCTGCCACGGCTGCTCATTCGGTTCCGTTACCGCAGCAGCACCGCTGCCAGCAGCTGCCCCGTTACCGCGCGCCGAGGGATTGGGCGTACCGACGGCGTCCATCTCCTGCGTAGGCGGATCCGACGGGTTACGCGGCGGCCGTGTCCACACATCGCTCGTGGGCAAAGGCTTGCTCGGCTTGAGATCGAGCGGGATCGAGCCGGATGAACGAGACAGCGACGAACGCACCTGTGCCGGAATACGCGCCTGGCCGTTCGTGCCGGACGCTGCGGTAACCGGCCGCCTTGCATCCGCGCCGTGGCTCGTGTGGTGGCCGTTGGTCTTCTCCACCTGCGTAGCCTGACTGGTCGCCGTGGGCGCGGTACCGGGTGCCGCTCCGCCGGCCGCAGGCGGGGGATTGACCGATGGGGGCGCCGCGGGCGGCTCCACACTCGATTCGAGCGTGTTCGACGAAGGAGGGCGCACTCGCGAGACCGGCGTGATGCGCGCCGGCCGCACCGACCGCGTGTTCACCGTTGAGACGGCCGAACTCCCGGGATTCGACGAGGTCGGATTCGACGGCGAACCGGGTCCGATCGCGCGTGCGTCGCCCTTCCCGCCGCCCGCCGAACCCTCCAGCGGGATCTCGACCACGTGCGTGTTGCCCTTGCCCGCGATCCGGTGCGTCGTGACCGTGCCGCCGTGCTGCGCCACGATCGCCCGCGCGATCGGGAGATGCAGCGGGCCGCCGCCGGTGTGCGGGCCGCGGATCTCGATCCGGGCCACCGGGCCGCGCCGGGCCGCCGTCACCACGACCTTCCCGCCGACCGGCGAGGCGTTGACCATGTCGGCGAGCAGGTGGGCCAGCATCGTCGCGAACAGCTGCGGGTCCACCGAAACCTCGACGTCGGCGGTGTGCGCGATCAGGTCCACGCCGAGCGCCGCGGCGTCCGCGTCCGTGGCCTCGACCGCCGCGTCGACCACCACGGACAGCGCTATCTTCTGCGGCTCGCAGGGCGTATCGCCGACCACCATGTGCTGGTAGTCCACGATGTCGTCCACCAGCCGGGCCACCTCGGCGAGATCCGAAGAGGCGGACCCCAGCGCCTGCCGCACGTTCGGGCCGAGCTCGCCGATCCCGTACTCGGCCACATTGCGCAGCTCGGTGAGTACCGCGGCCAGCGGCGCGCGCAGCTCGTCCTCCAGCACCTCCGCCAGCTCGCGGGCCCGGCGGATCGCCGCGCGCGCCTCGCTGTTGTCGGAGAAAGTCATCACCGCGCCGATGATCACATCGCCCTCGAACACCGGCGCGGTGGTCACGTCCACGGTCACCGAGGTGCCGTCGCTGCGCCACAGCACCTCGTCCTGCGAGCGGTGCTTGGTCCCGTTGCGCAGGCTGTCCACGATGAGGACCTTGTCCGCCGATATCGGCGTTCCGTCCGCGGCCGAGTGCGCGATCAGCTCGTGCACGTCCTGGCCGCCCAGGTCGCTCGCGCGATGCCGCAGTATCCGAGCGCCCGCCGGATTGACCAGCACGATGCGGGCCTCGTTGTCGACGCCGATGATGCCCTCGGAGGCGGCCCGCAGGATCAACTCGATCTGCCGCTGCTGCCTGCGCAGCTCAGCCTCAACGTCAAGCTCGCCGGTCAGATCACGCACGACGTACAGCGTCAGCTCGTCGCCGTCATCCGGCAGCTTCGCCGTGTTCACCTCGGCCGGGAACAACGTTCCATCGGTACGCCGCGCCGCCAGTCGCTCAGCCGGGCTACGCACCGGCCCTTGCGGTACCGCACCGACCGGCGCGGCAGACCCCGCGGGCAGCGCGGCCGGACCCGGACCCGTGGCGACCGCACGCCCAAGCCCCGGCAACAGCACCGCGATCGGCTTGCCGAGCAGCCGCTCCGCGCTTTCGCCCTCGAACAACTCAAGGGCGACGGCGTTCGCGTTGACCACCAGGCCCGAGGCGTCAGCGAGCAGCAGCGCGTCCGGCAGCGCGTCGAGTATCGCCGCGAGCCGAGAGGCAGAACGGCCGGACGTACGGCTCACCGGGTACTGCCCTCCACTCGCTTTCCAGGCCGATCCACCCTTACGGATCGGTCACACACGCCCCGGCGCCCTTATGGCGGCGGCCCGTTCACACCGCCGGACCGCCTCGGCCGGCGTGGGCCCGGAGCGGATTGTGGGTCCGACTATTCCACACGCTGCGCTGCGGCGGGAGGGACCACTTTCCCGGTAGACGTCCCGGCCCCGCCGGTGGGTTGCGCAAGGCCTGCCGTCAGCACCATGTCCGTAAGCAGCGGACCGCTCGGGCCCGGATTTGTTTTGTCGCGCCGTCTCCGGTCCGGGTATGCTGTGCGGGATCGTACCAAGCCGGTCACCAACGGTGGCACGGAAAGTGTGATTTGTGCCCGATTCGGGCACGCGCATCAGGAGGCTTCGCCTAGTCCGGTCTATGGCGCCGCACTGCTAATGCGGTTTGGGTCTAAAACCCATCGAGGGTTCAAATCCCTCAGCCTCCGCAGCAAGGCCCCCGTCCGCAGGGACGGGGGCCGCTTCGTTCCGGGCTAGTCCCTCAGCCCACCAACCTCGCCGCCAGCACCGCGTTCCCCAGCTGCGACAGCGGCTGCCACCGATGCGCCACCGCCTCGCGCCCACCCAGCGTCGGCAGGTTCGCGCCGGTGCGGAACGCGAACCGGAAGTCGAAGTGCCGATGCGCCGGCTCAGCGCGTACGTCGCTGGCCGGGATCGGGTGCACGTCGATCTGAATCGGCAGCGACTCGTCCCCGCCCACCTGCTCGATGTCCTCGGGTCTGATCCCGCATTCCTCGGCCAGCTCCCGCAGCGCGGTCCCGGTCAGCGACTTGTCGTCCGGCTCGCAGTGCCCGCCCGGGTTCAGCCAGCGGCCCAGGCTGCGGTGATGGATCTGCAGCACCCGCTCCTGGTCGTCGAGCAGGATCACGCCGGCGGTGATGTGCGCCGGGTAGCGGCGGCGGGAGGTGAAATCGAAGCCCTTGCCGAGCGCCAGGATCAGCGGAGCGAGCGCCTCCCGTTCCTCCGGGTACGCGGCGAGGTAAGCGTCAACGGTTGCGGTGATCTTCTCCAAGTGGATGGCCATAGAGCGGTCCGTCCTGCTGCGGGGTGTGCGCGATAGTCATGACAACGTACTGGAACGCGAGATGATGCCCGCGAAGAGACTCATCGCGGAGTATATGAGTGTCTAGCGTAGAGCTGAGACGCCGTCATAGAGTCCTTTTCGTGGATCCGATCAGGAATCCCTACGCGCCGGGAGCCGGGCAGCGCCCGCCCGAACTGGCCGGACGGGATCGCGAGCTGGACCAGTTCGACGTCGTGCTCGAGCGCATCGCCAGGAGCCGCCCCGAGCGGTCGCTGGTGCTCACCGGCCTGCGCGGCGTCGGCAAGACCGTGCTGCTCAACGCGCTGCGCTCGCAGGCGATCGGCCGGCTGTGGGGCACCGGCAAGATCGAGGCGAGACCGGACCAGACGCTGCGCCGCCCCGTCGCCGCCGCGCTGCACATGGCCGTGCGCGAACTGGCGCCGCGCCACCGCGACCCCGAGCGGATCGACTACGTCCTGTCCGTCATCAAAGCCTTCGCCCTGCGCGACTCGGCGACCGGCTCCGGCGCCGGCT
>NZ_DASRGV010000155.1:0-4762 GCF_035650855.1 Actinocrinis sp. | reverse complement strand
AATCTGACGAACCATTCGTTCTTCAATCTCTCCGGCGAGGGCAGCGGCACCATCGACGAGCACGTACTCACCCTCGCCGCGACCGAATACCTTCCGGTCGACGCGGCCCTGATCCCGCTCGACGCGGCGCTGCCGGTGGCCGGAACGCCGTTCGACTTCACCGCGGGAGCGCCGCTCGGCGCGCGCATCGGCGACCCGCACGAGCAGCTCAAGGGCGCCGGCGGATACGACCACTGCTACCTGCTCGACGGCGGGCGCACCGCCGAGCCGCGCCTGGTCGGCAGCCTGTCGGACCCGGCGAGTGGCCGGGCCATGGAACTGCTGACCACCGAACCGGGGGTGCAGCTCTACACGGCCAACGCGCTGCCGAGCGAGGTGGTCGGCATCTCGGGCCGCAACTACGGCCCGCGCGCCGCGGTCGCGCTGGAGACGCAGCACTTCCCGGACTCGCCGAACCGTCCGGAGTTCCCGTCCACGGTGCTGCTTCCGGGACAGACCTTCCGCTCTCAGACGGTGTACCGCTTCACCCACCTGCGCTGACCCCGCGCGGTACCGCGTCACTCTATTGCGCGGTGCCCGACTGAGCGGTGCCCGACTGATAGGCGGGCACCCGGCTCGGCGCCGCGCGCTGCTCAGCGGCCAGCAGCGGCAGATAGCGCGGAGCGACAACCGGAGACAGCGCGATCACGCTCGTCGAGCGCACCACCGCCTGGATCCGGTTGATCCGCAGCAGCGCCTCCTGAAGCCCCTCGTTCGACGGCGCGGCCACCTTGCAGTGCACATCGCTCAGGCCGGTCGTCGCGTGCGCCTCCAGGACCTCCGGCAGCCTGCCCAGCTCCGCGGTGATCTCATCGAGCCGGCCTTGGGCGATCTCCAGCGTCACGAAGGCCAGCACCGGGTAGCCGGCCGCGCCGAGATCGATGTCCGGGCCGTATCCGGTGATCACCCCCTCGGCCTCCAGCCGCTGCACGCGTGCCTGAACCGTGGCGCGCGAGACCTTGGTGATCCGGGAGAGCTCGAGGAAGCCTGCCCGCGGGTTCTCCGAGAGGGCGCGGATCAGCAGCACGTCAAGCTGATCCAGTTTCCTACGCGGTTGCTCCATCTCAGCTCCCTTGGCGGACGATGTGCTATGCAGATTGTCTAGCTTATTCGGCTGAACTTGTCACAAGCGCTGGGTCCCGCTCTACTTCGGCGTAGTTCTCCATCCTCACCCTCGGCATTGGAGGCAGGCGATGACCCAGACCGCCCACGAGGCAGCCACCCCGGCGGCGACCGACGTTCCGGCTGACGTACTGATCGGCGCCATACCGCACGACGACGCGGCGGACCCGTTCCCCGTCATCGGCATGGACCACATTCGCTTCTACGTCGGCAACGCCAAACAGGCCGCGCACTACTACTCGACCGCCTTCGGCATGACGTGCGTTGCCTACAGCGGCCCGGAGACCGGCAGCCGCGACGTGGCCGAGTACGTGCTGACCTCCGGCAAGGCCCGCTTCCGGATCACCGGCGAGGTGCGCGCCGGGTCCGCAGTCGGCGAGTCGGTGGCCGCGCACGGCGACGGCGTCGTTGACCTGGCGATCGAGGTCCCGGATGTGGACAAGGCCGTCGAGCACGCACGCGAGGAGGGCGCCACGGTCCTGGCTGAGCCCGTCGATCTGCAGGACGACTACGGCACCGTGCGCATCGCCGCGATCGCCACGTACGGCCAGACCCGGCACACCCTGGTCGACCGCTCCCGCTACGACGGCCCGTTCCTGCCAGGCTTCGCCGCCGCCGGACCGCTCTTCAATGCCAAGCCGGAGCACCACCCGGCCCGCTACTTCCAGGCCATCGACCACTGCGTCGGCAACGTCGAGCAGATGGACGAGTGGGTCGCCTACTACAACCGGGTGATGGGCTTCACCAACCTCAAGGAGTTCATCGGCGAGGACATCGCCACCGAGTACTCCGCGCTGATGTCCAAGGTGGTGGCCAGCGGCAACCACCGGGTGAAGTTCCCGATCAACGAGCCGGCCGCGGGCAAGAAGAAGTCGCAGATCGACGAGTACCTGGAGTTCTACGGCGGCCCCGGCGTGCAGCACCTGGCGCTGGCGACCAACGACATCGTGGCCAGCGTGCGCGCGATGCGGGAGATGGGCGTGGACTTCCTGGAGACGCCCGACGCCTACTACGACACACTGGGTGAGTGGGTCGGCGAGACCCGCGTGCCCGTGGAGACCCTGCGCGAGCTGCGGATCCTGGCCGACCGGGACGAGGACGGCTACCTGCTGCAGATCTTCACCAAGCCGGTGCAGGACCGCCCGACCGTGTTCTTCGAACTGATCGAGCGGCACGGCTCGCTCGGCTTCGGCAAGGGCAACTTCAAGGCCCTGTTCGAGGCCATCGAGCGCGAGCAGGCCCGGCGCGGGAACCTCTGAGGCTGGAAGACCGCATCACCGAAACACGCGGAGCCTAAGGAGGCTGCGATGGCGTACTACCGCTCCGTCGGCGACGTACCGCCCAAGCGGCACACGCAGCACCGGCGCGAGGACGGCGGCCTGTACTACGAGGAGCTGATGGGGGAGGAAGGCTTCTTCTCCGACTCCTCCCTGCTCTACCACCGCTACATCCCCTCGGCGATTGTCGACGCGTCGCCGTGGGAACTGCCCGACCAGACCCTCACCGCGAACCATCCGCTCAAGCCCCGGCACCTCAAGCTGCACACGCTCTCCGAGGGGCAGGAGTGGAAGAGCACGGACGTCGTCACCGGGCGTCGGCTGGTGCTGGGCAACGCGGACGTGCGCATCTCGTACGCCGTGGCGGGGGAGACCTCGCCGTTGTACCGCAACGCGATCGGCGACGAGTGCGTGTACATCGAGTCCGGCTCAGGCGTCGTCGAGACCGTATTCGGTGCGCTGCCGGTGCGGCAGGGCGACTACGTGATCCTGCCGCGCGCCACGACGCACCGCTGGGTGCCCGAGGACGGCGAACCGCTGCGCGCGTATGTGATCGAGGCGAACAGCCACATCACGCCGGCCCGGCGCTACCTTTCGAAGTTCGGGCAGTTGCTGGAGCACTCGCCGTACTGCGAGCGCGATCTGCACGGCCCGCAGGAAACCCTGGCCGCCGACGGCGAAGACGTGCCCGTCCTCGTCAAGCACCGCACGCCCCAGGGCATCAAGGGCACGCGATACGTGTGCCCGTACCACCCGTTCGACGTGGTCGGCTGGGACGGGTGCCTGTACCCGTACACGTTCAACGTCGCGGACTTCGAGCCGATCACCGGCCGGGTCCACCAGCCGCCGCCCGTGCACCAGGTCTTCGAGGGCGCGAACTTCGTCATCTGCAACTTCGTGCCGCGCAAGGTGGACTACCACCCGCTGTCCATCCCGGTGCCGTACTACCACTCGAACGTGGACTCCGACGAGGTCATGTTCTACTGCGGCGGGAACTACGAGGCGCGTAAGGGCTCTGGCATCGGTCAGGGTTCGATCTCGCTGCACCCGGGCGGCCATGCGCACGGCCCGCAGCCCGGCGCGTACGAGCGCAGCATCGGCGTCGAGTTCTTCGACGAACTGGCGGTGATGGTCGACACCTTCAAGCCGCTGGAGCTGGGCGAGGGCGGCTTCGCCAGCGAGGACGAGGGATACGCCTGGACCTGGTCGGGCCGGGGTCCGCAGTGACCCGGCCGACGGGGACGGACTCGATCCCGACGCATCGCCCCGGCAGCGCGGCGGGGCGACCCGGCGGCACGCCACGGCCGAGTGAGGCGATCCCGCCGCTGTTCGCAAAGCTCTGCGACGACGCGGCGATGTTCCCGCCGGGGAAGGCTCCGGCCGCGCAGGCGGTGTCCGCGCACCGCGGGCACCGCACCGCCTGGTATCGCGACCTGGTCGGGCCGTTCCTCGCCGGCGCCAAGCACCTTCCCGCGGTGACCGACGAAGTGCGCGCGCTGCACGCCGCCGGTCCGCTCGGCATGGACGGACCGCCGGACCCGGTCTCGCTGGTCCTGGTCGTCCCGGACGGACCGGGCGCGCTGCGGGACGCCCTGCGGACCGCGACGAGCGAACCAGGACTCGAACTCGTCGGCGTCGAACTGGCCAGCCAGAGCGAAGGCACGCCGGCCGAGGCCGCTGGGGCTGCGGCCCAGGCGCTGAGCAGCGCGCTGCCGGAGCAGGTCGCCGGCGTGATCGAGGTACGGCGCGGTTACGGGCTCGGCGAAGCGCTCGACGCGGTCGCCGACAGCCCCTTCCGCGCCAAACTACGAACCGGTGGCACCGTGGCGCAGGCGTTCCCCACCGAGGAGGAACTGGCCGGCTTCATCGTCGGCTGCGTCGTGCGCGGCCTGCCGTTCAAGTGCACCGCCGGACTGCACGAGGCCGTCCGGCACACCGATCCGGCCACCGGCTTCGAGCACCACGGCTTCCTCAATATCCTGACAGCGACGCACGCGGCCTGCCAGGGCGGCGACGTGGCCGAGGTCGCGGCCGTGCTCGCCGAGCGGTCGGCCGGGCGGTTGGCCGATGTTCTGCGCGGTCTGGAGCCTGACGCCGTGATCCGGGCGCGCGCGGCGTTCACCGGGTACGGCACGTGCAGCATCGCCGAGCCGCTGGCCGATCTGGTCGCGCTCGGCCTGGTCGTCCCCCGAAGCTGAGACGGGAGCGCGGATGGGTCCTGAGACGGAGAACACTGAGACAGTGGGCGCCGGGAATCGGAGCGCTGGGACATTGAGCGCTGGGACATTGAACGCCGTGACCTGGGTCGGCGGCGTGCCCGACGA
>NZ_DASRGV010000154.1:0-10329 GCF_035650855.1 Actinocrinis sp. | reverse complement strand
CCTCCGGGTTGAAGCCGTTCTTGATCTCGATGACCAGGCGAAGGCCCTGCTGCCGGTCGGTGAGGTCCTTCAGGTCGGCGATGCCGGCCAGCCTCTTCGCGCCCACCAGATCCTTGATCTTCGCCACGACCCGCTCGGGCCCGACGGCGTACGGCAGCTCGGTGACCACGATGCCCTTGCGCCGGTTGGGCAGCGTCTCCACGTGCGCGGTCGCCCGCATCCGGAACACGCCGCGCCCGGTCTCGTAGGCGTCGCGCACCCCGTCCAGCCCGACGATCCGCCCGCCGGTCGGCAGGTCCGGACCCGGCACCAGCCGCATCAGCTCCTCGAGCGAGGCCTCCGGCTTCTTGATCAGGTGCCGGGCCGCCGAGATCACCTCGCCGAGGTTGTGCGGCGGCATGTTCGTCGCCATGCCGACCGCGATCCCGGCCGCGCCGTTCACCAGCAGGTTCGGGTACGCCGCCGGCAGGACGTCCGGCTCGGTCTCCTGGCCGTCGTAGTTCGGGCCGAAGTCGACCGTGTCCTCGTCGATGTCCGCGGTCATCAACAGCGAGGCCGGGGTCAGCCGGGCCTCGGTGTACCGCATCGCCGCCGGCGGGTCGTCATTGCCGAGCGAGCCGAAGTTACCGTGCCCGTCCACCAGGGGCAGCCGCATCGAGAACGGCTGCGCCATCCGCACCAGCGTGTCGTAGATCGGCCCGTCGCCGTGCGGGTGCAGCCGGCCCATCACCTCCCCGACCACGCGCGCCGACTTCACGAAGCCGCGATCGGGCCGCAGCCCCATCTCGTTCATCTGGTACAGCACCCGCCGGTGCACTGGCTTGAGCCCGTCGCGGGCGTCGGGCAGCGCGCGCGAGTAGATGACCGAGTAGGAGTACTCCAGGTAGGAGTTGGACATCTCCTCGGTCACGTCGATCTCGACGATCCGTTCCTCGAACGGCTCGTCAGTCTCCTGGGGTGCGCTGCGGCGGGCCATGGCTGCGCTGCTCCTGTACCTGTCGTCTGTGCTGTCTGCCGGCTGGTGGATCCGGGCGCGACTGGCGTCGGACCGGACCCTGCCGCCGCCGAATGCTGCGGCCGCGGCGCGAATCCTCTCATTGTGCGGCACCCATCCTCCCGCCGGGCACCGACAGAACCACTTGGAACCGGCCGCGACGCCCCGGAAACCGGCCGCCACCCGATGTACGCGCGCGGGCCCTGGCAGTGCGAGGATTGGGCTATGCCCCAGAGAACCGACTCCGGCGCCCTCGACCCCGGTCTGCGCGCCTCCATCGAGCGCAGCGGCTACTACCCGGCGCTGGTCGCCGAGGCGGTCGAGACCGCGCTCGGCGGCGAACCGGTCATCAGCCATCTGGTCCACCAGGAGACGACCTTCGACGCCGAGGAGGTACGCCGCCACGTCACCGTGCTCGCGCTGACCAAGCGCCGGCTGGTGGTCGGCCACACCGACGAGCACGGCACCGAGCCGGAGCTCGACGGAGTGGACTCGCAGGTGGGCTCGTACGCTTCCACCTCGACCGAGACGGTGCGGCTCGACCGGGTCTCGACGGTCGTCGTGACCAGGGTGGTGGACGACCCGGCGAAGCACGTGCGCGGCACGCTCCCGCGCGAGGTCGTGCTCACGGTCGGCTGGGGCGCAGTGGGCAGAGTGGACCTCGAACCGGCCAACTGCGGCGACCCGCACTGCGAGGCCGACCACGGGTATACCGGCACTGTCACGGGCGACGACCTCTCGCTGAGGGTGTCGACCGGTGCGGACGGCCCGGATGCGGTACGGATGACGCTCGAGTTCGCCCAGGCGCTCGCGGCTGCCACCGTCGAACTCGGCGCAGCTGGACGCGGGTAACGGCGTGGACGCGGGGGCGGCCGAGGGGGAGGCCGGGTTCGATTATCCGGCTTACGGCGCGGGCGCACTGTGCGACGTGCTGCCCGCGATCGGCGCCGCTCTCGGCGTGTCCGCGGCCCCGTCCACCACGACGACGGCCGATCTGTGGGAGCTGCACCCGGTCCGCCGCGCGTGCCTTTTCCTGGTCGACGGGATGGGCAGCGAGCTGATCCTCAAGAACGCCGACGCGGCTCCCTACCTCGCGGCGTTGCTGCAGAACGGACCGCAGGGCATCGGGCCGCAGGGCGTCGGCCGCACGCTCACCGCCGGCTTCCCCTCCACGACCTCGACCTCGCTCTCCTCGATCGGCACCGGCCTGCCGCCCGGGGCGCACGGCATGCTCGGCTACAAGCTCATGGTCCCGGGGACCGGGAAGCTGATGAACTTCCTGAAGTGGGATCAGGACGTGGATCCGCTGCAATGGCAGCCGCGGGAGACGATGTTCGAGCGGCTGCGCCGGGCCGGCGTCGCGGTCACCCACGTCTCCTCGCCGCGCTTCGCCGAATCCGGCCTGACCCGCTCGGTATTCCGCGGCGCACACTTCTCCGGAGCCGAGCCGCCGGACGTACGGGCCGAGCGTGCCCTTCAGGCGCTCGAGGAACCCGAGCCGGCCCTCGTCTACCTCTACTACTCGCAGCTTGATTTCGTCGGACACGCGGCGGGCGTCGGCTCGCAGGCCTGGCGCGACCAACTCGGCTACGTCGACGCGCTGGTGCAATGGCTTGCCGAGCGGCTACCGCAGGACTCCTCGCTGTACGTCATCGCGGACCACGGCATGCTCGACGTGCCCCTGGAGCACCGCATCGACGCCGACACCGACTGGGAATTGCGGGCCGGTGTGGCGCTGCTCGGCGGTGAGGCACGAGCCCGACACGTTTACGCACACCCAGGCGCGGAGCGCGACGTACTCGCGATCTGGTCCGAACGCCTCGACGGCGTCGCGGCGGTGCGCTCCCGCGAGGAGGCCATCGCCGAGGGCTGGTTCGGTCCCGGCGTGGATGTGGGTATGCGTGACCGGATCGGCGACGTCGTGGTCGCGATGCGCGGGGACTGGGCGGTGATCGCCTCCGAGCGCGAGGTCGTCGAGTCCCGGCTGATCGGCATGCACGGCTCGATGACCGCGGCCGAACGGTTGGTCCCCCTGCTCGAGGTGCGAGGATGACGAGTTATGGCCCCTGAATCGGTAGACCGTGCGCCATTGATCTCCATCGAACGCCTGGCCGAACTGCTCGGCGTCGGCAAGGAGAAGACACCGGTCGGGACCGTGACACTGCTCGACGTGCGCTGGTCACTGACCGGTCCGCCGGGCCGCGACCTCTACGCCGCCGGCCACATCCCGGGCGCGCGTTTCGTCGACCTGGACCACCAGCTCGCCGGACCTCAGGCACCGAACGGCGTGGGAGGTCGCCATCCGCTGCCTAACGCGGAGGACTTTCAGGCCGCGATGCGCGCGTTGGGCGTGTCCGACGACCGCACCGTCGTCGTGTACGACGCAGCCGACTCGACCTCTGCGGCGCGTGCCTGGTGGTTGCTGCGGTATTTCAGCCACTCCGACGTAAGGGTGCTCGACGGCGGATACGCCGCGTGGGCGGCGGCCGGCCTGCCGACCATCTCCGGCGACACGCCGGGAACCTCCGAACTCGGCGCCGCGACCGGCGCAGGGAACTTCATCGCCGTGCCCGGCGCGATGCCGGTCATCGACGCCGACCGGGCGGCCAAACTCGCGGTCGAGGGAGTGCTGCTCGACGCGCGCGCCGCGGCCAGGTTCCGCGGCGACGTGGAGCCGATCGACCCGGTCGCCGGGCACATCCCCGGGGCGGTGAGCGCACCGACCCGCGACAACGTCGGACCGGACGACCGCTTCCTGCCGACCGAGATCCTGCGCACCCGCTTCGCCTCGCTCGGCGCCAACGGGCTGAACGGCCGCGAGGTCGGCGTGTACTGCGGCTCCGGAGTGACCGCCGCGCACGAAGTGCTCGCGCTGGAGCTGTCCGGGATCAGGGCCGCGCTATACCCGGGCTCATGGTCGGATTGGATTACCAGCCCCGACCGCCCGGTAGCCGCCGGGGAGTGAACCGCAGGGACTACTCCCCGCTCTTGTCCTCCCCGCCCTGGTCCTTCTCGTCGGCCGGCTTCTCCTCTGCCGCCTTCTGCTCGTCCTCCCCGAACATGTCGCTCAGCCCGGACATGTCGAGCTCGTCGCGGTGCACGAAACCGTCCGGGTCGTCCAAGTCCTCGGCGGTCGGCAGCAGGTCCGGGTGCGCCCACAGGTCATCGCGTCCGTCGATGCCGCGCGCGTCCCCGAGCGAAGCCCACAGCCGGGACGCGTCGCGCAGCCGCCGCGGCCGCATCTCCAGGCCGACCAGCGCCGAGAAGGTCTGCTCCGCGGGACCGCCCGAGGCCCGGCGCCGCCGCAAGGTCTCACGCAGCGCGCCCGCGTGCGGCAGGTTCGGCGCGGCCGCCGCGTTGACCACAGCGTCCACCCAGCCCTCGGTCAGCGCCAGGATCGTCTCCAGCCTGGCCAGCGCGGCGCGCTGCTGCGGCGTGTCCGGGGCGGTGAAGGTGATGCCCTCCTCGAACACGCTCTGCAGGTTCGCCAGACCCTCCGGAGACTGCGCGTTACGCATCAGCTCCTCAATGCGGCTCTGATCCACGGTGATCCCGCGTGCGTACGCCTCGACCGCGCCCAGCACGTGCGCCTTAAGCCACGGAACGTGCGCGAACAGGCGGTGATAGGCGACCTCACGCATCGCCAGGTACAGCCGCACCTCGGTCGCCGGAATCTCCAGACCCGCGCTGAACGCCGCCACGTTCGACGGCAGCAGCACCGCCTTGCCGTCCGGACCGAGCGGCAGGCCGATGTCCGAGGAGCCGAGCACCTCGGTGGCCAGCTGCGCCAGCGCCGTGCCGACCTGGTGCCCGAACAGCGAGCCGCCCATCTGCCGCACGATCCCGGTGATCGGCGCCGCGGCCCCGGCCGCCGCCTCCGGCAGCAGCCCGCTCATCGCGCCGGTCATCCGCTCCGCCACCGGCTCGACCAGCTGCTTCCAGACCGGCAGCGTCTTCTCGATCCACTCGGCGCGGCTCCAGGCCAGCGCCCCGGTGGTGCCGGCCGGCAGGGCGGTCACCTCGTCGAGCCAATGTTCGGCCAGCCGGACCGCGTCCTCGATCGGGCCGGTCTCGCCGGAGGTCGGGCTCGGGTCCGGCTGCGAGGCGGACACCGTGCGGGCGACGTCCCTGGCCAGCGCCCAGTTCACCGGGCCCTCGCCGCTGTTGATCAGCGACTGGATGCGGCCCATCATCATCATGAGCATCTGCGGGTCGAACCCGGGCATCTGCTGCCCGAGCCCCGCGGCGAACTTGGACAGCGACTCGCCCATGTCGCCGCCCTCCGCCCCGCCGAGACCGAGCGCGCCCAGCAGCCCGGCCAGCGGGTTCGCCCCGGCCTCCGCGCCGCCCACGCCCTCCTGCCGGCGTTCTTGATCGCCGCGTTCGGCCTGCTCACGGGCCGCCCGCTGCTCGGCCTCCTTCGCCTCGCGCTCGACGTCGGCGCCGAGGCCCTCCAGCCCCTTGACGATGTCCTCGAACGGCACCGGCTCCGGCTCGTCCCCGCTCGGTGGGACACTTTCTGAGTGGTCGTTCACGTCGAACCTCTAGACAATCGTCCACACTGGAGAGGGACCCCCGGCGCAACCGCGCCTGACGCGGCGCGCACGAGAAGCGGTGTTCACGGGAAGCACGGCCACTCAATCACTCGGGGATCACGCACTCTACGGATAGAACAGACTTTACGGTGAACGGAGTGTCCCGTCCCCTCACCGTAGTAACCATCGGAGTGTGCTTGTGAGTTCCCCGGCAGAAGGCGGACGGCGCCGTTCGGCGCGACTCACCGTAGCGGTTACCGGAGCGGCCGACGTCATCGGCGCGGCGGTGGCCGTCCGCCTGGCCGGGCACGAGGGCGTACGCAAGGCCGTTGCGCTCGACACTCGCAGGCTTGACGCACCCGGTGTGGTCTTCAGACAAGCCGACGCGCGCGATCCTGGCCTGGCCGAGCGGCTCGGGGACGTGGACGTCGTCATCCACGCAGACATCGACACCTCACCTGACACGGACACCAAGACGCGTACCGCATGGAACGTGCGCGGTACGCAGACCGTCCTCACCGCCGCAGCCGCCGCCGGAGTGAGCCGCGTCGTCCTGTTCACCAGCGCCGTCGTCTACGGTGCGTACCCGGATAATCCGGTGCCGCTCGCCGAAGACGCACCGCTGCGTGCGGTACCGGACGGTTCGCTCGTCGGCGACTATCTGGAAATCGAACGATTGGCCGAACGCGCTCCCAAAGCGCACCCCGGTCTATCCGTCACCGTCCTGCGCCCCGCCGTCCTGACCGGCCACGGCATCGACACCGTCTTCACGCGTCACTTCGAGGCGCCCCGGCTGCTCGTGGTCAAGGACTCCGAACCGTGCTGGCAGTTCTGCCACGTCGAAGACCTCGCCTCCGGCCTCGTGCGCGCCGCACTAAGCGACGTGGACGGCCCGCTCGGGGTCGGCAGCGAGGGCTGGCTCGGGCAGCAGGAGGTCGAGGAGATCTCCGGGATGCGCCGGATGGAACTGCCCGAGTCGCTGGCCGTCGGCGCCGCGGAACGCCTGCACCGGCTGCACCTGACCCCCGCCCCCGCCACCGACCTGCAGTACGTCATGCACCCGTGGGCGGTCTCCACCGAGAAGCTCAAGGCCACCGGCTGGCAGCCGGAGTTCAGCAATGCCGAGGCGTTCCAGGCGCTGCTCGTCGAGATCGAGGGCCACCACGCGGCGTTGTCCCGCCGCCTCGGCAAGAAGGACGCAGCCGCCGGTCTCGGCGCGGCCGGCGCCACCGTCGCGCTGGTCGGAACCGCCGCCCTGGTGCGTCGCGCCCGCAAGAAGCGCCGCACCACCTGAGCCCCGCCACCCGCCAGGCCCTTCCCGAGATGATGATCTTATGTCTCCCAGTCCCACGCCCCCTGCGACGCCACCAACCCTCCACGACGATGAGGTGTCCGTGACCGACCCCGTCCGTCTCATCGACGTACGCGACACCCCGCTGTCCGTGGACGAGGTGCTCCGAGCCGTCACCGACCGCCACGCCGGCGGCATCGACCTGTTCATCGGCGCCGTCCGCGACCACACCCCGGAACGCCCCGGCGAGCAGGTCACCGAGCTCGAATACTCCGCGCACCCGACCGCCCGCGAGCGACTCCTCGACGTCGCGCGCAAAGTGGCCGCCGACCACCCCGGCACCGCGCTCGCCGCAGTGCACCGGGTCGGGAAGCTACAGGTCGGCGACCTCGCCGTCGTCGTCGCGGCGTCCGCCGCGCACCGGGCCGAGGCGTTCGCCGCGTGCAGGACCCTGATCGACACGCTGAAGGAGCAGGTGCCGATCTGGAAGCGCGAGGAGTTCCGGGACGGCTCCCACACCTGGGTCGGAATTTGATCTAGGCTGCCGATCCGTGCTCTCGATCCTGGTCTGGTGGGCCATCCCGGCGGTCGCAGTCGTTGTAGCGGCCCTGGTGGCAGCCGTCGCGCGACGCGTCCGGCGTGCCCGGGAGGACGTCGGCACCCTGCACCGCTACCAGCGGGCCCGCCAGGTCCTCGCGCGTACCCAGCAACCCGCCCCGCCCCAGCGCCCCACCGTCTCCACCCGCGACTGACCCTGCTTTCCCCCGCCCCTTCCTTCATGCTCCCATTCCCCCTCCCGCCTGCACGCCTCCAGATCCGTGCATTAGGGTCGTTCACATGCCGCGCCGACGCACCGTCACGCTCGCCGTCTCAGGAACTCTTCTCGCCGTCTTCGGAGTCGGCGTGTACTTCCAGCCGGTGCCTTATGCGGAGATGACCCCCGGTCCCACCTTCGACACACTCGGCTCGTATCAGGGCACGCCACTGATTACGATCACCGGCCACCAGACGTACAAGACCGACGGCCAACTGCGCATGGTGACTGTCGGCGTGTCGAGCCAGGACTACCAGATGCCGCTCGGTACGGCCCTTGTCGGCTGGCTCAGCTCGGACCAGGCGATCGTGCCCAAGGAGACGATCTACCCGCCCGGTACGACGCAGCAGCAGAGCGACCAGGAGAACGCGGTGGCGTTCACCGACTCGCAGGACGCGGCGATCACGGCGGCGCTCGGCGCCCTCGGCATCAAGCCCAAGGGCAGCGAGGTCGTCATCGCGTCGGTGAGCGCGGGCACGCCCGCGGACGGCAAGCTCCAGGCCGGCGACATCATCCAGTCGGTCAACGGCACCGCGATCACCACCGGCGGCGACAGCGGGTTGGCCGAGGTGCAGAACGTCATCCAGAAAGTGACGCCCGGTCAGCAGGTCAGCTTCGTCGTCTCGCGCGGCACGAAGCAGCAGACGGTCACGACCAGCACCACGAAGAACAGCAAGGGCAAGGCGGTCGTCGGCATCTCCGTGGAGAGCGAGAACACCTTCCCCTTCGACGTGAGCATCCAGCTCAACGGAGTCGGCGGCCCGAGCGCCGGCATGATGTTCGCGCTCGGCATCATCGACAAGCTCACCCCCGGCGGCGACCTGTCTGGCGGCAAGGTGGTGGCCGGCACGGGCACGATCGACGCGTCCGGAAACGTCGGCGCGATCGGCGGCATCCAGATGAAGACGATCGGCGCCCGCCGCGACGGGGCCACGGTGTTCCTCGCCCCCGCGGACAACTGTGCCGACGCGAAGGCGAACCTCCCCGCCGGCCTGGAGTTGGCGAAGGTCTCAACCCTTCAGGACGCGCTCAACGCCCTGGCGGACATCCGTGCCGGCAAGACCCCGCCGAGCTGCTGACCCACCGTCACCCAGCCGCTCTTCCCCTCGCACCGCCACCCCGCCCGGCACGCACACTCATACCCATACCCACGCCCCCGCCCGCACCTTCATCGTGCAACCGCCCGTCCTCCCCGCCCCCCTCTCTTCCCGCCCTCAATCCCGCAACGTCTGCGCCAGCGCCTCTTCCAGGTTCGGCACGAGCCCAGGCCCAGACAGCACCTCGTCATCCGCATCCCGCGAGCGAAGCCTCAGCGCGCAGTCCCGTGAGCCGTCCCTCAGCACCCCCACGGCGATCCGCACCTCCTGCCGCTGCGGATGCGCGGCCACCCAAGCGTCCAGGTCCACCCCGGAACCGTCTGCAGGCATCTCCGCCTCAGCATCCGGCGGCAGCATGACCCGCTCGACCACCAACGCCGCCCCGTCCACGGTCTCGGGCCACCCGATCCCGGCCAGCGCCTCGTCGAGCGCCTTCCCACCGGGAAAGCCCTCCTGCTCGATCGACGTGTAAGCCCGCATCGGCCCCAGCCCGGAAACCTCCACGGTCTCCGGCGCCAGCGCAGCCGCCAGCCGCGGCTCAGCCTTGATCAGCGCCGCAGTATCCGCCAGCGCGAACAAGCGCGGCCCCTGGTCCCAGCCGTCGCGGGAGACATGCTGCTCCAGCTCGATCAACGACTGCGTCAGCGCGGCGTTCATGGCACCCGCGGCCTTCCCGTTCTCCATGGCGCCATTCTCCCCGAAACCAGACCCCGCCGACCCCCGCGCCAGCCAATCCGCCACCCCGCAACGCCCGGACCTGCGCAAACAAGCCACTCATCACAGAACTCGTCCGCGCGATAGCCGCTTCGAACTATCCGATTTGCTTCCGCAGCAACCTTCGACCTACAGTAGAGACACACCGACGCGGGGTGGAGCAGCTCGGTAGCTCGCTGGGCTCATAACCCAGAGGTCGCAGGTTCAAATCCTGTCCCCGCTACACAGGGATGTTCACGAGTTCGCTCGCTGAACGTTCACGAGATCCCGGTCAACCAGAGATGGTTGACCGGGATCTTCGCGTTGGAGGCTGTTTTCGTTAGCCGGGAGCCGCGTGATCTTCTTCCGGAGGGTGTGATGGTCCGGGAAGGAGCCGGTTGGTCCGCACGCGGGCATGCCGAGGGGACCGCGAACCTTCCCTGGGTTCGCGGTCCCCTCGGCATGATCTTTTGTTTGGTTCCGCAGAGTGCTGGCCCGCCTGGTGGGTGGGCCCGGGCCTAGCTTGTGGGTGGCGCAGTGCCGGGCGTGTCTCGCGGCGTTACAGCGTCGTGGTCGGCGGGCGCGTCCTGGTCTTCTGGCAACAAGTGATCCAACAGGGTGGCCGGGTCTTCGTATCTGTCGCTGACGAATTGTTCGAGTCTGCGCAGGTTCGTGATTGCGATCGTGAGCGCGAGCAGGAGCGTTTGGGCGACGCGTCCGCGGGCGCGGCGATGCTTGGCCGTGGCGATGCAGGTGTCGATGCCTTTGAGCCAGCCGTTGGCGCCTTCATTCTGCGCCCTGATGGATTTGTAGCTGGTCAGCCATGCACTGGTGCCGTGGGCGAGGGCTTGGGCGTATTTCGCGTTGTCTGTTGGCAGAACGGTGATGCTCGCCTGGGTGCAGCA
>NZ_DASRGV010000153.1:0-13659 GCF_035650855.1 Actinocrinis sp. | reverse complement strand
GATCGACTGGTCCGAGGCGGGCCAGGGCGATGCCCTGCACGACCTCGCCATCCTGACGTTCGGACACGAGGAGCACCTCGGCGACGTCGTCGCGGGCTACGGAGCCGACGTCGACCTCGACGTGATCCGCGCGTGGTGGTCGTTGCGAAGCCTGGTCGCGATCCGCTGGCTGGCCGAGCACGGCTTCGACCCGTTCTCGCCAGGGTGCGAAGTCGACGTCCTGAGAGCTCGGATGTAAGGCCTCTTCGTAACTATGAGCGGACCGGCGAGCCCGTCGGTGGGCTGGCGGTGGGTCGCGGCGCAGAGGCGTGCTCGCGCGGACGCCCGAGGCGCGCCATCCACTTGGGCAGGTACCAGTTGTGCTCGCCGAGCAGCGCCATGACCGAGGGCAGCAGCACGGCGCGCACGATCGTCGCGTCCAGCAGCACCGCGAACGCGAGGCCGACGCTCAGCTGCTTGAACTGCTGGAGGGAGAGCGTGCCGAACACCGCGAACACGGCCACCATGATGACCGCCGCGCTGGTGACCACGCCGGCGGTGGCGCGGATGCCTTCGGTCACCGCCTGCCGGGTGGGCAACCCGCGCTGATGCGCCTCCCGGATCCGGGAGACCACGAACACGTGGTAGTCCATCGAGAGGCCGAACAGCACGACGAACACGAACAGCGGAATCCAGGACTCGATCGCTCCCGGCGCGGTGGTGCCCAGCAGGCTGACGCCCCATCCGTGCTGGAAGACGGCCACCAGCGCGCCGTACGCGGCGCCCACCGACAGCAGGTTCAGCACGATGGTGGTGGCGGGGATCACCAGTGACCGGAACGCGATGAGCATCAGCAGGAACGTGATGGTCAGCACGAACAGGAAGACCGGCACGATGCTGCCGCGCAGCGTGTTGTTGAAGTCGGTGGAGAAGGCGAGGGTGCCGCCGACGAGGGCCTGGCCACCGGGGATGTGGCCGAGCGTGGCGGGCACGAGCGTGTCGTGCAGCGTGGTGAGCGCGTGGCGGCTGACGGCGTCCGAGCCGCTGCCCATCAGCGGAACCTGGATCTCGGCGAGGTTGGCCGACGCATGCGTCGTGACCAGGATCGGACGGCCGATCTCCGCGTTGCTGGAGGCCGCCTGCTGGAATGCGGCGATGGCCTGGCGCACCGGGGCGGCCTGGATGTCCGGGGCCTTGACCACGATGAGGGCCGGGGCCGGTCCACCGGGGAAGGCGGCTGTGATGCGTTCATAGGTCTGCACGATCGGCGTGCTCGACGGAAGGATCTTCTCGACGCTCAGGTTCTCCGTGCGCAGGCCGTTGGCCGGGCCCGCCAAGGCGAGCAGCAACCCGCCCGAAACGGCCGCGGAGAGGGCCGGTTTGGCGAGCACGCGCCGCAGTGTCGCGTTCCAGAACCTGCTGCCGCCGACCGGGCGGCGACGCGCGCCGATCAGCGGTATCCGCCCGAGTTCGACCCGGTCCCCGAGCAGCGACAGCAACGCGGGCAGCACGGTGACCGAGCCGACGACCGCGATCAGCACCACCGAGATCGTCGCGATGGCGAAGCCGGCGAACAGCTGCATGCCGGACAGGAACATCCCGGCCATCGCCACCATGACCGTCATGCCGGAGATGAGCACCGACCTGCCGGAGGTCGCCGCGGCGTTCTCGAGGGCGGTCTTCGGATCGCGGCCGGCGGCGCGCTCCTCGCGTTCGCGCCGCAGGTAGAAAAGGCAGTAGTCCACGCCCACGGCCAGGCCCATCAGCAGCATGACCGAGCTGGCGGAGGTGTCGACCGCCAACGCGTGGCTGATCAGCGCGAGCAGGCCGTTGGCCGCGAGGAACGCGGTCAGCGCGAGGATGACCGGCAGGACGGCCGCGAGCAGCGCGCCGAAGACCACGAGCAGGATGCCGAGCGCCAGCGGCACCGCGGTCCACTCGGCCCGCTTGGCGTCCTTGCCGATGGTGTCGTTGAACCACTTGTTCGCGCTGGCGTCGCCGAACTCCTCGATCCTCATCCCCGGGTGCGCGGCTTGCGCTGCCGCGACGGCGTCGAGCACCGGCTGCACCCGGTCGGCCGAGGTGTTGATGTCTCCCTTGACCGCGAACTGGATCAGCACGTTGTGGCGATCGGCGGAGGGAACGGGCGTGCGGACGTCCTGCACGGCGTTCGTCCCCTGAAGGCCGGTGACCACGGCGCGCACGGAGGCTTGGAAGCCGGCGGCGTCCGCGGTCTGCGTGGCGCTGTGCACGAGCACGAGTTCCTGCGCGGGGTCGGCCACGCCTGCGTCGGCCAGGAGCCGCTGCGCCTGTCCGGACTCGCCGGTGCCGTACTGGGTCCGGGTCATGGTGACCTGGCCGGCCGCGCTGCCGGCGAACATCGCCACCCCGACCAGCAGCAGCCAGCCCACGGTGGCGTACGCCCGATGGCGGGCGCTCCAACGTCCGAGTGAAGCGGCCAGACCGGCGTGATCAGACATGCGCAATCAACCCCCAGCGAGCACCGGACGACGGTACTGAGAGCCAGGGTGGTAGACGTTCACGTCCTGCGATACAGGCGAAGGACCCGCTTTCGCGAGGGCGGATGGCGGTGATGCGGGTGAGGCCGGCCGCCGCGCAGGCCGGGCGGTGAGCTGAATCTCGACGCACGTGACCACCGGCGACGCCGCCCGGGGCCAAGGGCCCTGACCCGCCCGGGCACACGGCGCGACCATCTGGATGGATGCCTGCGCCGCCGGCCCGAAAGGACGCGAACGATGAAATCCACCCCTGTCCGCGAGATCATGAGCAAGGACGTCGTCACGATTCGCTCCTTCGTCCCGTTCCGGCGGATCGCGGCCACGATGCTTACCCGCGGCATCGGCGCGGTTCCCGTCGTGGACTCAGCCGGCCACGCGCTCGGTCTGGTCTCGCGCACCGATCTGATCGCCAAGGAGGCCGCGGGCGCGGGCAAGCTCGAGCTGTGGGAGTTCCTCTCCCGCCGCGGCCGGCAGGTCCAGGCGCGAGGCGAGGCGACGACGGCCGACCGCCTCATGACCACCGCGCTCGTCACGGTGACCCCGGACACCGGTGTCGCCCGCGCCGCGTACCTGATGGAGCGTCACGCGGTGACGCACCTGCCCGTGGTCGACAAGAACAACATCGTCGTCGGCATCGTCTCCCGCAGTGACCTGCTACGCGCCTACCTGCGCGACGGAAGGGAGATCCGCCGGGAGGTCGAGCAAGTCCTGCGGACCAGCCTGCCCGACGATGACCTCGAGAGCGTCAAAGTGCACATCGAGGACGGCGTCATCACGCTGTCCGGGACCGTGGACCGCCGGTTCGCGGCGCACGCGGCGCACCACCTGCGCGCCATTCGCGGAGTCGTCGACGTGGTGGACGTCATGGAGCCGCGCGAGCGAGAAGCCGCGGCCGACGAGCCCACCAGCCCGGGACCCCTCTTCTAAGCAGCCCGCTGACCCGAGCGCGCCGGCCGGAAACGCCCATTGCCCGAAAGAGCGAGCAGGCGCAGTGCGAGCGGGCGTGGCAGGCTCGCGCGGGCGCGCCGCTGCTCGTGGTCGGCAGCCGCACACGTCTCGACACCGTCGTATTCGAATTCGGCCTGGAGCCGTGCCAGCAAAGCGGAGTCCTCGGGCTGGCGGGCCATCTCGCGGCGCAACGCGATCCGCTGGCGTGGTGTCGCGGTCAGCCCCCGGCTCGGGCACGCCGGTTCGCAGAACCCGCATTCGATGCAGTGCGTGGCGGCGCCCTCGATCGGCGGCGCGGACTTGAAGCGCTTGAGGTGCACGCCCTCGTCCCGGCTGAGCACGACGTCCGGGCCGAGCACCCCGTGCGGATCGGCCAGCCGCTTGATCTGCCACATCATCGCAGTGGCCTTCTCGCCCCACTCGCGCTCGACGAACGGAGCCATGTTCAGGCCGGTGCCGTGTTCGGCTTTCAGCGAGCCGTCGTACTTGTCGACCACGAGCTCGACCAGGCCGGACATGAACGCCGCGTACCGGTCGCGATCGGCCGGGTCCGACAGCTTCGGGGTGAGGATGAAGTGCAGGTTGCCGTAGGCCGCGTGCCCGGCTACGCCCGCCAGGAACCCGTGCTCGGACAGCAGGTCCATCAGGTCGCGCGCGCTGCCGGCGAGCAGTCCGGCGGTGCGGGCCTCGGCCGTGTCCAGCGCGGCGCGGTCGGCGGCGGCGCGGTCGCCATTGCCCACGCTGCAACGAAGATGAAGTTAATGCCGCGCAAGCGCGCAGGTTTAGAGCCATCCGGCCCTGGGCTCGGCGGCTTATGCGGGTGCTGCGGTTCTCACGCCACCGGCACGCGCGCGCGGGCGGCGGCTGGATGGCGCATCGACATCAGGGACACGCCGATCCCGTAGGTGAGGAATTCGCCTTCAGGCGTGATTTCGATCAGGCAGCTCGACTGTGCGCTTTCCGGGGGCAGCAGTCGCTTCAGCTTGGCGAGCGCGGGGCGGACCTCGGGCGCTCCGGGGGAGTGCACGACCGCGGTGCCGTGGAAGGTGATCGTGGCCGGCGGAATCGGGAACAGCAGGGACAGCAGGCCGCCTCGCCGTACCAGCACCGTCATCGAGACGTGGTGGTCGGCCGCGATCTGGCGGGCTTTCCAGCTGTCGGGCGCCACGGCCACGTACAGGCGCCGCGTGAAGCTCTTGTATACGACGCCGCTGGTGCGTGGCTGCCCGGTGTGGGTGACGTGACCGAGTACGGCCACTGATGCTCTGTCCAGGGACTGCCAGACTTGGTCGCTGCGAAGACGCGATGAGGCGGTCTTTTCGCGCCGACGCTCGGCTCGCTCCGCAGGGGCGGAGGTCGAGGGCGCGGCTGACCTGCGGCGACTGATCGGCGTGCTCATAGGCTCACCGTGGCTCGGGAAGCTTCGTCGGGCAACAGCCGAATGTCCCGTCCTTCGAGGGCTATCCGCCGTGCGGGTCGCGTCATGGCGCCTGCGCGGCGTTGACCGTCACGGCTCCGACGTCGGCGGTCAGCGTGAGGTGGTTGGCCGCGTTCGGGTTGTTGGCGACGTTGATGTGGATAGCGCCGACCGTGACCCTGGCATCGACCGCGTACGGTCCAGCGGGCACCTCGACGGAGACGGCACCGGCCTTGCTGTGCGCCGTGACCTGGGCCGGTGCCACGCTGAACGCCAGGTCGATGGCGCCGGCGGACGCTTGAGCGTCAACGGTGGCGGAATGCAGGTTGGTGCCCCGAACGTGCCCGGAGGCAGCGTTGACGGCGATGGGACCGGACAGTCCGTCGAGCGAGACCGTGCCGACCGAGTCGGTGATCGTCACGCCGACTGGGGCGGGAACCGTCAGGTCGTACGCGATGCTGCAGCTTCGGCAGTTCGCGGTGAGCACCAGGGTGCCGTTCTCGATCGCCTGGCCCGGTTGTGGCGGAGTGTCGCCCTGGTAGTCCACGGCCCGGTGAATCCTGATGTTCGGCGATGTACCCGCGTGGACGGCGACCCCGCCGACCCCGTTGACCACCTTCACCGCGGTGACCGGCTGCGTCACGGTGCTGTCCGAGGTGGTGTGGTGTACGGCCGGCGACGTCGAGGTGCAGGCGACCAGGAGCGGAACCGGCAGGAGGACGGCAACCAGCACGCGGGCGATTCTCATCGCGCGTGTCTCCTGTTCTGGGACGGCGACGCGAAGTACGCGACTGCTGTCAGCGTCCTGCCAGGCGGTTCACGGGTCAATGAGGCGAAAGGCCCGAGGCCGCCGGACGACGCGCGGTCACGTACATCGGCCTCGGCGCGCTGATCTGGCTGTCGGTGATCCTGATGCCGGTACTCAACGCGGTGGCCGGTTCGTTCTACGACAACAACCACGTCTTCTTCGTTCTGGAGACGATCTGCGTCATGGCGTTCGCCGTGTCGTTCATCCTCAAGGGGCACGGCCTGGTGAGCGACCCGGAACTTGACCGAAGGGCGGCGGAGTAGGACGTGCGTTGAGGCACCGGCGCGGAGTACCGCCCGGCCGGAGGCTGAGTTCCAGCTCTCCGGTCGGGCGTGCCTCACCCTGAAGCCCCTCAGGATCACACACTGGCGTTTTAGGCCGAGGATGGCGGGCGAGGGCCCGGGTTCGAGACGGGCCCCGAAGCTGAGGGGAAGCGACAGTGAAGAGGCACACGATCGGCAGGCGGACCGGCCTGCGCATGGCCGCGGCGGGGGTCGCGGCTGCCGGGGCGGTGGCGCTGTCGGGCGCTCCCGCCGCGCACGCGCAGGACATCTACCTGGAGCACGTCTGGGCGAACGGGGTCAACGTCCACATGCAGGCGAACCCGCAGAGCTGCGAGGCGAGCCCGGGGACCTACTGCGCCCTGCTCGGACAGATCAACGCGGGAGACTACTACATCCTCTGCCAGCAGTACGGCGAATCAGTGACCTACGACGGCTACCAGAGCAACTACTGGGCGATGGTCACCTCGTCGATCGGAACCGGCTACATCAGCAACGTGTTCATCACCGGGCCTGCCAAGCTGCCCGGTGTGCCGAGCTGCGTCTGACCAGCGACACCCGATCGGCGGGCGTACTGCCTGTGAGCTGACCGACACGCCGATCAATGCTCTGAGAAGAGGCGGCGCCGCGGCACCCGGTGTCGCGGCGCCGCGCCGTTCGGCCGACGGGCACCGCCGGAGCGGCTCGCGGGCCCGGCTCTCGCTCGCGCGGAAAATGGCTTGGGCGCGGCGGGCAGCCGCTGCTACTGTCGCGATCGGCCGTGAACTCTTCGCAGGGAGGTGAGACTCGTGAACACAACCACCCACGGGTGCTCCCTCAGCTCGTCACGGTCCCGAGGCTGACTTAGGTGTCGCCGGGAGCGCCTTGATCTCGAGGCTCTCCTGAGAGGGGACACCGATGAATCACAAACCTTTCGCCGCCGGCCCGCACACGCGCACGACGACCACTGCGGTCACGCGCGTGGCGGACGGACAGTGGCACGCCTTGGAAGAGGACCTGGTCGTCGGTCGGGGCCACGCCATGCGCAGGCCTGACGGCCGGCTGTTCGTCAGCATCGACGCCTGGCACGACGCCGCCTTCGACCAGCTGGCCGACGCGATGCTGACCACCCTGCCCGCCCCGCTGTACACCGTGGCCGACGAAGCCGACCTCGAGTCGAGGGCCGGTTGGCAGCGGGCCGGTTTCACGATCCGGCGCCGCGAATGGGAGTACGTCGTGCCGACCGACCCGCGCGTCACCGGGCTCGAAGCGATCTCGCCGCCGCCGGGCGTGCGGACCGTACCGGCCGGTGCGGCAGACGAGGACCTGCTGCGAGCGGTGGACCGGGCGATCCGCGCGGAGGTCGAGGCGGGCGCCGGATGGCAGTCGATGCCCGCCGAGGTGCGTCCCCGCTGCGAGGGGGACACCATCATCGACCCGTCGCTGTACACGGCCGCCGCGGCGCCGGACCGATACCTGGGGCTGCTGCGGCTGGTAACGGTGACCCGGCGGCCGCGCATCGGCCTGATCGCGGTGCGGGCCGGCGAGCAGCGCCGCGGCCTGGCCTGGGCCATGCTCGCCGACGCGCTCGGGAGGCTGCACCAATGCGGGATCGCCGCCGCCTCAGCCGAGGTCGACCAGACCAACGCGGCTGCCCTGGCCCTGTTTGAGGGCATCGGCGGGAAGCGGACGGGCAGCAGTCTGGAGCTGGCGCGATGAACAAGCAGCGCGAAAGCATCGAGCTGGAGGGGCGCGTGGTCGAGTGCCTGCGCAGCGCCATGTTCACCGTGCAGCTCGACAACGGCCACCGGGTGCTGGCGCACATCAGCGGGAAGATCCGCAAGAACTACATCAAGATCCTGCCGGAAGACCGGGTGCTGGTCGAGCTCACGCCGTACGACCTGACCCGCGGCCGGATCGTGTTCCGGTACCGCAACTAGCGGCGGTCGCGACCGACCGCGATAGACAGCGCCTGCGTATTCAGCATTGGCGCTCGCAGTGACCAAGCACCGCGATTGAGCAGCGCCGTTGACGACAACAATCCGTCGTCAACGGCGCTGCTCAATAGCGCTTTTGAGGGAACGCATAGTTACGCGGTGTGTGCGCCGGGCCGCGCTGGAGATCACGGCGACCGCGCAATCCGCATCGGACCGGTTCGACCAGCAGCCGAAGCGCACTCAAGAGGGGAAACCCGTGCTCGACGTGGTGCCGTTTACTGTTCAGGCCGTCGACCTCGGCCATCGCCGTCATGTGCTGAACCTGCGCGGTGATCTCGACATGGCCGCGGCCGACCAGGCGTGGGAGCAGGTGAACGAACTGCTGACGCCCGGCGCGCTCGTCATCGTCGACGTGTCGAGGCTCGGGCTCATGGACAGCTCCGGCCTGCGCTTCCTGCTGCTGGCCCGGCGCGAAGCCGAGGCGCGCGGCGCCACCTTGGTCCTGCTGCGGCCGCGTCCCTGGCTGCGCGAGCGGCTGCGCGTCGGCGGCGTGCTGGAGCTGTTCGACCTGCATTTCGAGCTCAGCAGCGCGCTGCAGTCCGCCGGCGCCGCGGCGACGGCGACCGAGGCGTCGGCGAACTAGACCGGACGCCCCGCGAGGCGTTCAGCGGCCAAGACCGGCGGCGACTTCTCTGGCGGTGCGCTCCGGGTCGGACGGCGGGTCGATCCACAGCCGGACGCGGGTGCCGCGTTCCGGCGCCGAGCGCAGCTGCACCAGATCGCAGAACTGGTTGACGAACCACAGGCCGCGGCCGCCGAGCCGGGTCGGCGAGGGGCGCAGCTGGCCGACGAGCGGATCGGTGATCACCCCGTCGTCCCGCAGCTCGCAGACCAGCGCGTTGTCCTGCGTCCACAGCAGCAGCGTGCCGCCCCCGCCGCCGTAGCGGATGCTGTTGGTGGCGACCTCGCTCACGGCCAGCGTCAGTTCCCGGGTGCGGCGAACCGGCAGGCCGTTGAGCTGGGCGAATCGTGCCACCGCCGCGCGCACTGTGGGCAGGTCCCCGAGGCGGTAGGTCAGCCGCTCGGCCGAGGCGGGCGGCTCGGGGAGGTCTTCGGTGGCGTAGGGGCCGGTGAGGTAATCGGCGACCGGCTGCTGCGCGGCTCCGTCCCACACGAGCGGGTGGCAGCGGGTGAGCGCATCGATCGCCGCGGCCGGATGCATGCTGGTGTCCACCGGGCAGAGCAGCGACCAGGCCGGGGCCTTGGCGAAGGCGAGGTTGAGCAGCCATTCGGCGTAGCGGGCGTCGCCGTCATCGGCATCCCCGCGCGACGGGAAGGTGACGTCGTTGACACCGTGCACAACGCGCCCGTCATCGTATTGGGCGATCCAGTTCTGCCAGGCGGGCACGAGGCGTCCCGGGTTGCGCCCGAGCGCGGTCGTGTCCAGGAAGCTCACCGCGTCGTCGGCCGCGAGGCGGGCGCGCAGCGCGTCGTGCCGCTCGGCCGGGGCAGCGATGAGCACCGCCGCGCCGGAGCTGCGGGCCTGCTCGATATACGCCAGCGTGCCGGTCACGTACTGCTGCGTCCCCGCGTAGGGATAGATCATGTGCAGCAGACCGACCGCCGCGGCCGAAGCTTCGCTCATGACTGCACCTGCACCGCGACGCCGGCATCGCCGTAGCCGGACATCAGCCAGGCGGCCCGCACCGTCTCGTTCGCGTGCTTGAGCAACACCGACGTGCCGGGAGCGGCCGCGACGGTCTCCACCATCGCGCGCCACGCCGCCGCGTCGATCAATTCGAGTTGCTCGCAGTGGAGCTGGAGATTAGGGCTGCGCAGAAGAGCGCCCCGCAGCGCGGTGGTGAACGCACGCAGCGATTCGAACCCGACGCTACCCTCAAGCGTGTACCCGTGCGCGCCGGTGGGGCGCAGCCGGAAGCCGGACACATCCGGAGTGATACCCACCACCCGCGAATGTACCGGCGCAATGTCGCCGAGGAGCGCGGGTCTCCACAAGGCGCCGCGGTAGGCGCACACCACCCCGGTGCGGGTGTCGGCGGCCAGTTCGGCCAGTTCCAGTTCGATGGCGACCACCTCGGCCACCGGCGCGTCCGGCGAGGTCAGCTGCTCCATCGAAGCGAGCACCCAGGGTGCTCTTCCGTCGCGTCGGGCCCGATGCACACGTTCGCGTACGGCCGTCAGCGCCGCGTCCGGACCGTGCGAAGTGCCGAGCTCGTGCGCAACCCCGCGCGGAGGATCGCCATCGAGGATGAGCAGACCTCCCGCCCGCTGGTCCGCCTGAGCGATGAGCGCATCGCGACCCGCTGCGTACTCGTGGATCGAACCGGCGCGCCAGCAGACGTGCTCGCCTGCGGTCAGCTCCCACGTCTGGCTGGTGGCCTGTGTCACCGGGCCATTATCGGGGACGGCCGAGCGAATGGACGCTCATCCGCCCGATACAGCGAAGCAACCCGGACACCGATGAAGGGATCGGCATGAAGCGCTACATCCTGACCGGCACGCCCGGCGCCGGCAAGACCACGGTCCTGCGTCATCTGCGCGAGCGCGGATACGCCACCGTCGAGGAGGCCGCGACGTCGGTCATCGCCCGCTCGCGGACCCGCGGACGCACCGAGCCGTGGACGCACGATGACTTCATCGACCAGATCGTCGGCCTGCAGCGTCGTCGGCAGACCCGGCCACCGCGGCCCGGCGTCACCGTGCAGATCTACGACCGATCCCCGATCTGCACCCACGCGCTCAGCACCTACCTCGGACGCGAACCCAGCGACCTGCTGCTGGCCGAACTGGACCGGATCGCCCGCGAGGCGGTCTACCAACCCCAGGTCTTCTTCATCCGCGATCTCGGCTTCTGCAAGCCCACCGCCGCGCGCCGCATCAGCTATGCGGACTCCCTCGTCTTCGAGCAAGTCCACCGCGACAGCTACCGGGCCTTCGGCTACGAACTCATCGACGTTCTCGCGGCGCCCGCGGCCGAGCGCGCCGACGCGATCATCGGCGCGCTCGCGGCCGGCCGTCTGCTCGCGCAGCCCACAACAAGGGGAAACACGGTTGCAGCCGAGCCGTCCGGGCGGCAGCCTGAGCCGTGTCAACCGGCTGGAATCGCCAAGGAGGACGGATGGAGCCGCTCAGTCTGACGCAGGACGAGGCGCGCGAGCGGGCCGCGTTGATCGCGGTCGAGCGCTACGAGATCGACGTCGACTTCACCGACCTGCCCACAGGCGACCGGGTCGGCTGCGTCTCCACGGTGGAGTTCAGCTGCCGGCGGCCGGGCGCCTCGACCTTCGTGGACTGCGCCGCGCAGGTGGTGGAGGCGACGCTCAACGGCAAGCCGCTCGGGCCGCCCGCCGAGGGGCGGATCCTTCTGCCGGACCTGAGCCCGCACAACCGGCTCGTCGTGCGTACCACGCAGGCGGACACGACGAACGGCGCGGGAGTGCACAAGGCCGTCGATCCCGCGGACGGCGAGGTCTACGTGTGGACCAGCTTCGAGCCGGACGAGGCGAGGTTCGTGTGGGCCTGCTTCGACCAGCCGGACCTGAAGGCGCCGCACGCGTTCACGGTGACCGCGCCCGCGGCGTGGACGGTGACCAGCAACAGCGGCGCCCCGCAGATCGAGGACGCCGGCGAGGGCGCATCGGCCGGTGCGGCGCGGCGGTGGACCTTCGCGGACACCCCGCCCCTGTCGACCTACAACGCGGTCGTCAACGCAGGACCCTTCCACCAGGTACGCCGTACCGCCGGCGGCCACGACCTCGGGCTCTACGCGCGCCGGTCGCTGGCCGCGCTGCTGGACCGCGACGCGGAGGAGATCTTCACCCTCACCGAGCAGGGCCTGGGCTTCTACGGGCGGGTCTTCGGGATGCCGTTCCCGCAGCGCACCTATGACCAGGTGTTCATGCCCGAGTTCGGCGGGGCGATGGAGAACTACGGCTGCGTGACCTGGTCCGACGGGTTCCTGCAGCGCAGCGCGCCGACCGCGGCCGAGCGCGAGCTGTTCGCGAAGGTCCTGCTGCACGAGATGGCGCACATGTGGTTCGGCAACATCGTGACCATGCGGTGGTGGGACGACCTGTGGCTGAACGAGGCGTTCGCCGAGTTCGCCTGCCACTGGGCCGCCGTCGAGGCGACCGCGTACCGCGACGCGTGGGCCGGCCACCTGGCCACCGGGAAGCAGCGCGCCTACCTCACGGATCAGGGCCCGATCTCGCATCCGATCCGCACGCAGGTACGCAGCACCGCCGAAGCTGCCTCGATCTTCGACGCGATCACGTACGACAAGGGCGCCTCAGTACTCAAGCAGCTGATGACGTACGTGGGCGAGGAGAATTTCTCGGCCGGCATGACCGCGTACTTCGCCCGCTACGCCTGGAGCAACGCCACGCTGCAGGATCTGATCGACGCGCTGGGCAAGGCCAGCGGCCGGGACCTCGACGCCTGGCGGGCCGGCTGGCTCGAGACCGCGGGCACCGACCGGCTCGCGCTGGAACGGGACGGCGACGGACTCGTGCTGGTGGCCGACGGCCCGGGCCCCGGCATCGGGCCCAGGCCGCAAGTGCTCGCGGTCGGCGCCTATGCCACCGACGGGACCGGCACGGGCCTGCGGCGCCTGGCCCTGGCGACCGTCGACGTCGAACAGGCGCGAACCCCGGTCGAGCTTCCCGTCGACGCGCAGCTCTACCTCGTCAACGACGAGGACCTCACCTTCGCCGTCGCCACGGTGGAACCGGCGCGCAGCGCGGCGCTGATCGCCGCCGCGCCCGGCCTGCCCACCGCGATCTCGCGCGGCGTGGCCGTGGCGACGGTGTGGGACCTGCTGGTGAAGGGAGGGGCGACCGCCGCCGACACGGTGCGCTGCGTCACCTCGGTGTTGGCCGTCGAGACCGGCGACAGCGTCATCGAGCCCTACCTCGACCTGGCTGTCGCCAGTAGCGAGCGCTGGGCTCCGGAGAAGCAGCGGGCCGAACTCGCCGCACTGGTCGCCGCGACGGCCCGACAGCTGGCCGACGACCCGAACCGCCGCCAGGTGGCGCTGCGGGCGTTCGCCAAGACGGCGGCGAGCCTGGAGGACGTCGAGTGGCTGCGGCGGCAGGCCGGCGACGAGGTGGACCTGCTGTGGCGCGCCCTGACCCGCAAGGCCGAGCTCGGCGGCGAGGTCGCGGACGAGGTCGCCGGGTTGCTGGAGCGCGACCCGAATCCCGAGGCCTGGATCAGAGCGCTGACCGTACGGGCCGCCGCACCGAGCGCGGAGGCCAAGGAGGGCGTCTGGCAGAAGGTGACCGACGAGCGCGCGGTGCCGGTCGGCGCGGTCTCCGCGGTCATGTCGGCGTTCTGGCGTCCCGGGCAGGACGAGCTGCTCGCGCCGTACGCCGGGCGTTACCTGGACCTGCTGCCGGCCCTCGAGCGCGGCGGGATGATCCCGGCGATGGTGTTCACCAACCAGCTCTTCCCGCTGTACGGGATCGGCCGGGACTACCCTGACGCGGCGCTGGCCGCGGCGGAGCCGACCGCACCCGTGGTGCGCAAGACCCTGACGGAACGAGCCGATCTCGTGCGCCGGATGCTGCGCTCGCGCTGAGCGGCAATTCGGGCGGCGGTTCTGACCGTCGCACGGCCGGCGCGGGGAACGGTCCGGTCTGGTCCGAACGGCGCCGCTGTCGCCCGGAGTGAGGCTCGGCCCGGCTTGAAAGGTGGCGCGAGGGGACGCGCGACACCTCAGGTGCGACCACTGGCCGCCCGCGTGCGCTCTTGCGCCGCGGGCGGCCAGGCC
>NZ_DASRGV010000152.1:0-12918 GCF_035650855.1 Actinocrinis sp. | reverse complement strand
CAGGCAGCTCGGGGTGCCGCTGATCTCCTCGCAGCCGCAGTACAGCATGTTGTGGCGGGTGATCGAGGCCGAGGTCGTGCCGGCCTGTGAGGAGCTGGGTCTCGGCCAGATCGTCTGGTCACCGATCGCGCAGGGCGTGCTGACCGGCAAGTACCAGCCCGGCCAGGCTCCGCCCGCCGGTTCGCGGGCCACCGACCCGGTGGGCGGCAACTTCGTGCGCGACCTGCTCGACGACGAGGTGCTCACGCGGGTGCAGCAGCTCAAGCCGCTGGCGCAGGAGGCCGGTCTGACGATGGCTCAGCTCGCGGTGGCCTGGGTGCTGCAGAACCGGAACGTCTCCGCGGCGATCATCGGAGCGTCCCGGCCCGAGCAGGTTCAGGAGAACGTCAAGGCGGCCGGCGTGAAGCTGGACGAGGGTCTGCTCAAGCGGATCGACGAGATCCTCGACCCGGTGGTGCGGCGCGATCCGAAGCTGACGGCGTCCCCGGCCAAGCGGCCGTAGCACCCGCCGGCTCGCCGCCGCGGCGGCGAGTGTTCACGCGGGCGGCGACTCCTGGAGGGACATGGGGCCGTACACCACGACCCCGTCCTCCAGGAGGGTGACCTGCTCGACCTCGGCGGCCAGCAGCTCGGGCCAGTTCTCGCCGATCCAGCTCTCCGCGTCGCCCTGGGTCGAGAAGGCGGCGTGCTCGCCCTCGACCGGGACGATCGGCTCAACCTCTGTACCCGAAGCGTTCTCGTACCGCCATGTGAAAGCCATGGCCCATACCTTAGCTAGGCGGCGAGCGGATGCATTCCCGGACACAGGCATGGCACGCCCTTGTGCTCGGCGGGGCGAGATCGGGCAAGTCGGCGTTCGCCGAACGGCTGCTCGTCGACGACGAGGAAGTGCTGTACGCGGCGACGGCTCCGCGCTACGACGGCGACCCCGAGTGGGCTGAGCGGATTGCGCGGCATCAGGCGACGCGGCCGCCGACTTGTCAGACCGTGGAGCTTGGGGAGGCGCCTGCGCGGCTCGCTGAGTTGCTGCGGACGGCCGATCGAACGGTTCTGGTGGATTCGCTGACGCTGTGGCTTACCGCAGCGATGGACTCGGTAGGCGCTTGGGACGACGAGGCCTGGCGTGAGGGCACGTCGCGTACGGCACTCGGTCGCCTGGTGTCCGAGCTCGTTGATGCGTACTCGAATTCGGCGCGTTCGGTGGTCCTGGTCAGCGACGAAGTCGGATTGAGCGTGGTCCCGGAATCGGCCGGCACGCGCCGGTTCCGGGACGAGCTCGGCCGGCTGAACCAGGCGATCGCCACGGTCGCGGACGAGGTCACGCTGGTCGTGGCCGGGATTCCGGTGCGGCTGAAGGCGTGGGCGCGGGACGCCCGGCCGCGGTAACAAGCCCTCGCCCGCGGGCGCACGGCGCGGGCGACGTATTAGGCTCGCGGGACGATGGACACGACAGAGCTGGAGAAGTTCGCCGAGGGCGTGCTGCGGCCGGACGAGGCCGCGCGCGCGGCGGCACGGGACCGCTGGGCCGAGACGGTGGCGCTGCCGCCGCGCTCCTTCGGGCGGATCGAGACGTTGGCGCAGTGGCTCGCGGCGGTCCAGGGCGCGTGCCCGCCCCGCCCGCTGGAGCGCGCCAGGCTGGTGCTGTTCGCCGGCGATCACGGCATCGCGCAGCACGGCGTGAGCGCGTATCCGCCGGAAGCCACGGCGGCCATGGTGCGCCGAATCGTGCAGGGCGGCGGGCCGGTGCAGGCGCTCGCGCGGACGCATCAGGCGTCGGTGCAGATCATCGACGTGTCCGTGGACTGGGACGCCGCGGCGTACGCCGACCTGCCGACCGAGGTGACCGCCGGCCGGATCCGGCGCGGCACCGGGCGCATCGACCAGGAGCCGGCCTGCACGCGCGAGGAGGCCGCCGCCGCCTTCCGGGTCGGCATCGCGGTCGCCGACGCCGAGATCGACTCGGGTGCGGACCTGCTCATGCCCTCGCTGATCGGCGTCGGCCACTCGACCCCGGCCGGCGTGCTCATCGGCGTGCTGACCGGCGCGGACGCGGCGGTGGTGACCGGACGCGGCAGCGGGATCGACGACCGCGCGTGGGTGCGCAAGTGCGCGGCGGTGCGTGACGCGATGCGCGCGGCGCGGCCGGTGATCGCCGACCAGATCGAGCTGCTGGCGACGGTGGCGGGCCCGGACTTCGCGGCGCTGACCGGCTTCATGATGCAGGCGGCGATCCGCAAGACCCCGGTGCTCTTGGACGGGCTCGGCAGCGTGGCCTGCGCGGTGCTCGCGCAGCGCATCGCGTTCCGGACGCCCGACTGGATGCTGGCCGCGCACCTGTCCCCGGAGCCGGCGTATCAGAAGGCGATCGACCGGCTCGGACTTGAGCCGCTGCTTGACTTCAAGGTGCGTGCGGACGGCGGTTGCGCGGCGCTGCTGGCGCTGCCGCTGCTGCGGTCGGCGGTGACGATCCTCGCGGAAACCGGCTCGTACGCGGAGGAAGGCCTGCCCGAACCGCTGATGCGTTCGCGACTTTGACGAGGCGATAAGCAGTGAGCATGAGTGCTGATGCGGACAGGGACGGGGGGATAGCCGAAGCGGGCTCGGGCGCCGTCGGGCCGGCCCAGGGGCCGGCAGTGCAAGCCACCGGCTCGGTGCCCTCGAACCCTGACGTAGGTGCGAACCCTGCGGCCGGGCACACTGCCGACCACGCTGCCGCGCATGGCGGCGGGAGCGCGGCGCACGCGGCCCCGGCTCAGGCTCATCCGAGCCGCTCCGGCCGGATCTCCGGCGGACTGCGGCTCGCCATCAGCACTCTGACGATCTGGCGGGCCGGGGCGCCGCGGGCCGACGCGGCCGTGGTGAGCGTCGCGATGACCGCGGCTCCGGCGGTGGGCCTCGGCCTCGGCGCGGTCGCGGCCGGTACGGCGCAACTGGCGAACTGGCTGACCGGCTCGCCGCTGATCGCGGCGGTCATCGGGGTGGCCGCGCTGGCGGCGCAGACCCGCGCGCTGCATCTGGACGGCCTCGCGGACACCGCGGACGGCCTGGGTTCGAACAAGCCGGCCGAGCAGGCGCTCGCGCTGATGAAGCGCTCTGATATCGGCGCCTTCGGCGTGGTGGCGCTGGTGCTGGTGCTCGCGGTACAGATCAGCGCTCTGGCGGCGGCCTTCGCGATCCACCGCGGCCCGGTCGCGGTGATCGTCGCGGCGGTGGCCGGGCGGCTCGGGGTGACGGCGGGGTGCACGCAGCCGATTCCGTCGGCGCGGCCGGGCGGGCTGGGCTCGTGGGTCGCCGGGTCGGTGCGGGTGCGGGTGGCGCTGGCCGCGGGCGTCGTCGCCGCGATCGTCTGCGGCGCGCTCGGGCTGATTGTCGATCCGCAGACCGCCGCGCTCGCGGCCGCCGCGGTTCCGCTCGGTCTGGCCGCGGCGCTGGCTCTGCTCGCGCGCTGCATCGACCGGCTCGGCGGCATCACGGGTGACGTGCTCGGGGCGATGGTCGAAACGGGCGCGGCGGTCGCGATTCTGGTGCTGGCCGTCCGCTTCTAGGGCGCGCTTCCGGGGCTTCCGGTCACGGCGTCGACGAGGAGAGGCCGAGCAGGACCAGGGCCAGGCCGAAGGCGAGCAAGAAGGCGATCAGGGGTATGAGATAGCGGGTGTATCCCGGCCCGAGGTGGCCGCCGGCCGCGTGGCTGCCCGGACCACGGGCGCCGGGGGTGCCCGACCACAGCTCCACCAGCTGCGCGCGGGCCTGCCGCATGACATCCGCGGAGGCGGTCAGACGCTGCCTGCTGCGGCGCACCCGCGGCGCTCCCGCGTGCCAGCCGCGGATCGTCCAGCGGTGGTCGGTGTAGCCGGTGGGCCGGAATTCCAGGAAGCGGCGGCGCGAGGAGCGGTGGTCCCTGGTCGCGATCGCCAGCCGTTCCCGGCCGCGGCCGTCCCAGCCCGCGTCGAAGCTGTCCGCGGCGACCGCCTCCAGCGCGCGGGACAGGTGTGCTGCGGTGCGCGCGAACACGTGCTGCGCGCCCGCGTCTGCGGGGACCGCCCCGGCCTCCGCTTCGGCCTCGGCGCCGGCTTCGACGAGGGCGTCGTAGAGCCGTGCGGCCACACCCTCCAGCTCGCCGTGCGCGAAGTAGCCGGACCGCGCGCCGCGCTCGGGCATCCGACGCCCGGCGGTCAGGCAGGTGACCAGCAGGTCGGCGACCAGTTCCAGGTCGACCGCCATGGCCGTGGCCGGGTCCGACTCGGCGGGACGGGCTACGAGTCCGACGTCGACGAGCACGCAGTTGCCGTTCGGCTCGACGATGACGTGGTCGGCGTCCGGCGAACGGTGCGCGACACCGCGCGCGTGCAACGCGTCGAGGGCGGCGAGCACGTCGGCGATGACGACGGACGCGGTCTGCACGTCAAGGCCGCGCGGCAGCTGCGCGAGCACCTTCGAGAGGCGCACCCCGGTCACGTGCCGGCACACCGTCGCGACGATCTGCCCGGCCGCGTCGACCACGTAGCTGAGCGGCGGCGCCAGGCGCGGATCGGTCAAGCCCGCCATCGCCGCGCTCTCGGCCGGATAGCCGTACTGGAAGCCGGGATCCAGGGTCAGCCCCGCGTCGAGGCACCGCATGACGGACAGGATTCCGAGTTCGTCGCGCAGCACGACGAGACCGCCCGCGTTGGTCGCGGCGGCGCCGACGAGCGGGCTCAGCCCCGCTCCGGCGTCCACCGTCTCGGCCACATCGTGGGTCGCCGTTGTCGTGGCCACTCGCACCTCCCGAACTCAAAGCGCTCCGTCGAACGCCGAAAAGCACCGCCAGCATCACCAGGAAGTCAGCGTCTGTCTAGTGTCAGGCACACGTTCACTCGATCGGGTGAGGTATGTCGGAATTGATACATCCCCGGTGCCGAAATACGGCCCGGCCGTGAATCAGGTCTCGGCTAAGACCCGGCGGTGTGCCGGTATTGCGATCCGGACTTAAATCTCACCGCGTGGACGGCGTGACGAACGGCGGCTTGGTGACGGTGAACGCCGCGCGCCGACCGCGCACATCGAGGAAGACCGTATCCCCCTCGGCTGTGGCCGGCGGCAGCAGAGCGAGCGCGATGCCGATTTTGAGCGAGGGCGAGAACGTACCGCTGGTCACCTCGCCGATGACGGTGCCCTGATCGTCGAGTCCCGAGGTATCGAACACCGCCATGTGCGGGCGCGGGATGGCCCGGTCGACCTGCCGCAGCCCCCAGAGCAGCCGGCGCGGCCCGGCCGCCTTCTCGGCCAGCAGCGGCTCGCGGCCCCAGAACGCGTCCTTCTTCCAGCCGACCGCCCAGCCGGCCCGCGCCTGCACCGGGGTGATGTCGAGCGAGAGGTCCTGGCCGTGCAGCGGATATCCCATCTCGGTGCGCAGCGTGTCGCGGGCGCCGAGGCCGCAGGGCTTGATGTCGAACGGCTCGCCGGCGCGCAGGATGGCGCCCCACAGCTCGTCCGCGTCCTGCCAGCGGCATACGAGTTCGTATCCGTGTTCGCCGGTGTAACCGGTGCGGCAGACCGTCAGGGGATTACCGTTCCAGGCGGCGGTGGCGAAGGCCAT
The DNA here is from genome assembly GCF_035650855.1 of Actinocrinis sp. Lineage (GTDB taxonomy): Bacteria > Actinomycetota > Actinomycetes > Streptomycetales > Catenulisporaceae > Actinocrinis. The sequence continues at coordinate 7,343 of NZ_DASRGV010000152.1, read as the reverse complement.
GTAGTCGTGGTCCGCGGGCAGCCCGAGCGTCTTGATCAGGTCGGCGGACCGCGGCCCCTGCACGGCCAGCACCGCGAAGTCGGAGTGCTGGTTCGTCACGGTGATGCCGGACGGGGCGGCCGCGACCAGGCGCCGCACGACCTCGGTGGTGTTGGCCGCGTTCGGGATGAGGAAGATCTCCTCCGGCGACTTCACGTAGGCGATCAGGTCGTCTACCACGCCGCCGGTGGCCTCGTCGCAGGCCAGGGTGTACTGCGCGCGGCCGGGGCCGATCCGGCGCAGGTCGTTGGCCAGCGTCGCGTTGACGAAGTCGAACGCGGTCAGGCCGCTGCCGTCGCTGGCCCGGCCGGCCACCGTGGCCTTGCCGAGGTGGCTGACGTCGAAGACGCCGACCCCGGTGCGCACCGCGGTGTGCTCGCCGACGACGCCGGAGTACTCGATCGGCATCTCCCAGCCGCCGAAGTCGGCCATCTTCGCGCCGAGGGCGACGTGCCGGGCGTGCAGCGGCGAGGTGAGCAGGGGTTGTGAGGGCGGCGTCTGTGACATGCCGCCGAGCCTACCGTCCAGTATTCGGGACGGCTCCTCCCCGCGTCCGGCCGGTGCGGGAAAACCCCACACTCCGCAGGCACCCGGCACGCCGCCCCGACCGTGCGGTTACGATGCCGCCAACTCCCCGACCTCAGGACAGGACAAGACGTGACCAGGATCTCACTGCAGCCCGGCCCGGTGGCCGGGGTCGAAGCCGACGCGCTCGTCATCGGCGTTTACCAGGGCGAGGACGGCGTGCTGCTCGCACCCGGCGCCGAGCCGGTGGACGAGGCGTTCGGCGGCCGGCTCGCGCAGATCCTGAAGGCGCTGGGGGCCACCGGGGCCGCGGAGGAGGTGACCCGGGTCCCGGCGAACGGCTCGCTGGCCGCCCCGGTCGTGGTGGGTCTCGGCCTCGGCTCGGCCGGCGACGGCGAGGTGGTCGGCGTGACGGGTCTGGAGGACCTGCGCCGCGCGGCCGGGTCCGCGCTGCGCTCGCTGGCCGGGTTCGGCAAGGTCGCGCTGGTGACGCCGGTGGCGGGCGCGGAGGTCGTGGAGGCCACCGCGCTGGGCGCGGCGCTCGCGGCCTACTCGTATGACGGGTACAAGACCGGCGACCCGGCCGACCGCAAGGGCCCGGTGCAGCAGGTCGTGCTCGTCACGACCGGGGATCCGAACGCCGACGCGCTCGCGGCCGGCAAGCGCGCGCAGGTGGTGGCCGACGCGGTGAAGGCCGCGCGTGATCTGATCAACACACCGCCCTCACACCTCTTCCCCCAGGCGTTCGCGGACGCGATCACCTCGGCGGTCGATTCGGCCGAGGTCGACGAGCTCACGATCGAAGTGCTCGACGAGGCGGCGCTGCGCGACGGCGGCTACGGCGGCCTGATCGGCGTCGGGCAGGGCTCGAGCCGGCCGCCTCGGCTGGTGAAGGTGACCTATGCGCACCCTGACGCGCAGCGCTCCCTGGCTTTCGTCGGGAAGGGCATCACCTTCGACACCGGCGGCATCTCGCTCAAGCCGTCCAACGCCATGGAGACCATGAAGTGCGACATGTCGGGCGCGGCCGCGGTCGTGCAGGCGGTGATCGCGATCGCGCAGCTGGGCCTGCCGGTGAAGGCGACCGCGTGGGCGGCGCTGGCTGAGAACATGCCGGGCGGGAACGCGATCCGGCCGTCGGACGTGCTGCGCATGTACGGCGGCAAGACCGTGGAGGTGCTCAACACCGACGCCGAGGGTCGGCTGGTGCTCGCGGACGCGATCGTGCGCGCGGGCGAGGAGCAGCCGGACGCGATCGTGGACGTCGCGACGCTCACCGGCGCGCAGGTGCTGGCGCTCGGCCACCGCACCGGCGCGGTCATGGCCAACGACGAGGAGTTCCGCACGCAGGTCGAGTCGGCGGCCGAGCGGGCCGGCGAGGACATCTGGCCGATGCCGCTGCCCGCGCACCTGCGCAAGACGATGGACTCGGACGTGGCCGACATCGCGAACATGGGCGACCGCATGGGCGGCATGCTCGTCGCGGGCATCTTCCTCAAGGAGTTCGTCCCCGAAGGCATGCCGTGGGCGCACTTGGACATCGCCGGTCCGGCTTACAACACTGTCGCGCCGTTCGGGTACACCCCCAAGGGCGGCACGGGCTATGCGGTACGGACCTTGGTTCAGCTCGCCCAGGACGCGGCCGATGGACTGTTGTAAGGCACTCGGGGACAAGTGGAAGTGGGCCCCGTATGAACCAGTAATGAACCAGTAGGCCCCGTAGGAAACTGACTGAATTTCAGCGGATGCGGGCTCGGCTCGGGCGGGAGCGCGTCACGGCTCCCGCTTGGCCTTTGCCTCCGCGGCGATCCGCGCGCTCCAGTCACGCATCCGCTGCGGATAGCCGACCACCATCGCGTCATACGCGGGAATGCCCAGGCGGTGAGCGAGCTGATGAGCGGCCTGCGGACCCGGTACCCGGCGCCGGGTCCACTCGCCGTTCGCCGCAACCAGCACCACTGTGGTTTCGGTCACAGCCGTGCGCGGCTCGACGAAAGCCTCTACCCCGCCGCGCGAACGGGCGAATCGGGTCAGGTGCGCCTCGTCCTCACGCAGATCGCGGCCGTACGTGGCGCCGCCACCTGCGGACCTTCCCCTGCGGCTGAACAACGCCACCTTTCATCACCTCGTTGAGTTCGGCCGGCCGCGACCGGATTGCGGACGAGCGCGTTCGCTCTACTACCAGGTAGACGCAGCACGCCCCTCAACGGTGGCCACGCCGGTCGGCCATGCGCAACCGCGCCCTCCCGGACCGCACTAAGCTGGCGCCGTACCACCAACCAACCATCCCGGCCGGCCCGCACGCAGGACCGCCGGGGCGGCGGTCGCCGAGAGGCCCCCCACCTGCGCGGGTGGCAGGATGCTTGTCAGTGTGCCATCCCGGAGCGTCCCGGCGATCCGGAATCAGGCCATCCGGCTGCGTACGGCGGGCTCGGACGGTTGAGCGCACACGCGAAGACGCGAGGAGACGACAAGTGGCTGACGCCGGGAATGTATTCGACGTAGTGATCCTCGGCGGCGGGTCCGGCGGGTACGCCTGCGCCTTCCGCGCCGCCGACCTGGGCATGAACGTGGCCCTGATCGAGAAGGCCGAGGTGGGCGGCACCTGTCTGCACCGCGGCTGCATCCCCACCAAGGCGCTGCTGCACGCGGCCGAGGTCGCCGACCTGGCCCGCGAGGGCGCCTCCTTCGGCGTGCAGAGCCAGCTCAACGGCATCGACATGGCCGGGGTCAACAGCTACAAGGACGGCGTGGTCGGCCAGCTGTACAAGGGCCTGCAGGGCATCGTGAAGGCCCGCAAGATCACCTTCGTGGCCGGCGAGGGCGTGCTGAGCGCGCCCAATCAGGTGACTGTGAACGGCGAGACGTACACCGGCCGCAACGTGGTCCTCGCGACCGGCTCGGTGCCCAAGTCGCTGCCCGGCCTGAACATCGACGGCGACCGGATCATCAGCAGCGACCACGCGCTCAAGCTGGACCGCGTCCCGGCTTCGGTGGTCGTGCTCGGCGGCGGCGTCATCGGCTGCGAATTCGCCTCCGTCTGGAAGTCCTTCGGCGCCGAGGTCACCATCATCGAGGCGCTGCCGCACCTGGTGCCGCTCGAGGACGAGAACAACTCGAAGCTGCTGGAGCGCGCGTTCCGCCGCCGCGGCATCAAGTTCGAGCTCGGCAACCGGTTCTCCGGAGTCGAGTACACCGAGTCGGGCGTGCGGGTTTCGACGGAGAACGGCAAGAGCTTCGAGGCCGAACTGCTGCTGGTCGCGGTCGGCCGCGGCCCGGTGTCCGCGAACCTCGGCTTCGAGCAGGCCGGGGTGGTCGTGGACCGCGGCTACGTGAAGGTGAACGAGTTCTGCCAGACCTCCGCCCCGGGCGTGTACGCGGTCGGCGACCTGATCCCGACCCTGCAGCTCGCGCACGTCGGCTTCGCCGAGGGCATCCTGGTCGCCGAGCACATCGCCGGGCAGAACCCGCGCCCGATCGACTACGACGGCGTGCCGCGGGTGACGTACTCGCAGCCTGAGGTCGCCTCCTGCGGTATCTCCGAGGCGATCGCCAAGGAGCGGTACGGCGCGGACCACGTGAAGACCTTCAACTACAACCTCGCGGGCAACGGCAAGAGCAAGATCCTCAAGACCCAGGGCGAGGTCAAGCTGGTGCAGATCATCGGGGTCGCGGGCGAGGACGACCGGGTGGTCGGCGTGCACATCGTCGCGGACCGGGCTGGCGAGCTGGTGGCCGAGGCGCAGCTGATCTACAACTGGGACGCCACGCCGGGCGACGTCGCGCAGTTCGTGCACGCGCACCCGACGCAGGGCGAGGCGCTGGGCGAGGCGCACATGGCCCTGGCCGGCAAGCCGCTGCACGTACACGACTGAGAGTCCCCTTCCCACGGACCCGAGAACGTAGGTAGTCAGGAGAGAAACCCATGCCGACATCAGTAACGATGCCCGCGCTCGGCGAGTCGGTCACCGAGGGCACCGTCACTCGGTGGCTGAAGAAGGAAGGGGAGACGGTCGAGGTCGACGAGCCGCTGCTGGAAGTCTCCACCGACAAGGTAGACACCGAGATCCCCTCCCCCGCCGCCGGCGTGGTGCTGTCGATCAAGGTGGCCGAGGACGAGACCGTCGAGGTCGGCGCGGAGCTGGCGGTGATCGGCGGACCCGGCGAGGCTCCGGCCCCCGCTGCCGCCGCCCCGGCCCAGCAGGCGCCCGCGCCCGCCGCGGCCCCGGCCCCGGCTCCCGCCCCGGCTCCGGAACCCGCGCCGCAGCCCGCTCCGGCGGCGGCCGCTCCGGCCCCCGCGCCCGCCCAGGCTCCGGCCGCCCCCGCCCCGGCAGGCGCTCCCGGCCCGGTGAGCGGCACCCCGGTGGTGCTCCCGGCGCTCGGCGAATCGGTGACCGAGGGCACCGTCACCCGCTGGCTCAAGTCGGTCGGCGACTCCGTGGACGCGGACGAGCCGCTGCTGGAAGTCTCCACCGACAAGGTGGACACCGAGATCCCCTCCCCCGCCGCCGGCGTGGTCGTGGCCATCAACGTGGCGGAGGACGAGACCGTCGAGGTCGGCACGACCCTCGCGGTGATCGGCGCCCCCGGTTCGGCCCCCGCCTCCGCGGCGCCGGCCCCGGAGCCCGCGCCGGTCTCGGTCGTCCCGACGCCGCCGCAGGCCCAGGCTCCGGCACCGGCCCCGGCTCCGGCTCCGGCTCCGCAGCCGGCACCCGCGCCCGCGGTCGCGCCTGACCCCGCGCCCGCACCGGTTCCGGCTCCGGCCCCGCCGTCGCCCACCCCGGCCGCGCCGGCGCCCGCGCAGGCCGCCGCTCCGGCTCCGCAGCCCGGCACGGCCCCGGCGCAGACCGCGGCACAGACCCAGAGCACGGCGCAGCCCGCCGACGACGAGGGTCCCGGCGCGTACGTGACCCCGCTGGTGCGCAAGCTCGCGGCCGAGCGCGGCGTCGACTTGTCGACGGTCGACGGCACCGGCGTCGGCGGTCGCATCCGCAAGCAGGACGTCATCGAGGCGGCCAAGGCGCTCGCGCCGAAGCCCGCCCCCGCCCCGGCCGCCGTCAACGGCGCCGCCGCGCCGAGCGCCCCCGCGGCCCCGGTCGCGGTCTCCCCGCTGCGCGGCCGCACCGAGAAGCTGTCGCGGCTGCGCACGGTCATCGCCAAGCGGATGGTCGAGTCGCTGCAGATCTCCGCGCAGCTGACCACGGTCGTCGAGGTCGACGTCACGTCGATCGCCCGGCTGCGCGAGCGCGCGAAGAAGGACTTCGAGGCGCGCGAGGGCGTCAAGCTGTCCTTCCTGCCGTTCTTCGCGATGGCCGCGGTCGAGGCGCTCAAGCAGTTCCCGCAGGTGAACGCCTCGATCGACATGGAAGCCGGGACCGTGACCTACCACGGCTCGGAGAACCTGGGCATCGCGGTGGACACCGAGCGCGGCCTGCTCGTCCCGGTGATCAAGAACGCCGGGGACCTGAACCTGGGCGGCATCGCGCGGGCGATCGCGGACCTGGCGGCGCGCACCCGGGACAACAAGGTCTCCCCGGACGAGCTGGCCGGCGGCACTTTCACGCTGACCAACACCGGTTCGCGCGGCGCGCTGTTCGACACCCCGATCATCAACCAGCCGCAGGTCGGCATCCTGGGCACCGGCGCCGTGGTCAAGCGCCCGGCCGTGGTCACCGACCCGGTGCTCGGCGAGGTGATCGCGGTGCGCTCGACGGTGTACCTCGCGCTCAGCTACGACCATCGCCTGGTGGACGGCGCGGACGCGGCGCGGTTCCTCACCACGATCAAGTCGCGGCTGGAGGAAGGGCGCTTCGAGTCCGAGCTCGGGCTGTAAGCCCGTTCGCCGAGACTGCTTTCACGTCCCGGCGGCTCCCGCTTCGGCGGGCGGCCGCCGGGACGTGCCGCGTTTATGCAGGTCGGCAAGGGCAGCCGGAAGTCACTGCGCGCAGCCCTGAGAAGGCCATATGCGCTCGCTCAGGAAGTGGTTGTACGGTAAACCGACCGACGGCGTCACTACCTTGCAGCCGGCGTCATAAAGTTTCAGTCGGCGTTATCACTCACAGGGCGGGACGATGGCATCGCAGGCCAGCAAGAAGAGCGCGCAAGAGCGCCGTGCGCAGATCGAGAAGATGCGCGCGGAGCAGGCGCGTCTGGAGCGCAAGCGCAAGATCTACTTCGGCGTCGGCGCGGGCGTGCTCGTGCTCGCCCTGGTCGCGGGGCTCATCGCGCTCGCGATGTCGAAGAAGAACAACAGCACGCCTGCGGCCCAGACCAACACCACGCCCAACGCGCTCGCGCAGACCTGGGACGGATTGACCGGGCAGACCGTGGACGGCGTCTCGGCGCAGACCCAGGAACAGCTGGCCTACCACATCCACGCGCACCTGGCGATCTACGTGAACGGCAAGCAGAAGCTGGTCCCCGCCGGCATCGGCATCGTCAAGCCGTGGACGACCGAGCAGCTGCAGGACGGCTCGCAGTTCGTCGACGGCGGCAAGCAGCTGTACTACCTGCACACGCACGACAGCAGCGGCGTCCTGCACGTCGAGTCGCCGACGACCAAGGAGTACACCCTCGGTCAGATCTTCGCCGAGTGGAACCAGCCGCTCTCCGGCAGCCAGGTCGGTCCCGCGTCCGGCTCCGTCATCACGTATGTCAATGGGCAGAAGTACACCGGGAACCCGTCCGACATCAAGCTGACGCCGCACGAGGTCATTCAGCTTGACGTCGGCCAGGACGTCGCGTTCCAGCCGTACGCCTTCGCCTCCGGTCTGTAAGCC
>NZ_DASRGV010000151.1:0-3310 GCF_035650855.1 Actinocrinis sp. | reverse complement strand
GCTGCGTCACCCCGCGCACCCGCAACGTCCGCAGTAGACGCTTGTTCGTCTGCGAGTGTCGGGCAGGGAAGCCGATGAGATGGGCGTACTCATGGCCTCAAGAGCTAGCGATTCATGCTGCCGCCCCGGAGACGAAGCGGTGCCGCTGTTTGTGCTGGCCGTCGCCGGTAGATGAGTGGTCGGGTAGGTCGGTCGGCGCACCTCCGTACGCGCCACCCGGACGGCTGGCATGACGGAGTCTGCCGCGTACGGAGATACCCCGCCCTCAGCCCCAGCCCTGGGCGCGGCCCAGGCGAAGCCGAGCCCATCATGCTCGACGACAAAGCCTAGCCAGGATGCTGACATGTGCTCTGACCTGCGGTACTATGTGTTTAGAGGGAGCGCCCGCCGAGGTAGTAGTCGTACATGCGCGCCGGATGGGCGGTGGCGGTGTCGATCAGCTCCGGCGCCCATCCGGGTTCGAGCAGTCCCGCGCCCAGAATCGGGGGATCGTCCGATATCGGCGGATCGCCTTGCGGCATGGTCGCCTCCGCACCAAGAGCTTGTCGCGTGTACGGACCCGATGGTATCTGACGCCGAAGGCTTCTGATGCGGCGGACTCCCGCGAATCCCCTCGTCGGAGGGGTCAGCCTGCTGTCACGCTCAGTTCCCGCAAGATCGCCCGCTGTGTCGGGCGGGCCTCCAGGTAGCGCGCGGCGCCCGCCGCGGTGATCCGGGTGTAGGCGGAGCGGCGGTCCTCGGCGCAGGTGGTGCGCTCGACCAGGCCGGCCTGTTCGAGCCGGGTGATGAGGCGGGAGAAGGCGCTCTGGCTCAGGTGCACCCGCTCGCCGAGTTCGTTCATCCGCAGCTGCGGGAAGTCCGGGCCGGGCGCGTAGAGCTGCTGCAGCACCTCGAAGTCGCTGACGGTCAGGCCGTGCTCGGCGGTCAGCCGCCGGTCGAGCGCGCAGGTGATCCGGTGGTAACGGCCCATCAGGTCGTGCCACTCGGAGGCCAGTGCGTCGTCGTCGTTCGGCCGGATCACGTCGCGAGTCTAACAGCGGCCCGCCGATAAATGCAAGCGCATTTTATGCTTGCGCATTCGATGCACATGCATAAAGATTGCTCCCATGACCGCGTCCCACACGCAAGTCCAAGCCACCGTCCCCACTCCCCGCCCGGCCCCCGCGCAGCCGTCCGCGCCGCTGAACGAGGGCGCGCCGCGGTCGGCACCCACGACACGCCTCGCGGCGAGACCGCCCACCGCCGTGTCCGGATCCGACTGGTCGCCCGCGACCTGGCTGCTGCTCGTCGTGCTGTGCGGCGCGCTCTTCCTCGACGCCCTCGACCTGTCCATGGTCGGCGTCGCGCTGCCCTCGATCGGCTCCAGCCTGCATCTCGCCCCCGGCTCGCTGCAGTGGATCGTGTCCGGCTACATCCTCGGCTACGGCGGCCTGATGCTGCTCGGCGGCCGGGCGAGCGACCTGCTCGGCCGGCGCCGGGTGTTCCTCACCGCGGTCGCCGTCTTCGGCGCGGCCTCGGTGGTCAGCGCCCTGCTCAGCAACGACCTCGCGCTCATCGCGCTGCGCTTCGTCAAGGGCGCCTCGGCCGCGTTCACCGTCCCGGCCGGCCTGTCGATCATCACCACCACCTTCGCCGAGGGCCCGGCTCGCAACCGGGCGCTGAGCATCTACACCGTCTGCGGCGCGAGCGGCTTCTCGCTCGGTCTTGTGATCGGCGGGCTGCTGACCGAGGTCGGCTGGCGGGTCACCTTCCTGGTCCCCGGACCGGTCGCGATCGCGCTGGTGCTGGCGGGCCTGCAGGTGATCCCGCGCGGCGCCACCGAGCGGGTGCGGCTGCACCACTTCGACCTGCCCGGCGCGCTGACCAGCACGGCCTCGCTACTGATCCTGGTCTACGCGGTGGTCGACGCGCCGAACCGCGGCTGGGGCAGTCCGGCCACCATCGGGCTGCTCGTGCTGAGCGCGGCGCTGGCCGTCGCCTTCGTCGCGATCGAACGCCGCCACCCGCGGCCGCTGGTCCGGCTCGGCATCCTGCGTTCACGCACGCTGGTGCACGCCAACCTCGCCGCGATGGCGATGTTCGGCGGCTACTCGGCCTTCCAGTTCGTGGTGACGCTCTACGTGCAGAACTCGCTCGGCTGGTCGCCGCTGAGCATGGCGCTCGGATTCCTGCCGGCCGGCCTGCTGGTCGCGCTCAGCTCGACCCGCATGGGCGTCGTGCTCGGCCGGGTGAACACCGCCTGGCTGATCTTCTTCGGGCTGCTGGCGCTGATGGGCGCATACGCACTGTTCCTGCGCACCGAGCCGTCGATGTCTTACGCGGACTTCATGCTGCCGACGATGCTGCTGCTGGGGGTCGGGTTCGCGCTCACCTTCCCGGCGGTGAACGCGCAGGCCACGCAGGGCGTCGCAGACCACGAACAGGGTCTCGCCTCCGGGCTGCTGAACACCAGCGTGCAGATCGGCGGAGCGATCGTGCTGGCGGTCGTCAGCGCGGTGCTGAGCAGTTCGGGTTCGGCGAACGTGCACCACAAGCTGCTGCCCGGAATGACCACCGCGATCGCCGTCGTGGTCGGCATCTCGCTGGTCGCGCTGCTGATGACGGCGGTGCTCCTGCTGCAGGACCGGCGCCGCGCGGCCGTGGTCGCGGCGGCCACGGCCGTCGCGGTTCCGTCGGGATATCAGCCGGCTGAGTCGCGGGTGGACCTCATCCACTGAACGCGGTAACGATCGAGTGCGGTAACGATCACGATCCGTCGACCTGCTCGCCGCGCAGCCCGCGCAGCAGCAGGTCGACGGTTTCCGCGGGCCCGGCGAGCCAGCGCTCCGCGCCCTCGGCGCCGAGCAGCCGGTGAAACGCACGCTGATACGCCGCTCCGACCAGCAGCATCGCGGCCGCGCGCAGGTCGGCGTCCGGGGGCAGATCGCCGGTCTGCTGCCGGGCGGCCAGAAACGCGGCAGTGCCCTGAATCGCCTTGTGCGGCCCGATGTCGTGTTCCTTGCTGCGTTCCCGGAACGCCTCGCGCACCTCGCTGTCCGCCTGCACGGCGGCGATGATCGGCGCGGTACGCAAGAAGAAGTCCTCAAGGCCGGTGAACAGCTCCAGCAGGTCCGCGCGCAGCTCGCCGTGCCGCAGCCGCTCCCCGAAGAACAGCTCGATCACCAGCGGCAGGTGCTCGCCGACCACCGCGAGCAGCAGACCCGGCCGGTCGCCGAAGTGGTAGAAGACGCTCGCCTCGGCCACACCGGCGCGCTGCGCCACGGCCCGGGTGGTCAGCCGCGCCGCGCCCGACTCGGCGAGCACCGCCTGC
>NZ_DASRGV010000150.1:0-11473 GCF_035650855.1 Actinocrinis sp. | reverse complement strand
GCCTGGATCGGGAACGCGGTGACGACTCCGGCCTCGCCGAGCACCTCGAGCAGCGGCTTCGGCAGGTCGAGCGACGCGAAGGTCACCTCGGTGCCGGTGTCGAGCTGCTGCGCTGCCTCAGCCTGCACGGTCTCGGCCTGCACGGTCTCGGCCCGCGCGGCGTCGTCCTGCACGGTCTCGATTTCAATGTCAGTATTCGCCGCGTCGGCAGACGCGGTTTCGGGCGTCGTGGTGGTGTCCACGGACATGGTGGTGCAGACCTCCTGGTCAAACGGCACGTGCCAAGGAGGCTTCAGGGAGCGCCGGATGCGCGCCGCCGAGCCAATCACAAGTACGGGCCCTACATCGGGGCAATGCCGCGCCTGTGTTGGCCTGAGATCCTTTGCCGACCACCGACAGAGCCACTGGGAATCTGACGGGCCGACGACCGTGGGCCGGAGGGCTTTCCCTCCGTGCGAGGCGGTCCGGATTCACGCCGCCTGAGCGGCATCCGGACGCCGAAGAGCGCGCGGGCATCACATGAGTACCCGTCCAGTGTAACGGGCTTGCCGGGAAGGGACGAAACCGGCAGGCCAGCGGGGGAGTGCGGACGGTCTGGCGGCCAGGGGAGGACCGGGGTTCGCACACTGCTGAGACCGCGGGCGCACCCGTTCTGCCGCGCGATCGGCTCGGCCTTAGTAGGCTTGGCACGCATAGGGGACGCACATACCTCCGGGAATCGACCGAGTGGCCGGTATCCGACCGCGCCGCACTGCTCGTTGACCAGGGTGGTTCGTTCATCCGGAGCGCGGCGGGAAGGAGGCGGGCCGAGGGATGGCAGCGACAGGCGCCGAACGGACGGTGTCCCGCGGCCGGATCCCCGGCATGCGCCGCAAACGCGAGGAACCGGACCTGGTGGCGGCCTTCGTCGCCCGAGGCTTCGCCGTGGTCCCCGCCGCCGCGCCGCTCGGCCCCGGCTGCTCCTGTAGCCGCGTCGGCTGCCCCAACCCCGGCGCGCACCCGCTCTCCTACGGCTGGCAGACCGAGGCCAGCGCCGACCCGGCCCAGCTGTACCGATGGCGCTCGCGGCTCCCGGACGTGAACTTCGCCAGCCCCACCGGCCGCACCCACGACGTGCTCGACGTACCGATCTCTGCCGGACGCATCGCATTCCGCACGCTGACCACCTCCTCCGCCCCGCTCGGCCCTGTCGCCGTCTCCGCGGAGGGTGACCGCTGCCTGTTCTTCACCACAGCGCGGCCCGGCGGGGAGGACGAGCGCGCCACGGACGAATGGTGGCGCTGCGACCTCGACGCCGCCCCCGAGACCGAAGAGGGCAGCCCGGGTCTGCGCTGGCACACCCGCGGCTCCTACGTGCTCGTCCCGCCGGCCCGCGCCGTCAACGGCGGGCGCGCCCGCTGGATCCACGCTTTCGAGGCCCCGCTGCCGGATCCGCTGCGCCTGCTCGGCGTTCTGGCCGACGCCTGCGAATCGGTCGCCGCGACGATCGAACCCACCGAGTGGTGACGGCCGCGCCACCCCCGTAAAGCGGAACGCGCGTGAAGCACTGCCGCAAGGCAACGCCGCTAGGGCCATTCCGCCAGGGCTACACAGCTTCGGCCGCGCCCCGTCTGGCCCGATGGCCGTGCTGCTTGCCGTTACCGCGCCGCGCTAGTCGCATTACGCGACGGTCAGCAGCTCCGCGCCCTCATCCGTGACCACCATCGTGTGCTCGAACTGAGCGGTCAGCTTCCCGTCCGCGGTCACCGCGGTCCAGTTGTCGTCCCACATCCGGTGTTCGATCGTGCCGAGCGTCAGCATCGGTTCGATCGTGAAGGTCATCCCCGGCTCCAGCAGGCGCGTCGCACGCGGGTCGTCGTAGTGCGGGATGATCAAGCCGCTGTGGAACGCGGTCGCGATGCCGTGACCGGTGAACACGCGCACCACGCCGTACCCGAACCGCTTCGCGTACGACTCGATGACGCGGCCGATCACGTTGATCTGCCGACCCGGCCGCACCGCCTTGATCGCCCGGTTCAGCGACTCGCGGGTCCGCTCGACCAGCAGGTGCGCCTCCTCCGAGACCTCGCCTACCTCGAAGGTGGCGTTCGTGTCGCCGTGCACCCCGTTGATGAACGCGGTGATGTCCACGTTCACGATGTCGCCGTCGTTGAGGACCGTCGAGTCCGGGATCCCGTGGCAGATCACCTCGTTGATCGAGGTACACAGCGACTTCGGGTAACCCTTGTAGCCCAACGTCGACGGATAGGCCCCGTGGTCGCACAGGAACTCGTGCCCGATCCGGTCCAGCTCGTCCGTCGTCACCCCGGGCTTGGCCGCGTTCCCGACCTCGGCCAGCGCCTGCGCCGCGATCCGCCCCGCGATCCGCATCTTCTCGATCGTCTCCGCGGTCTGCACGTCAGGACCGTGGTACGGCTTCGGCCTCGGCTTGCCGACGTATTCCGGCCGCGTGATGTTCGACGGGACAGACCGATTCGGGGAGAGCGTTCCGGGCACAAGGGGAGCCATGCGCATGAGTCTAAGACTTCGATGCAGGGCAGTACTCCTTTGCCTTTTGCGCTACGGCCGGTGAAGGGATGGACATGACCGACGAGGAACCGCAGTGGTTCTACTGCCTCAAGCACCACACGGTTGAGGGACCGGTCGGCTGCCGGGCTCAGGACCGGCTCGGCCCGTACGCCACCCGGGAGGAGGCGGAGCAGGCGCTGGAGAAGGTCAAGGAACGCAACGCCGCCTGGGGTGACGACCGCGACTAGACCGTAGATAGATTTCGGTGAGACCGACACGCCCGCGGCCCTGGGAAGGCGCCGCGGGCGTGCTGCCGAAGAGCCCGAGCGAACCTTCGCTCGAGCGGGGCTCTACCAGCGCTCCACGCGCGGCCCGCTGACCGCTTCGATCCAGCGTCCGAGGCGGGTACGCAATCCGCCCGCGGCCGTGTCCCGCGACGCGGCCGCGAGCGAGACGAGATGCTGCGCCGAGTCGAAGGTCAGCGGGCCGGGCTCGTCCGGCACCGTCAGCGTCTCGTGCGCCAGTCCGCGCAGCTGGGCCGCGCTCTGGTCCAGCGTCAGGATCCGCGCGCCCCGGTGCCGCGCGTCGTCGACCCGTTCCAGCAGCGCGTCGGCCGGATCCTGCTGCGCCACCACGAGCAGCGCCTCGCCGCGCCCGGCCGAGTCCAGCCGCTGCAGCCCGGCTGCGAGGTGCGGGGGAGCGTCCGGCGGCGGATTGTGCCGCAGCAGCACCGGCGCGAGCTGCGGCAGATCGGCCCACTGCGACTCGTCGGTCAAATGCGCCGCCAGGTGCCACGGCTCGTCGTCCTCGGGACCGGCCAGCAGCAGCCCGCCGACCCGGCGCGGCGCCCGGCGCAGCGCGAAGCCGAACTCGTCGCTCGCGTCGATCCAGCCGGAGCGGCCACCGGTCGCCTCGAGCAGGTCGCGCAGCGCGGCCGCCTGCACTCTGTCCATGTCCACCATCGTGCCAGGCGGTCTGCCTCGACATGAGCCAATGGCGCGAATCAGACAGCCGGACCGTCGAACGGCGAACGGTGAACAAACACGGCCGTGAACGCGAAAGGGTCCGGCCGCAGGCGACCGGACCCTCACACAGCCGTCGGCTGCACGCTTGCCGTGATCAGTGGAAGGTGTGCTCCGGCGCCGGGAACACGCCGTTGACGACGTCCGCGGCGTAGGCGCGCGCCGCGTCGCCGAGCACGGAGCGCAGGTCCGCGTACTTCTTCGCGAACCGCGGCGCCTGGCCCGGCGTCATGCCGGCCATGTCCGTCCACACCAGCACCTGCGCGTCGGTGCCCGGTCCCGCGCCGATGCCGATGGTCGGGATGGTCAGCAGCTCGGTCACCCGCGTGGCCAACTCCTCCGGCACCAGCTCAAGGACCACCGCGAAGGCGCCCGCGGCCTCCAGGGACTTGGCGTCCGCGAGCAGCCGCTCCGCCTCCTCGTCGCCGCGTCCCTGCACCCGGTAGCCGCCCAGCACGTTGACCGACTGCGGCGTCAGCCCGATGTGCGCCATCACCGGAATCCCGGCCTGCACCAGCGCCTCGACCTGGGGCACGACCCGCCGGCCGCCCTCCAGCTTCACCGCGCCGGCCCCGGCCTCCTTCAGGAACCGGGTGCCGGTTTCCAGCGCCTGCCGCGCCCCGCCCTGGTACGAGCCGAACGGCATGTCGGCCACGATCAGCGAGCGCTTCGTGCCGCGCACGACGGCCGCGGTCAGCGTGATCAGCTCGTCCACGGTCACCGGCACCGTGTTCGCGTACCCCAGGTGGTTGTCCGCGGCCGAGTCGCCGACCAGCAGCACCGGGATCCCGGACTCGTCGAACACTCCGGCGGTCAGCGCGTCATAGGCGGTGAGCATCGGCCAGCGCTCGCCGCGCCGCTTGGCCGCCGCCAGGTCGCGCACGGTGACCCGGCGGCCGACGCCGTTCGAGCCGCCGTACAGCGTGAGCTTCGGTTCCGCGACTGCGGGCGCGGACTGAGGTGATTGAGACATGCCTGGGACTGACATGACAGTACGACTCCTCGGAAAAGATCTCGTGGCGCCCCGCGGGCGTCCCCGGACTGAGAGGGATCGTCTCACTTCCGGCCCGCCGCCGCCAGAGTTCCGGCGGCGGGCGTGATCGCTAGTGCGACTTCCAGAACATGAACGCGGTCTGCCCCTGGCTCGCTCCGTAGTACGGCTGGCCGAACGCGCTCAAGATCGAATACACCGCGTGCGAGAACCCGTCGCGCACAGGCTGGAAGAAGAACAGCAGCAACAGCACCAAGAGGATGCCGTACGGTCGGATCGGCTCGAGCCCGCGGCGTGTCTCGGGCTTGAGATACGGCTCGATGATCCCGTAGCCGTCGAGCCCCGGGACCGGGATCAGGTTTAGCAGGGCTACAGCGACTTGCAAGAACGCGAAGAAGGACACGCCTTCCCAGAAAGCTTCATGCGACCCGAAGATGAGCGAGCCGCTGCCGTCGAACGCGGGCGCGGTCGGAGCCCAGATCGCCACCGCCACCATCGCGATGATCGCGAACACCACGTTCGCCAGCGGGCCGCTCGCCGAGATCAGGCTGGCCTGCCAGCGTTTGCGCGCCGCGGTCCGATCCACCAGCACCGCGCCGCCCGGCAGCGGAAGGCCGCCCCACGCCAGATACAGGGCCGGCAGCAGGAAGCTGAGTACCGGGTTGAGGTAACGCAGCGGGTTGAGGTCCAGATAGCCGCGGGCTGCGACACCGGTGTCTCCGGCTCGGTGCGCGGCGTATGCGTGTCCGAACTCGTGCAGGCACAGCACGACGAAGTACGCGCCCATCACAAATACGAACACCGCGAAACCGGAGTTGCCGTATCCCGTCCACGACGCCACCGCGCCGGTCACGGTCACCGCGACGATGCCCAGGAAGACCGAGCTCACCTTGATCCGGTTACGCCGTCCCCACGGCGACGCGGTGCGCCTCGGCATCCCGGTGCGCTGGCCGAAAACTCCCATGTCGCTGTGCACTCGCTTCTGCTGGACGGCGCCCGGCGCCGAGAGGCTTCCCGGCGGGCGGAGGGGTGGCGGCGCCGGATGGCGCCCCGCGGCCCATGCTATGGCCACAGGCTGAGCGTGCGGCGTGTCGCGCGGCGAAAAACGAGCCGGCCGCCGAGAAACCCACAGCGCAGGCCCGCGGCTCAGTTCTTAGACAGTGCCCTTCTTAGAAGGGCCGCTCCTAGAAAGCGCTGTCTTAGGCAGGCCGCCCGTCGACCAGGCTGTGCACGTTCTGCGCCGGGATCGCGATCTGTTCCTCCTCCTCGCCGGCGATGATCAGCTCGCCGACCCGGTCCGCCAGCGCCGCGCGTCCGTCCTGCGCCAACCCGGAGTCCGTCACCAGTGCCGCGGCGCCCTCCAGGCCGGCGATGGCGCACAGGCCCACCACGCCCCACTTGGTGTGGTCGGCGAGGACGATCAGCCGCCGCGCGGTGGACATCAGCGCGCGGTTGGTCTCGGCCTCCATCAGGTTCGGCGAGGTGAACCCGGCGACCTCGTCCATCCCGTGCACGCCCATGAACACGCAGTCCAGGTGCAGTGCGCGAATCGACTGGATCGCCACCGGGCCGACCAACGCATCCGAAGGAGTACGCACCCCGCCGGTGAGGATCACCGTCTGGCTCGCCACGGCGTGTGTGTGCAAGACCTCCGCCACACGCAGCGAGTTGGTCACCACGGTCACGTCCGGTACGCGCGCCATCGCCCGTGCGAAGGCGTGCGTCGTCGTTCCCGCTGTCACGCCGATCGCCGTACCGGGGCGCACTAGATCGGCCGCACGACGGGCTATCGCGTCCTTGGCCGCCCGCTCCCGTCCGACCTTCGCCTCGAAACCGGGCTCGTCGGTCGAGCCAGGGTGCCGGGCGGTGGCGCCGCCGTGAACCTTCTCGATCAAACCCTTGCGGGCCAGCGTGTCCAGATCTCGGCGCACCGTCATGTCCGAGACCCCGAGCGCCTGAGTCAGATCGCTCACCCGGACGCCGCCGATCCGGCGGACCTCCTCCAGGATCCAACTCTGCCGCTGTGCCGCCAACATTCTCCGGGCTCCTTAACGACGAGGGGTGCTGTGCACCACCGCCGCGCACACGGCTCCACAGCGAACCACCAGCCGACACAGAAACACACTCGATCCAACATCGGATCGACCGTACGTGGGTACGAAGAACCCAGAACGCAACAGTAACCAGCCCACGGCTAGCACACCAGCCCCTACAGCTGCCGGTTTTGATGTTTCATTTTGAGCAAGAACCCTTGACACCTCTCCCGTTCTGGCGGTTTGCTCTGCGCCAGATTGTTTGTTCACGTTCGATTGGGGTCAGTTCGCGTTCCAGTTCGCTCGCGTACCCCCACCGCAACACGGTCCCCTGCCCCGGCTCAACTGGCGTCACACATGGAGGTGCGATGTCCCCGCAGTCCCCCAGGGCGTTCCAAGGCCCTACCGTCGATCGGCGGATCATGCTCAAGGGTCTGCTCGGAGCGGCCGGCGTCGCCGCGCTGCCGACCCTTGCGGCGTGCAGTTCCTCGAGTAAGTCGACCTCCTCGACCGGCGGCGCCGCCTCCGGCACCGTCACCCTCGGCTCCAACGCCTCCGACGCCGTGCCGAAGAAGGCCTTCCAGGCCGTCTACGACGCGTTCCAGACCAAGAACCCCGGCATCAAGGTGCAGGTCAACACCAAGGACCACGACACCTTCCAGGAGCAGATCAACAGCTACCTGCAGGCCACCCCGGACGACGTGTTCACCTGGTTCGCCGGCTACCGCATGCAGTTCTTCGCGGCCAAGGGCCTGTCGAACAAGATCAACGACGTGTGGGACACCATCGGCAACAACTTCCCGCAGTCGGTGCACGACCTGTCCAAGGGCCAGGACGGCAACTACTACTTCGTCCCGATCTACTACTACCCGTGGGCCGTCTTCTACCGGAAGAGCGTGTTCGCGGCGCACAACTACACGGTTCCCACGGACTGGGCCAGCTTCATGACCCTCTGCGAGAAGATGAAGGCCGACGGCCTGAACCCGATCGCCTTCGCGGACGCCGACAAGTGGCCGGCCATGGGCACGTTCGACCAGCTGAACATGCGCATCAACGGCTACCAGTTCCACATGGACCTGATGCACGGCAAGGCCGCCTGGACCGACGCGAAGGTCAAGGCCGTCTTCGACCACTGGACGCAGATCCTGCCCTACCACCAGCCCGGCTACATCGGCCGCAAGTGGCAGGACGCCGCGCAGTCGCTGCTGGCGAAGAAGTCGGGCATGTACCTGCTCGGCACCTTCGTCGCCCAGCAGTTCACCAACCCGGCCGACCTGGACGACCTGGACTTCTTCGCCTTCCCCGCGATCGACCCGCAGTGGGGCCAGGACAGCATCGAGGCCCCGGTCGACGGCTTCATGCTCAGCAAGAGCCCGAAGAACCGGGCCGCCGCGGTCAAGCTGCTCGAGTTCATCGGGTCGGCTGACGGCGAGGGCGCGTACCTGAAGGTGGACAACAGCTACGACGCGCTGGTCAATGGATACGACACCTCCGGGTACAACGCGATCCAGAAGAAGTCCGCGCAGCTGTTCGCCTCGGCCCAGCACGTCTCGCAGTTCATGGACCGCGACGCCAACCCGGCGTTCACGTCCACGGTGATGCAGCCGCAGCTCCAGGCGTACCTGCAGAACCCGGGCAGCATCGGCAGCATCCTCAGCTCGATCGAGCAGCAGAAGCAGTCCATCTACAACTCCTGACCGGCCACGCCGGAGACGGCGAAGCCACCGGAACGAGGAACCCCGATGACCGTCGGAACCAGCGCCGACGCCGTCGAGACCGGGCGCGCGGCGGATCTTCCCCGCGCGCCCGGGCGGCTGCGACGGCTGACCGGCCGAGACAGAACTGTCCTGACCCTGATGACCGGGGTGCCCACGGCACTGATGGTGGTGTTCGTCTGGGTCCCGGCGCTGGCCTCGATCCTGCTGTCCTTCACCTCCTGGGACGGGATCGGCCTTGACTCGATCAAGTGGATCGGGCTGCGCAACTATCAGCAGATCTTCACCATCTACCCGTCCTTCTGGCCGGCCGTGGAGCACAACGTGCTCTGGCTGGTCGTGCTCGCGGCCATCCCGACGCCGTTCGGCCTGTTCCTGGCGTACCAGCTGGACAAGAAGATCAGGTTCAGCCGGTTCTACCAGAGTGCGTTCTTCCTGCCGGTCATGGTGTCCAGCGCGGTGATCGGCTTCGTCTGGGAGCTGATCTACAACCCGGACCACGGCCTGATCAACAGCCTGTTCCACACCAACAACCCGAACGGCACCTACCTGGACTGGGTGGGCAACCCGAAGCTGAACATCTGGGCGGTGCTGGTGGCCGCGTCCTGGCGGCACGCGGGCTACATGATGATCCTCTACCTGGCCGGCCTCAAGAGCGTCGATCCCTCGCTCAAGGACGCGGCCGCGGTCGACGGCGCCAATGAGTGGCAGGCGTTCCGGCACGTGGTCTTCCCCGCGCTGCGGCCGATCAACGTGGTCGTCGCGGTCGTCACGGTCATCGAGGCGCTGCGTGCCTTCGACATCGTCTACGTGTTCAACAAGGGCGAGCACGGCACGGAGCTGCTGTCCATCCTGATCACCCAGAACATCATCGGTGAGGCGAGCCGGATCGGTTACGGCTCGGCCCTCGCGGTGATCCTGCTGGTCGTCTCGCTCGCGGCGATCATCCCGTACCTGATCGTCACCTTCCGGAAGGAGCGGAGCACGTGACCGCCACGGCCCTCGCCTCAGACACCGCGCGGCCGAGCGGCACCCATCCGGTCACCGGCAAGCGCCGGGTTCGGCCCGCCCGCATCGTGCTGCACGTCTTCCTGGCGGGCACCGCGCTCGCCTGGCTCGTGCCGATGCTGTGGGCGATCTACACCTCGCTGCGGCCCTACTCGGAGACCCAGGCCAAGGGGTACCTCTCCCTGCCGAGCACGCTGAACTTCCAGAACTACATCGACGCCTGGAACCAGTCCGGGATGCCGCACTACTTCTGGAACACGGTCATGATCGCCGTCCCGGCGGTGATCCTGACCCTGCTGCTCTCCTCCTTCGTGGCGTTCACGGTCACCCAGTACAACCTGAAGATCAACCTGCTGCTGCTGATGATCTTCACGGCGGGCAACCTGCTTCCGCAGCAGGTCATCATCACCCCGCTGTACCGGCTCTACCTGCTGATCACCGTTCCGTCCGGGTTGAGCGACTCCGGGAAGTTGTACGACACGATCCTCGGTCTCGTCGTCATCCACGTGGCCTTCCAGTCGGGCTTCTGCACCTTCGTGCTGTCCAACTACATGAAGACCATCCCGGCGGGCCTGCGCGAGGCCGCGGTCGTGGACGGCGCCACGGTCTGGCAGATCTACAGCCGGATCATCCTGCCGCTGCTCAAGCCCGCGGTCGCCGCGCTGGCCACGTTGCTGTCGATCTGGATCTACAACGACTTCTTCTGGGCCATCGTGCTGATCTCGGACGGCAACAAGATGCCGATCACCTCGGCGCTCGCCAACCTGTCCGGCACCTTCTTCACGAACGACAACCTGGTCGCCGCCGGGGCATTGCTGACCGCGATCCCGACGCTGATCGTCTACTTCGTGCTGCAGCGCCAGTTCGTCTCCGGCCTGACCCTGGGCGCCGAGAAGGGCTGAGCACGCGACACACGGACACGTGTCTCGTGCCATGGGTCGCGTGCCCGTGTCACGGGTCGCGTGTCACCTGTCACGGGTAATGCGCCCGGAGCCGCCGCTACTGGTCCAGCGGCGGCTCCGGTGTCCCGCCCGCTCCGCTTCCCCGCCAGCTTCGCCTTCCCGCCTCTCCCGCGCCGCCCGCTGACCCGCCTCTCCCTCCCGCCCCTTTCCCCTCTCGTCGTAAATTGGCCTATACCAATTCCCCGGTTCCCGATTCCCCTGCCGCCACCGGTGCAGTAGCGTGCGATCACCGCACCCGGCCCCAGGGGAGTCTTCGTGTCCGTCGATACCGCCTCTTTCCTCGGCAAGGTCCGCGAGCAGCTCGATCGGATCGAGTCGACTCAGGGACCCGCGATCGACCGCGCCGCGGGCCTGATCGCCGCGTCGCTGCGCAAAGACGGCGTGCTCCAGGTGTTCGGCACCGGCCACTCCGAGGCGCTGGCGATGGAACTCGCCGGCCGGGCCGGCGGCCTGATCCCGACGAACAAGCTGGCGCTGCGCGACCTGATCATCCTCGGCGGCGAGGACGCGGCGCTGCTGGCGGACCCGAAGGCCGAGCGTGACCCCCAGCTGGCCCGCCGCGTCTGGGACCTGGCCCCGATCGGCCCGGCAGACGTGCTCGTCATCGCGTCGCAGTCCGGCGGCAACGGATCGACCGTCGAAATGGCACAGATCGCTCGCGAGAACGGCCACCCGCTGATCGCGATCACCTCACTCGAGCACTCGCAGCGCATCACGTCGAGGCATCCGTCCGGCAAGCGCCTGTTCGAACTCGCGGACGTCGTCATCGACAACGCGGCGCCGCACGGAGACGCGGTGCTCGACCTGCCCAACGGTGGCAAGGTCTGCGCAGTGTCGTCCATCGGCAACGCGGTCATCGCCCAGCTCATCGTCGCGGGCGTCACGGCGCGCCTGCTCGCGGAGGACGTCGAGCCGCCGATCTACCTGTCGGCGAACATCGCTGAGGGGGACGCGCACAACGACGTGTGGGAAGCGCGCTACGAGGGCCGTATCCGCCGCAGCGCCTACTAGCTACCCGCCCCGCGCGCACCGCACGAACGCTCGCCCGAGGCACAGCCGAAGCCAACCGCGGCTATCCGTCCGGCGCGCCGCAGCCACCCGCTGTTACCGCAACGCGCCCCTTCTCCCGGCCCTACCAGCGCCCCTGTCCCGGAGCGTCCCCCGCCGCACCGCGGTGCCGCGAGACCTGACGTGGAACACCACCAGAACGCCGCGAGTACGGCAAGGGGTCAAG
>NZ_DASRGV010000149.1:0-20014 GCF_035650855.1 Actinocrinis sp. | reverse complement strand
TGGTCACCGGTCTGTTGAACGTCATCCAGTGGTACCCGTGGGCGTTCGCTTTCGTGCCGACGCACTACCAGGTCGCGTGGATCACGGTCGGGGCGTTGATCGTGCATATCGCCGTCAAGGCTCCGGCCATCGCTCGGGGTTATCGGCGGCCTGTCGCCGAGCCGCCGGTCGAGCCGGCAGCCGAGCTGACAGCCGAAGCGGCTCTGGCGGCGGCCGCCGCCGAGCCGGTCGCTGAATCGTCAGCGCCGGAGCCGACGAAGCCTCACGTCCTCGCCCCGCGTCCCGGTACCGTCAGCCGCCGCTCGTTGCTGATCACGACGGGTGCGGCGGTAGGGGTCGTGACGCTGACGACCGTCGGGCAGTCAGTGACCTGGCTGCGCGGCATCGACCTGCTCGCGCCGCGCGACCCGTCGGTCGGGCCGCAGGGCGTGCCGATCAACCGGACGGCGGCCCAGGCTGGAGTGCAGACCAGTGCCCTCGATCCCGGCTGGCAGTTGGAGGTCGACGGCCCGCGTCCGTTCCAGCTGACGCTGGCTCAGCTCGCCCGGCTGCCGCAGTACGAGGCCGTGCTGCCGATCGCGTGCGTGGAAGGCTGGTCGGTCAACGGCACCTGGAGCGGAGTGCGGCTGCGCGACCTGCTCGATCGCGCCGGGGCACCCGCCGGAGCCGACATCAGGATCGTCTCCTTCGAGAAGGCCGGCTTCTACGCGACGACCACGATGCCGCGCGAATACGCCCGCGACCCGCTCACCCTGCTGGCACTGCGACTCGGCCGACAGCCGCTCAGCGTCGATCACGGATACCCGGCGCGGATCATCGCGCCCGGACGGCCCGGCGTGCTGCAAACCAAGTGGGTGCAGCGGATCGAGGTGCTCTGAGATGCGTATCAGACAACGAGGACATGCGGTCGGTGCACTCTCGATCAGCCCACTGCTCGCGGCGCGCGTCGCGCTGGGAGCGTTCGGAGTGTGGGTGGCGAGCATCGGGCTCAGGGCCCTGCTACGCGGCCATCCGTTCGCGGCGAACGCCCCGGTAGGTCGCTGGCTGATCGGCGGCGTGGTCGCGCATGACGCGATCATCGCGCCGACGGTGTTCGTACTCGGTGCGGTGACCGTCCGGCTCGCCGGTCCGCGCGTGCGGCAGGCGTTGGCCGCGATCCTGCTGATCGGTGGATCGGTCCTGATCGTTGGCCTGCCTGATGTGCTGCGCAAGGGCCATAACGCCAACCCGACCGTCACTCCGCTCGACTACACACGCAACCTGATCATCGTGCTGCTGGCGGTGGCCGGAGGGGTCCTCCTCGCGACAGTCGCGCCCGCGATGTGGAGGCGGCGGCGGGTGGATGAGGCCGACTCCGAGGTTCATGAGCCTGAGGTTCAGGACGCCGAGGTTCCGGAGCCCGAGGTTCAGGACCCCGAGATTCCGGAGGCAGAGCTACAGGACCCTGAGGTTCAAGAATCCGAGCTACAGGAGTCCGAGCCAAAGGATCCCGAGGCTGACGACGCTGTGATGACTATCGCATCGACGGAGGCTGAGACGGCACAGGAGTGACCAAGTGCCAGGTCGGGTGCTTCGGCTCGCGGTCGTCTCCGGAGGACCGGCCGCGCAGCCGCCGGTTGATCCACGGCAGGACGTGCTCGCGGTAGTAACGCGCGTTGGTCGCCAGCCGCCCCGCCCTCCGCAACGCAGGCGCCGCGTCGGACGCAGCGGGCACCGACGAGAAGCCGAGCGCGTGCAGGACCAGTCCGGCAACGCGCTCGTGCCCGTGGCTGTTCAGGTGCAGCCGGTCGACCGTCCAGTAATGAGGGTTGCGGATCTCCTGGTCGGCGAAGCAGTTGACCAGGGTGACTCCATGCCGAGCGCACACTTCGGCCAGTCCGGCGGTCAGGTACGCCGCGCGCCGGTGGACCATGCGGCCCAGCGGCAGCTGCGCGGTCGGGTCCGCGCCGCTGAGCAGGACCGGGCGCACACCGGCCTCGACGCAGCGCCGGATCGCCTGCTCGGTCAGCGCCAGCAGATCGTCGAGCCGCACTCCGGGCCGCAGCATGTCGTTGCCGCCGCCATTGAGGGTCAGCAGGTCGGCGGCGGGCTTCAGCGCCAGCGCCGCGTCGAGCTGGTCGGTGACGATCGGCCGCAGCAGCCGCCCGCGGATGGCCAGGTTGGCGTATTCCACCGACTCGCCGCGTTCGGCCAGCGCCGCGCTCAACCCCGACGCGACCAGATCCGCCCAGCCGCGCAGGCTGCCGTCCGGCCGCAGGTCGCCGACCCCCTCGGTGAAGCTGTCCCCGATCGCCACGAACCGCACGCTCAAACCTCCTGTTCGAGACGCCAGTATCCACGAGCTGCTGATTGAGCCGAGCTCGTGATCGCTTGCATCCGCAGCTTCTATTGGACAGCCCCGCAACGCCGGGAGAGGGTGGGAGGGCAGGTCGCCGAAGCGTTCGCGCCGCCGCAGGGAAGTGCCGCCCCCCGGGTGGCCGCTGGGAGGATTGTGATGGGTTACCTCGCCGCTGGTGAGCGTTACGACGCCGCGGTATTCCGGCGGTGCGGCCGGTCCGGCCTGGACGTGCCCGCCCTCTCGCTCGGGCTGTGGCACAACTTCGGCGACACCCAGCCGCTCGAGACGCAGCGCGCGATCCTGCGCCGCGCCTTCGACCGCGGGATCACCCACTTCGACCTGGCGAACAACTACGGCCCGCCGTACGGCAGTGCCGAGGCCAACTTCGGCACGCTGTACGCGCAGGACTTCCGGCCGTACCGGGACGAGCTGATCGTCTCGACCAAGGCCGGGTACGACATGTGGCCGGGGCCGTACGGGCAGGGCGGCGGCTCGCGCAAGTACCTGCTGGCGAGCCTGGACCAGTCGCTGACCCGGATGGGCCTGGACTACGTCGACATCTTCTACAGCCACCGGTTCGACCCGGACACGCCGCTGGAAGAGACCATGGGCGCGCTCGACGCGGCGGTGCGCTCCGGAAAGGCGCTCTACGCGGGCATCTCCTCCTACAGCCCCGAGCGCACCCGGCAGGCCGCGGACATCCTGCGCTCGCTGGGCACCCCGCTGCTGATCCATCAGCCCTCGTACTCGATGCTCAACCGGTGGATCGAGCGCGGGCTGCTGGACACGCTCGGCGATCTGGGCGTCGGCTGCATCGCGTTCTCGCCGCTCGCGCAGGGCATGCTGACGAACAAGTATCTCGGCGGCATCCCGGAGGGCTCGCGCGCCGCCCGTGGCTCGTCGCTGTCCGCCGAGCTGCTGAGCGAGGGCAACCTGCAGCACGTGCGCGCCCTCAACGAGATCGCCGCCGAGCGCGGGCAGTCGCTGGCGCAGCTGGCGCTGGCCTGGGCGCTGCGCGACCCGCGGGTGACCTCGGTGCTGCTCGGCGCGAGCAGCGTGGCGCAGCTCGACGACAACCTCGGCGCGCTGGACCGGCTGGACTTCAGCGACGAGGAACTGGACCGCATCGACAAGCACGCGGTTGAATCAGGCATCAACCTCTGGGCGGCTTCCGGAGAGGCATGAGCATGGAGGGCTGAGCAGGATGGCGATCGTCTCCCGCGGGTTCCACGGACGGAAGCGTTCCGACGACGGAAGGCTGCCGCCCGGGCAGTACGAGACGCATGACTTCCCGGTGCTCTCCGCCGGGCCGACCCCGCGGATCAGCCAGGACCGCTGGGAGTTCGCGATCACCACCGAGGCCGGGGTCAGGCACGCCTGGAACTGGGCCCAGCTGACCGCGCTCCCGTCCGAGCGGCCGACCGTGGACCTGCACTGCGTCACCAAGTGGTCGAAGTTCGACACCGAATGGCAGGGCGTCTCGCTGGACCTGCTGCTCGAGGACGTCGAATCGGCCGCCGACTTCGCCCTCGTGCACTCCTACGGCGGTTACACGACCAACCTCCCGCTGGAGGACCTGCTCGACGGCAAGGCCTGGATCGCCTACGGCTATGACGGCGAGGACCTGGCGCCCGAGCACGGCGGCCCGGCCAGGCTGCTGGTACCGCACCTCTACCTGTGGAAGTCAGCCAAGTGGGTGCGCGGAATCCAACTGTTGCTTGAGGATGAGCTCGGGTTCTGGGAAAGCGTCGGCTATCACGAGTACGGAGACCCATGGCGCGAGCAGCGGTACCAGGGCGACTAGGGCAGCGCCTGCGATGGCAGGCCGCGACGCTGGTCGAGCGCCGGGAGGAGACTCCCGCGGCGCGCACCCTCGTGCTGTCCGTCCCCGGCTGGCCGGGCCACCTGCCCGGTCAGCACGTTGACGTGCGCTTGACCGCCGAGGACGGATACAGCACCCAGCGCAGCTACTCAATCGCTTCGGCGCCCGAGACCGGAGGCGACCGGGTCGAGCTGACGGTCCAGCAGGTGGCGGACGGAGAGGTCTCGCCGTATCTGGCCGAGGACCTGGCGGTCGGCGACCAGATCGAGCTGCGCGGCCCGGTCGGTGGCTGGTTCGTGTGGCGGCCCGAGCAGACCGAACCGGTGCTGTTGGTGGCCGGCGGTTCCGGGGTGGTCCCGCTGATGGCGATGATCCGCACCCGGCGCAGCGTCGGCAGCCGCGTGCCCTTCCGGCTGCTGTATTCCGTGCGCGCGCCTGAAGACCGGATGTACCTGGACGAGCTGCGGCGCAGCGATCCGGGGCTGGATACGACGTTCCTCTACACACGCAAGGCGCCGGACGGCTGGCGGCGGCCGCCGGGACGGTTGACCGCGGAAGACGCGGCGGCGGCAGGCTGGCCTGCGGATTTCGCCCCCGCCGTCTACGTGTGCGGTCCCACCGGGTTCGTGGAGCACGCCGCCGACCTGCTCGTGGAACTCGGGCACGATCCCGCATCGATTCGTACCGAACGCTTCGGTCCGAGCGGAGGCTGACAATGGCGGAGTTCGATAAGGCGGAGTTCGATAACGCGGCGTTTGACGAGGCGGCGTTTGACGAGGCGGCGTCCGATCAGAGCGCGCGCTCCGACGACGACACGTACCAGGACGGCAACGCCCTGGCCGGGCCGCTCTCGGAGATCTTCGCGGTCGACGTGACCGCTGCGGTGGGTCGCTGCTCCGGCTGCGGCAGCACCGGACCGGTGGCCCGCCTCCGGGTCTACGGACCGGAGCCCGGCCTCATCGCGCGCTGCCCGGACTGCGAGCAGGTGGTCCTGCGGCTGGTGCGCGGTCCCGACGCGGCTTGGCTCGACCTGCGCGGCGCCGTCAGCCTTCGGATCGCGCTGCCGTCCTGAGCCGAGCGGAAATGCAGGTGCCCGGGGGCCCGCGCGCGGTTTATGGTCGTGATATGGAGGTCCTCACGCTCAACCGTTCGGCCGCAGCCGCGCGAGCTACCAGCTCGTCGGTTGCCGTCGGCTGACCTGACCTCAGCCTCCCTTACTCCCCGGCGACCGGAATCGGCTCGCCGGTGGGTTTTCTGCTTTCTAGGTCCCTGACCTCGAAGCCGCTGCGCGCACCGTCGCTCCGTTTCGGTTGCCAAGAACCGAAGGGGCCACTCCCATGGATTCCGGCCAGACTGTCAACACCTTCATCGACTTCTTCCGTGAACGCGGTCACGGCCTCGTGGGCGAGAGCACCCTCGTGCCCGAGCCCGGCGATCCGGTGCTCTTCACGACCTCGGGCATGCACCCGCTCACGCCTTACCTGCTCGGACGCCCTCATCCGCTGGGCCGACGCCTAGTCGGTGTACAGCGCTGCCTGCGCACCACAGACCTCGACGAGGTGGGCGACCGCACGCATCTGACCGTGTTTCAGATGCTCGGCTCGTGGTCGCTCGGCGACTACGACGGTGTCCAGAGCATCCGCTGGGGCTACGAACTGCTGCGCGACGGCTACGGCATCGACCCGGGTCGGCTGCACGTCACCGTCTTCGGCGGCGACGAGCAGGTCGGCCCGGACACCGACTACTGGCGGACCTGGAGTGAGCTGGGCGTGCCGGTCGAGCCGACCGTCGAGGACAACTGGTGGTCCAACGGCCCGGTCGGACCCTGTGGCACGGATACCGAGATCTTCGTGTGGACCGGCGACGGACCGCCGAGCGGCACGCCGACCGTCGATCCGCGGTGGGTGGAGGTCTGGAACCACGTCTCGATGCGCTACCGGCGCCACGAGGACGGAAGCCTTGAGCCGCTTCCACAGACCAGCATCGACACCGGTCTCGGGCTGGAGCGGCTGCTCACGATCCTGCAGGGCAAGGAGTCGGTGTTCGAATGCGACGTGTTCGAACCCTGGAACACGACGATTCCGCGGCTCTGGACGCTGGACGAACGATCATCGCGGCTCGTCATCGACCACTTGCGGTCGAGCGTCGTCGTGATCGGAGACGGAGTGTCGCCCTCGAACACCGGCCGCGGTTATGTACTGCGCCGGCTCGTGCGCCGGACGCTGACAACCCTGTGGCGCGACGATCCCTCCCGCACCGTGATGGACCTACCGCCGGTTCTCGTTGAAGACACGCTCAGACGCTTCGGGCAACCGGGTGACATCGGGCGCGTGTACGACGTGCTGCGCGACGAGGAGCGACGCTTCTCGGGGCTGCTCGAACGCGGCCGCCAGGAGGTCTCCCGCAGGCTGCGCCGCGGCGGTCTGAATGAGGAGGACTACCGCAGCCTGCACGAAACGCACGGCTTGCCGCGCGAACTCGTCGACAACCTGCTGACGATGGGGTGACGGTCCGGCGCCGCGCCGTCGCGGTCGGTTTGCGGCCCGCCCATCAGGGCCCGGCGTCCCGCGCGGGCCTCGCGATCTCGTGCTCGCCTACGCCCTGATACTGGGCTATGTTCAGCACATGAACGTCCGTACTCGGTGACGTGCCAGGAGGCGCTCGTGAAAGTCGGCCTGCTGACCAGGGAGTTTCCGCCCGACGTGTACGGCGGCGCGGGCGTTCACGTGGAGTTCCTGGCCAGGGAGCTGCGGGCGCTGGCGGACGTGTCCGTGCACTGCTGGGCGAGTCAGAAGGCGACAGAGCCGCAGCCGGGCGTCCAGCGGCACGCCGCGGCCGAGGCGCTGGCCGGGGCCAACGAGGCGCTGCGCAGCCTGTCGGTCGACCTCGCCATGGCGGCGGCCGTCGCGGATCGCGACCTGGTGCATTCGCACACCTGGTACGCCAATATGGCCGGCCACATCGCCAAGCTCCTCTACGGCATCCCGCACGTGATGACCGCGCACTCGCTGGAGCCGCTGCGCCCGTGGAAGGCCGAGCAACTCGGCGGCGGCTACACGCTCTCCAGCTGGGCCGAGCGCACCGCCATCGAGGCTGCGGACGCGGTGATCGCCGTTTCGAACGGAATGCGCGCGGACATCCTGAGCTGCTATCCCGGGCTGGAGCCGCAGCGCGTGCACGTCGTGCACAACGGCATCGACACCGCGCTCTACCGGCCCGATCCCGACAAGGCCGCGCTCGCGAAGCACGGTGTGAACCCCGAGCGGCCGTACGTGCTGTTCGTCGGGCGGATCACGCGCCAGAAAGGCGTGCCGCACCTGCTGCGGGCCGCGCGCGCCCTCGATCCGGCAACGCAGCTCGTGCTGTGCGCCGGCGCCCCGGACACGCCCGCGATCGACCAGGAGTTCCGCGAGCTGGTCGAGGAGCTGCGGCAGTCCCGCGACGCGGTGCTGTGGATCCCCGAGATGCTGCCTCGTCCCGAGGTGATCCAGCTGCTCAGCCACGCGGCGGTCTTCGCCTGCCCGTCGGTGTACGAGCCGCTGGGCATCGTCAACCTCGAGGCCATGGCCTGCGGAGCGCCCGTGGTCGCGTCGGCGGTCGGCGGCATCCCCGAGGTGGTGCAGGACTGGGTCACCGGGCTGCTGGTCCCGTACGACGAGAAGGACCCGGCCGCCTTCGAAGCGGCGCTCGCCGAGGCGCTCAACGGCGTGATCGCGGACCGGAACGCCGCCACACGAATGGGCGAGGCCGGGCGCGAGCGCGCGGTGCGCGAGTTCGGCTGGGATGCCATTGCCCGCCGCACCGTGGCGGTGTACGAGGAAATCCTGGGGAAGTGAACAGTAAGGCGGACCTGCTGCACTAGCGGCAACGGAGCAAAAGGGGCGGCGGATGCGCGGCGGACCTTCGGTGCTGGGAATCGTGCTCGCGGGCGGCGAGGGCAAGCGGCTGATGCCGCTGACCGCCGACCGGGCCAAGCCGGCCGTGCCCTTCGGCGGCACCTACCGGCTGGTGGACTTCGTGCTGTCCAACCTCGTGAACGCGGACATCATGCGCATCTGTGTGCTGACGCAGTACAAGTCGCACTCGCTGAACCGGCACATCACCACCACCTGGCGGATGTCGAACCTGCTGGGCAACTACGTCACGCCGGTGCCCGCGCAGCAGCGGCTCGGCCCGCGCTGGTTCCTCGGCAGCGCCGACGCGATCTACCAGTCGCTCAACCTCGTGCACGACGAGCACCCTGACTACATCGTGGTGTTCGGCGCCGACCACGTGTACCGCATGGACGCGCGCCAGATGCTGCAACAGCACATCGAGGGCGGCGCGGGCGCGACCGTCGCGGGCATCCGCATCCCGCGCGTCGAGGCGCCCTCGTTCGGCATCATCACCCCGGCCTCGGACGGCGTGCGGGTCGAGCGCTTCCTCGAGAAGCCCGCCGATCCGCCGGGGCTGCCGGACGACCCGGAGCGCGTGTACGCCTCGATGGGCAACTACGTGTTCACGACAAAGGTGCTGCTCGACGCGCTCGACCGGGACGCGGACGACGACCGCTCGGTGCACGACATGGGCGGCAGCATCCTGCCGATGCTCACCGAGGCCGGCCAGGTCCAGGTCTACGACTTCGACCAGAACCACGTCCCCGGTGAAACCGAACGCGACCACGGCTACTGGCGGGATGTGGGAACCCTCGACGCGTACTACGAAGCGCACACTGACCTGATCTCGATCCACCCGGTCTTCAACCTCTACAACCGGGAGTGGCCGATCTACACCCACACCCTGCAGCTGCCGCCCGCGAAGTTCGTGGCCGGCGGCATCGCGGGCGAGTCGATGGTCGCGCCCGGCTGCATCATCAGCGGGCAGGTCACCCAGTCGGTGCTCTCGCCCGGCGTCATCATCGAGGAGGGCGCGGTGGTGCAGGGCTCGATCCTGCACGACAACGTGCGCATCGGGCGTGGCGCGGTCGTGCGCCGCGCGGTGCTGGACAAGAACATCGTCGTGCCGCCGGGCGCCACGGTCGGCGTCAACCCGGGGCGTGACAAGGAGCTGTATCACGTCTCCGCGAACGGGATCGTCGCGCTGGGGAAGGGACAGCGGGTGCTCTGATCGATTGCGGTTGCGGGGTTGTCCAGCTGAGCGAGACAGCTGGACAACCACCAACACATCGCGTTACAGAGCGCTGAGATAGCCGGTGCGCTCGTCGAGCGTCGCGGTGACTGCGCTGAGTGCGTCGAGGGCGTCTCGGGCCGACAACTCGCTGAGCTGCTCCGGGGAGACGTCGCCGACCACGGCGGCGGCGTACTGCGCGTGGCTGACCAGACTCCGATCCAGTTCGAGCAGCCGGGCCGCGCCGACTGTACGCAACTTCTTCCAGGTCTTCTTCGGGTCCGGAGGGAACGGCGCGTTGCGCACCCGATCGGCGGCTGCGGTGTAGCGATCGGCGCAGCGTCGTGCGGCCGCCGCCGGCTCAAGCAACTCCGGGGGCGGGAACGGCTGCTCGCGCGTCGGCGCCGGTACCTGCGTGCGCCGGTATTCCGCTGCCGCCGCGGACAGCGTCTGCGCCGCGCGGGAGAGAAGTTCGGCCGCGCGCGAGCGCACCGCGAGATCGTCCGCGCGCAGCCGGCCCGCCTCGGTGTACTGGTCGACTCCGACTAAGGGTTCGAATGCCCCGTGTGTCATCGCTGTCCCAGCTGCTTGAATTTCGTGTCGGTCGGGGCTCGGCGGTCGGCTACCGCTGTCCGGATGCGCCGTTGACGAAGCCGACCTGGGTCAGGTCGCCGAGCACCCCGGCGGGCAGCAGCGCGATCTGCATCGGCTGGCCGACCAGCGCGTTGACCGCGGTCGGCAGGCCGCGGTCGGCCAGCTTGAGCGCCAGGTACGCGCGCAGCGCCTCCTGCTCGGTCATGCCGAAGGCGCGCAGCGCCAGCAGCTCGCGCATCCGCTCGTCCCGCGGCGAGATCAGCACCTTGACGTCGTTGAGGGTGATGCCGTAGATGGCGAGGAACTCCTGCAGGTGGGTGCGCACCAGCTCGCCGATGTCGGTGATCTTCTCGTTGACCTGCTCCAGCGGGGTGAGCTGGACGATCTGGTTGACCGCCTGCTCGACCACCGGGCCGGCGTAGGCGTTGATCGCGTCCGCGGTCAGCACGTGCCCGTCGTGCGGCATGTGCTGCACGAGCTTGACCGCGTCCTCCTCGGTCTCCACGTGGATGTAGTAGTCGACCTCGTAGTTGAGCTCGGCCATCTCCCGGGACAGCGCCGTGCCGCGGGCGCGCACCACGCTCTTGGCCCGGTTGACGTAGATGGCCTCGTACTGCCACGGCGACTGGCCGCCGTAGAAGGCCTTCTGGATCGAGCCGAACAGCGGCTTGTCCGGCGTCTCCAGCTGGTGCTGACCGGTGCCGTACACGCTCAGGATCGCGCCGCGCGACTTGAGTACGCAGTAGTGGTTCGACTCCACGGTGATCAGGGAGCCGTTGAGGATGTTCGGGTCCGGATAGTGGAACAGCAGCACGCCGGGGCCCATCGCCTCGCGGCCGTTCTGGTCGAGCGTGGAAATGACATTGCGCAGCGTCGGCATGAGCCTGCTCCCCCTCGGTTCCCGGCCGGATGCGCCCGGCTCTCGCCAGGGAAACTAGCGCACGGCACTGTGCGCCGCAGCGTGTCCGGCTATTTACTGCCCGATCGGGAAGCCGGATCGGCTCGCCCCGGAGGCGCGGCCTGAGTCGCGGTGCGATGCTGGGCGCATGGAGACGGTGTACGAAGCCGCGGGTGGCATGGAGGGCCTGCTGCGACTGGCCGACGCGTGGCACGCGCGGGTCCTGGCGGACGAGATCGTCAGCCACGCGTTCAGCCACGGCTTCCATCCGGCGCACACGGCGCGGCTGGCCGCGTACTGGAGCGAAGCGCTCGGCGGCCCGGCCGCGTACTCGACCGAGTACGGGAACGAGACGCTGGTCGTGCGGATACACAGCGGCCCTGGCGATCATCGGGAGATGGATCTGCGCGCGATCGCTTGTTTCGATCAAGCGCTGGATGACGCCGGGATCGGCGGTGCGCGGCTGCGGCAGGTGCTGCACGACTACTTCGCGTGGGCGACCACGAACACGATGGAGCGTTACCGGAGTCCGGACGACGTGCCGGCCGGTCTCGGCATTCCGCGTTGGTCGTGGGACGGGTTGGTCGCGGGCGACGGGTGAAATGGGCCGGGTGGGCCGCGGTGATGATCGCGGCCCACCCAGGGGTCTCAATCGACCGTCAGCAGGCGCCGTCCGACTTCCAGATGTTCCACGCGATCGCAGAACCCGGAGTCACGCCGGTCGACCAGTAGATCGCCGTGTAGTTGACGCCGTTGTACGAGACGTTGTCGTTCGGCACGTAAGAGGTGTTCGCGTTCCACGCCGGGTAGCAGCTGCCGCCGCCGCTGCCACCAGTGGGCGAAGGCGACGGGGAGGGCGAGTGTGACGGGCTCGCGCTCGGCGACGGACCGCCACCGCCACCGTTGCCGCCCCCGCCGAGGAAGATCTTGGTGAAGTCCAGCTTGCTCTGGCTGATCTCGGAGCACGAAGGCAGCCCGTTGGCCGAGCCGCCGCAGGGCTGGTCGCGGTCCACCGACCAGAACGCCAGCCGGCCGAGGCCGTTGCTGCTGGCCCAGCTGACCAGGGTCTGCGCGTTCGCCTCCGAGAACACCTCGGCCGAGTTGTCGTTCTGGCCGATCATCGGGGTGACCCCGATGTTGGCGTAGGTGTCGCCGGGCCAGTCCGCGCGGGCCTGGCTCAGCGTGCTCTGCGCGGCCTGGATCGCCTCCTGGCCCATGTCGCCGGTGAAGGAGGACCCGTAGTCCATCGCCATCACGTTGATCACGTCGATGCGGGCGCCGTCCTGCTTGGCCAGGTTGAGGAACGCGACGCCGTCGGCGGCCAGGCCGCTGGGCAGCACCGGCAGGGTTGCAGAGACCACCAGGCCCGGGTTCGCGGACTCCAGCCCCTTGATGGCTTGGAAGCGCACGTTGTTGTTCGAGGTGTAGTCCAGCGTCGCGCCCTCGATGTCGAAGTCGATGTGGTTGACCCCGAGGTGGTTGATCACGGACTGGTAGGCGGCCTGCAGGCTCGAGGCCGTGGTGCAGGTGAGCGCCAGCTCGCTGCCGCCCGCGCCCCCGAAGGACACGATCGGCGTCGCGCCGGCCGAGCGCGCGGTGGCGATCTCCTGGTCCATGGCCGGGTCATTGGTGACCGGCAGGGTGTCGCCCCAGATCGGGGTGCAGCCCGAGCCGATGACGAAGGCGGCCGTGTAGTTGTGCAGCCCGGCCTGAGTCGCCGCGGCGTTGAGCATCGGCTCCTGGTTGTTGGACATGTCGACGTACGGCGCGACCTGCACGACGGCGGCGCTGGCCGGCGAGGCGGCGATCACCGTGGTCAGCACCAGGCCGGTGGTCGCCAGGAGGGCCGCGGATCCGGCCGCGATCCAGCGCGGCTTGCCGCGCGGGGGCAGAGCTTTCATGTCGTCTTCCCTCGGTGTGGTCGTCGTCCGGTGCGGAGCCGACACGTGGTGGGCTGCGTGTCAGGACCGTGCCGCACGACCGGGTGTGGGCCCGGCAGGGCGTCATCCGAGGGAGGAAAGCGTGCAGTCACGTGACCCACTCCCTCTCCCTGGGCGTGCCAGGGCCGGGATGGGCGTGCGCCGAACGCCGTTTCGCCAGCTGTACAGCGGTGCCGCGAGCCCTTCGGCTGCGCGGCGGCACCGAAACCCAAAGTGGACTAGACCACACGGGTCCGTCAAGCGGCCGCTCGATAACGGATCGGCAACGGCCGCTGAACGCACCGCAGCCGGTCGCGGGTCCCTGGTCCCGCAACCGGCCGCGTGCGATCGGAGGGAAGGACTGTCAGCCCGCGAAGGCGGTCAGTCCGTTCGGCGTGCCCCAGCCGGTCGGTCCGTCGTATCCGACCTCTGCGGTGCACAGGTAGGCGGGCGAGCAGGACGCGGTCGAGCCGGAGGTCACGTCGTAGAGCGAGCCGGTGTGGCTGTAGATGTCACCGGCCGGGTAGGTGCTGCTGCCGGGCGTGCCCGCGTCCGCGTACACGGCCGCGATCAGCGGGGAGGCCACGCTGGTGCCGCCGTACACGGTCCAGCCGGTGCCGCCGTAGGTCTGGTACACCGCGACGCCGGTGGCCGGGTCCGCCACCGCGGAGACGTCGGCCACGGTGCGGTCGGCGCACCCGGAGTCCGTCTGCCAGGTCGGCTTCGCGTCGTACTTGGAGCAGCCGGAACCGGCGCCCTCGGTGCTGCTGGTCGACCACACCGACTCGGTCCAGCCGCGGGTGTTCGAGGCCTTGCTCAGCGAGGTGCCGCCGACCGCGGTGACGTACTTCGAGGCCGCCGGGTACTCGACGCCGTAGCCGCCGTCGCCGGAGCTGACGGTGATCGCGACGCCCGGGTGGTTGAAGTAGCTCGAGTCGTAGGTCGAGTCGGAGGAGGACTCCGAGCCGCCGTAGCTGTTGGAGACGAACTTCGCGCCGAGGCTGATCGCGGTGTTCACGCTGGTGCCCAGGTCCGTCATGCTCGCGGACTTGGCCTCGACCAGGATGATGTGCGCGTTCGGGGCGATCGCGGAGACCATGTCGAGGTCCAGCGAGATCTCCCCGGACCAGCTGGTGCTCTTGCGCGGGTAGCTGGTGCCGCCGGTCTCGCTGACCTTCTTGAAGCAGCCGTTGGCGGTGGTGCAGGCCGGCAGGCCGTACTGGGAGCGGTAGACGCCCATGTCGGATTCGGCGTTGGGGTCGTCGTACGCGTCGACGATCGCGACGGTCTGGCCGGCGCCCCCGCCCGAGGGCAGGTTGTAGGCGCTGTACAGGTCGCTGGGTCCGTAGCCGGACGGGGTGGCGTTCGGCGTAACGCCCTTGGCGTGTACGTGCTCGATGGTGCTTGTGACGTGCAGGGCGTTGCACGCCATCTGGCCGGGCGTGGTGCTGAGGGCACAGGCTCGGGTCCACGAAACGGCGGAGTTCGTGGTCTGAGCGTTGGCCTGGGCGGCGAAGGCGAAGCCGGTGCCCGCGAGCGCGGTCGATCCGGCTATGCAGAGAACGGCGCGGGTGGCGCCTTTCCTGCGCTGGGTGATGCGCAACGTACTGCCTCCTATGTGGGTAGCGGGGGCCGTGCGTGACGCCGTTCGACGCGGCCGAGTGGGCACGCCGAAGCGGCTTGATCGAAGTGGGTTGCCACACGCCTCGGTTTGGGGCTGTGGGCGGCGCAGACGCTAGCCCTGCGCTTGAACATGAACAAGACAAGTGGCGATTGTTCGCCAATTCGTAACAATGGCAGTCCGTCGGGGACGTGCTCCGTGCTGCTGTGAAATCCCTGATCCGCGCACGTGATCGACCCGCCTGAGTACCGCGAGATCCGTTCGGGCGAGGCGAGCGTAACGGCGGGGCGCCGCAATTCGCCTCTTGGATACAACCGGCTGCGCAGTCGTCTGTGGTTGAGAAGGCAGCGCACCACGCGAGCCCGTGCCCGCGCCGAATCCCTTTGTCGGCGCGGGTGGGCGGCTGGGCTGAGCGCGTTCGTGCCACGGACCACGAACCTCGGCCCGCCGCCCAGGGGTCGGATCCTCGCCGCGGCGGGTGGGTCGCCACGGCGAGGATCCGGCTGCGCGGCCGGGGCTCGGGCACCTTCAGCGAAGCGGGCGGCCCATAAGGAGCGGGAGCCCGGCACAATGTTTTACCGGTTAGCCGTTCAGGCCCGCCCGCGTTCGCCGTCGAGTGCGGTCGCCAGGCCGCGGCGCTCCATCCGCTGCCAGCGCAGGCGCGTCCCGAGCAGGGCCGTGACGACCGACTGGATCAGCACCAGATACATCAGCTGCCGGTAGACGAACTGCTGCAACGGCAACGTCCACAGCGCGCCGCGCCGCTCACGATCGAGCGCGAACGCGTACCACGACGCCACGAGCTGCATCGCCAGGAACCCCAGCCACACCGCCGTCATGCGTGCCACGTCCCCGAAGATAAGCCCATAGCAGGCGAAGACGTCGACCAGCGGGGCCAGTAGCGGCAGCAGGATCTGAAAGAGCAGCAGATAGGGGATCCCGCGGCGGCCGAGCCGCCCCGAGCCGCCGGACTGCACCATGCTGCGCCGGTGCTTCCACATCGCCTGCATCGTGCCGTAGGACCAGCGGTAGCGCTGCCGCCACAGCTGGCCGAGGCTGGCCGGGGCCTCGGTCCACGCGATCGCCTTCTCCTCGTAGACCACCCGCCAGCCCGCGCGCAGCAGCGCCATGGTCAGATCGGTGTCCTCGGCCAGGGTCTGGTCGCTGACCCCGCCGACGTCGAGCAGCGCCTCGCGGCGGAACGCCCCGATCGCGCCGGGCACCGTCGGCATGCACCCGGCCAGGTCGTAGAACCGGCGGTCCAGGTTGAATCCGACCACGTACTCGATGTGCTGCCAGCGGCCGAGCAGCCCGGTCCGGTTGCCCACCTTCGCGTTGCCGCTTACCGCTCCGATGTCCGGATCGCTGAACGGCTGCACGAGATGGTGTATCGCGTCCGGCTGGAACACGGTGTCGCCGTCGAGCAGCACCAGGATGCGGCCGCGAGCGTGCGCGATCCCGGTGTTGAGTGCGGCCGGTTTTCCGGCGTTGGGCTGCCGGATCAACCGCACGCCCATGCCGCGGAAGCGTTCGACCACGGCCGCGGTGCCGTCGGTCGAGCCGTCGTCGACGACGATGATCTCCATCGGGTACTTGCAGTTGAACAGGGAGAGCAGTGTCGCCTCGATTCCGGCTTCTTCGTTGTAGGCCGGGACGATCACGGACACCGGTTCGTGTACCGGCGGGCCCCAGGGCTTGCGTCGGCGGCGCGCGTGCCGGTGCGCCGTGGCCAGCAGCAGAAGCAGTCGCAGCACACTGAGTCCGCCGGCGGCCAGGATGGTCCAGCCCAGCGCGCCGACCACCACGTCGGATCCGCGCACCGCCCAGATCAGCAGCCGGCCGCGCCACTGCTGAGCCGCCGCGGCCGGCACCACGGCGGTGGGCGCGCCGATCGCCCCGGTGACGGTGGTGAAGGTGTATCCGCGTCCCTGCAGCATGGGAATCAGGACGTTGAGCGCGGCGACGGTCTGCGAGCGGTCGCCGCCTGAGTCGTGCATCATCACCAGCAGCCCGGGAGTTCCGCTCGCGGGCAGCACGTTGGCGACGATCCGCGCGACGCCCGGGCGCTGCCAGTCCTCGCTGTCCCGGTTCGCCAGCACGACCAGGTAGCCGTGCGCGCCCGCGTCCTTGATCGAGGCCCAGTCGGAGTCGTCCAGCGCGTCCGGCTCGGAGGAGTAGGGCGGGCGCAGCAGCGGCGTGGAGACCCCGGCGGCGCCCGCGACCACCGACTGCGTCTGCGAGAACTCGAAGGAGCGGCGCCATTCGCTCGCCGAGGCCAGATCCGTGTGCGTGAACGTGTGGATGCCGACTTCGTCGCCTGCGGCCACCTCGGCGCGCACCAGGCCCGGGTTCTGCGCCACGCGCCCGCCGACGACGAAGAAGGTCCCGGGCACCTGGTAGCGCCGCAGCACGGCCAGGATCTTCGGGGTCCACTCCGGATCCGGCCCGTCGTCGAAGGACAGCGCGACGTGCCCGGCCGGGATCGAATACGAGCGCTGAGCCCCGCCGCGCGTGTCGATGACGGGGCCGCCGTTCGCGACCGCCGACGGTACCTGTCCGGCGCCGTCGGCCGCGTGCGGGCCGCCAGATCCCTCCGCGCCGACCTCGTGGTGCACCAGGCCGTAGGTGACCAGGATTCCGGCCATCAGGACGAGGGACACCGCGAACAGGAACCAGTGGGCGCGGGGCGGCACGGCACGCGCCGCGCGGCGTCTGCCGGCCATCAGTGTTTACCGGCCATCAGTGGCCGTGTCCGGACGCGCCGGGAGAGGCGGATTTGCCGACCAGGCCGGGCGGTTGGTGCCGGCTGGCCGTCGGCGAGGGCGAGAGCGAGGCGGCAGGCGCGGCGGTCGGGGAGGCGGCGGCGCGGGCGGCTGCGGTCGTGGTGCCGGCACCGGGGGCCGCGCCGGTGCCCGCGCGTGGCGCGGTGGCGGAGGAGGTTGCGGCCGTTCGCGGGGTTGCGGTCACCTTGCCCGCGGAGACCGGGCCGTGCTGGCCGCCGGGCAGCGGCAGGAGCGCGTTCGGCGGCACCGGGCCGCCGAGGATGCTGACGACCACCAGCACGCCGTACGCGCAGGCGCCGACCAACAATCCGAACGCGACGCGGCGGATGACCAGGCGGCGGCGTCCCGTGGAGTCGACGAAGACCGGCGGCTCGGCGGGGCTGGTCGCGGCGGGCTGGGTCTTGACAGGCCCGGTCGCGGCGAGCCGGGGCTCGGAGACCGGTGCCTGGGCGAGCGTGGTCTCGGTGCGCCGGGGCTTGGGGAAGGGCGGCTCGGCGGGCCGTGCAGCGGCGCCCGCCGCGTGTCTATGCCGTGTCGCGCCCACCGGCCACCGATCCTCAGACTGTCCGCTATTGACGGGGCCTGCGGCGCCCAGGAACTGGGGGGTCACGACGCCGCAGGCCCTCAGGAGACGCTGCGCGCGTGGCTGGGGGGAGAGGCACGCGCTGTCGTCTCGACGCGGATAGGCGCCGCGGCCGCGTGATGTGTTACTCCGCTTGCAAAACGCCTGGACTGTGCATGGTCGGCGCGATGCCCGAAATCAGTGCCCGATCCGAGAACGCAGTGCCCGATCCGAGAAATCAGTGCCCGGTGCTGTGCGGGTTCGGCGATGGCGAGTGGCTCGCGTGGGAGTTGCCGTGCGTCGCGCTCGCCGCGGGAGTCGCCTTCGACGACGGTTCCGTGGGCTGCGCGGGCGAGGGCGTGACGCCCTGGTTTCCACTGCTCGCGCTGCTGCCGGCCGTCGCGAGCAGCGTGGCGCAGTACTGCTCCACGTGACCGGGTGCACCCGCCGCGGCCACCAGCGCCGCCTGATCCGCCGGGTCGAGTACGGAGCGCCAGTCCTGCGGGTTCGCGGCGACCGTCTGGCACAGCGGCATCAGTTGCGCCGTGTCGGCCGCCTGCTGGCCGCTGCCCGCGCTCGGAGACGGCGAGCCGGAAGGGCTCGGCGTTCCGGACGGAGCCGAGCCGGCGGTTGCGGACGCGGCCGGCGCGGGGATGCCGACGCCGCCGAGATAGTCGTGCGCGATCCGCTGTACCGAGGCAGGAAGCACCCCGGCGGTCGCAGCGGCCACGCCGCTGCCGCCGACCACCATCAACACCGCCGCGCACTTGACCAGAGCCACCCGGGGTGATCGTTGCCTGACCGCGCGTCGCGGCTGGGGCTGCGGCGCCGGGCCGGCCCCGATGCCGGCCCGCCGAAAGGCCATGAGCACCGGTTCCAGCTGCGCCGGATCCAGAGTCGCCTCCGACGCGGGCGCCGAGGCGACCGCGAGCAGCGTGTCCAGGTCGGCCGCGCCCGGTCCGCCCCGCCTTCCGTCAATCAGCCGGTTCGCCTCGGACCAGCCGATGCGCCGCGCCGCGCCGCGCCCCGACTGCGCGGCCTCGGTCGGCCCGTCGTGGTATCCGCCGTTGTCGATCATGGGGTCACCTCGTCGACCCATCCGGTGGGCCGTGCGGCGGCGCCCGGGTCGACGGATCGCCCGTCAGCCTCGGTCAACGCCGCGGCTTCACTCAGGAAGCCGGACAGGCCGCGCAGCCCCCGCATCGCCGCGATCCGCACCGCACCGGAGCGCTTGCCCAACACCTGCGCCGTCTGTTTCGCGTCCAGTCCGATGATCACCCGCAGCATGACGGCTTCGCCCTGGTTCTTCGGCAGCCGGGAGATCAAGCGCAGCGCTTGCTCCGTGGAGAGCCGCTCAAGCGCTGCGGCGGCGGTGTCGTCCGGCGCGGCGTGTTCGCGGGCCGAGTCCGTGCCGATGCCGGGCAGCCCGGCCGGATCCTCAGGACGGCGCCCTGCGCGCCGCAACTCGTCCAGACCCCGGTGCCGCGCCACCCGGAACAGCCAGACCCGGAACCCGGCCGCATCGCCGCGGAAGTCACGCACGTCGCGGGCCGCGTGCAGCCACGTCTCGGAAGCCACGTCCTCGGCGGCCTGGCCGACCAGCACCCGCAGGTAGCGCAGGATCAGCGGGTTGAGCGAGACCCACAGCTCGGCAAAGGCGCGCTCGTCACCGCGCCGCGCCTGGTCCAGCGCGGCGTCCAAATCGGCGGCCGACAAACCACCGACACCGCTCACGTCACCGTCCGACCACTTGCAGTACACGCGGCGCCGTGCAGGGCCGCCCGAATCCGGCCACACACCATACCGAACACTCACCGGTTTGCGGCCTGCCGGACGAACATCGCTCGAAATCGCCGGGGCTTCGGCGGGCAGGAGCGTGGAAGCGGGCGCGAAGTAGCGCCCGCTATCGGCTGCCGACCACCGGTTGGGGAACATATGAGAAGAGGGGCGCGAGCCCCCGCAGCCGTTACCGTCGACGCGACGCGGCCGGTCGGGCAGTGATGCCCGACCGGCCGCAGCGGTGCCCGGCCCGAGTGCTCTAGCGGCCGGTCGCGCAGGTCAGCTCACATTCACCGCGGTGTCGTCGACGACGAACGAGGTCTGATACTCGAAGTCCTCGGCGCCGGTGAATTTCAGCGTGACCTTCTGTCCGGCGTACGGGGCGAGGCTGAAGCTGTGCTGCGTGTAGCCGGTGTTGTGGTTGAGGTTGGAGTAGGTGGCCAGGGTCGCCAGCACGGTGCCGGAGCTGTTGAGTACCTGGACCTTGAGCGTGTCGTAGGCGGTGGTGGTGCTGGTCTCGGCCGTGTCGATGTGCAAGTAGAAGCTGAAGTTGTAGTTCGAGCAGCCGGTCGGCAGCGTCACCGCCTGCGAG
>NZ_DASRGV010000148.1:0-8579 GCF_035650855.1 Actinocrinis sp. | reverse complement strand
GGCTGAGCACTTCGATGGGGTGCGGCGTGGTGGGGATGTCGACGACGCGGTCGTATTCGGGGCCGACCAGTCCCGGGAACTTCTCGCCCTTCGTCGCTCCGGTTCCGGCGAAG
Organism: Actinocrinis sp.; assembly: GCF_035650855.1. GTDB lineage: Bacteria > Actinomycetota > Actinomycetes > Streptomycetales > Catenulisporaceae > Actinocrinis. The sequence continues at coordinate 8,466 of NZ_DASRGV010000148.1, read as the reverse complement.
ATCCAGTTCGTCGGGTCGTAGACCACGTACGGCGCGTCCACCGGGTTGCACTGGTAGTACGCGCCGGTCAGCACGTTCTCCGGGCGCGGATCCGGAGCGTCGCGCCAGTCCTGCGTCGTCTGGGTCTTGTCCGTGGCGTACATCGGATCGGAGGCGGCGTCCTTGTAGCAGATGATCAGACGATCGGCGCCGAGCTGGGTCGAGCCCCAGCGGATGTGCCGGAAGATCGCGTTCGCGCCGAGGAAGGCGAGGTTCGCGCCGGCGTCACGGGCCGCGGTGAGGGTCTGTCGCATGGTGGCCGAGTAGTACTCGTCGTGTCCGTCCGAGACGATCCCGGCGGCGTGGGTGAACAGCGCGGGATCGGTCTCGAGCTGCACGTCGGTCTCGTAGGCGACCGGCAGGTCGTGCTGCTCGGCGAAGGACACCAGGCCCTGGTCGAAGGGGAAGAACAGTCCGTCGCCGGCCTCCTCGTCGGGATCGAGGTAGGGCCGGTCGAACGAGACGGCGCGCGCCCGGTCGTTAGGGCCTCCGCTGGGACCGTGGTACAGCGAGTAGCCGCCCCACGCGTTGTACGCCTGCCAGGTCGTGACGCCCGCGACGAGGACGATCTTTCCGGTCGTGTCCGTGGATCGCAGGGTGATGGGTACGTACCGCTGTCCCTTGCCGTTGGACGCGACGAGCTTGATCAGGTAGTCGCCGGCAGGCCAGGACTGCGTGGATACGGTCATCGACGGCGACCACAGGCACTCGACGGTGTGTGTGGAGGGCGTGATCGTCTGTGCGGTCTGGTTCTTCCCGGGCGTGCTCGGGGACTGCCATACCTCGCGTCCGTTGGTGCCACCGTAGTAACCGATGCGGTACGCGGTCGCGGTGAATGCGGGTGCGGTCGTGGAAACGAATAGCTTGAAGGGTTGACCGGGCGTGACGGACGCCTGATCGGTGTAGCCCTGGATGGCGTTCTGCGGGCCGACGGCGGAGTCGCCGATCGACCACGCGGTCGTGCCGGGCTTGGCGTTCTCTGCGGCGATATCGCTCAGGCTCGGTGACGGAGAGGCGACTGACGAAGCGGTGCCCGCGGCCGCGTTACCTGCGGCGGGATGCGAACTCGAGCCGCTGCACGCGGCCAGTCCCGAGCTCGCGAGGCCGATGCCGACCGTGACGGCCAGCGCAGCGAGCGGCCTGGTCCTGCGCAGCGCGAAGCGCCGATGCGGAGCGCCGGGAGACCGATGGGTGAGAGACACCGCCTGCGTCCTACTTTCTTTCGAAGGTGCCAGGATAGGTCCATGAGCAGAGCCTCCCTGGACAAGGAACCGCACGAAGTCGCCGCGATGTTCGACGGCGTGGCGGCCCGGTACGACCTGACGAACGACGTGCTGTCGATGGGTCAGACGCGCGCATGGCGGCGAGCGGTGGCAACGGCGGTCGATGCGCGTCCCGGCGAGCGGATCCTGGATCTGGCGGCCGGGACCGGCACCTCCTCGGTGCCGTTCCAGCAGGCCGGGGCATCCGTGGTGGCCTGCGACTTCTCGCTGGGCATGCTGGGCGTCGGCCGGTCGCGCAACCCCGAACTCGACTTCGCCGCCGGGGACGCGCTGCGGCTGCCGTTTCGCGACGGCGCCTTCGACGCGGTGACGATCTCTTTCGGGCTGCGCAACGTCTCGGACACGACGGCGGCGCTGCGCGAGCTGCGGCGGGTAACGAAGCCTGGTGGCCGGCTCGTGGTGTGCGAGTTCTCACACCCGACGAACGGGCCGTTCCGCACGGTATACATCGAGTACCTGATGCGGGCACTGCCGTCCATCGCAGAGCGGATCGCATCGAACCCGGAGGCATACGTCTACCTCGCCGACTCGATTCGGGCATGGCCGGACCAGAAGGGTCTCGCGACCCTTATCCGCGCCTCCGGCTGGTCGCGGGTCGCGTGGCGGAACCTGACCGGCGGCATCGTTGCCCTACACCGGGGCTACGCGTAAGCGCTACGTGCAGCAAGGTGGTGTGTGCCTGATGTGACGTCAGCTACACGCAGCACCGGTTTCGCCGGGTCGCCTGTTACCGCACTGCGGGCTTAGGCGCGGTGGACGATCGTGCCGCCGAGGATGGTCGCGACGCAGCGGTGCGTCTTCGCGGCGGCCGCGTCGAGCAGCGCGGAGTAGACCTCGGTCGGGTCGGCCGCGGTGAGCGCTTCGAGGGCGGGTACCTCGAAGACCGCGAGGTCTGCTCGCGCGCCCTCCTCGATCCGTCCGATGTCGGTCAGGCCCATCGCGGCCGCGCCGCCGAGCGTGGCCGCCTCCACGATCCGCCGGTCGAGATCCGCCTCGCAGTAGCCCTGCACGAGTGCCAGGTCGCGCAGGGTGGCGGCCTCTTCCAGCAGGTCGAGGCTGGGGCTTGAGGCCAGCGAGTCGGTACCGATCGCGAACGGCGAGCCTTCGCTGAGGTAGTCGGCGATCGGTGGTTCGCCGGCCTGCAGGATCCGGTTCGAGCGGACACAGAGCGCTGCGTAAACCCCACGGGCACGCAGCACTTCCCGGTCGCCGCTGTCACAGTGCACGCAGTGCGCGGCGTGCACGTCGGGTCCGAGGGCGCCGATCTTGTCGAGATAGCCGACCGGGCTCAGGCCGCTGCCGCCGTCGCGGATCAGCTCCATCGCCTTGCCGAAGCGAACCATGTCGGCGGCGAACGGGCCGCTGCCGTCGGCCACGTACTGCGTCTCGGCCGGGGACTCGGCGACGTGCGTGTGCGTCCGCAGGCCGCGTTCGCGGGCGATGGCGAGGCAGTCCACGAACACCGAGGTCGAGATCGTGTACGGCGTGTGCGGGGAAAGACCGACGGTGCGGCCGGCCGGGGCGCCGTCGAGCGCGGCCAGCATGCGTGCGCGGCCGGAGTCCGACCAGCTCTGCGCGTCCTCGAAGACGGCCTCAAGGTACGAGATCCCCGCGATGGCGGCCCGTGCGGTGGGCGCGAGGACCGCGGGTTCGGTCACGATGTCGGCCGCGGCGGTGGTGCCGGTGCCGAACATCAGGTGCAGGCCGCGCCGCGCGGATTCCTGCCACATCGGGTCGGTGAAGGTGGCCCGCTTGGCGACCATGTGGCCGAGCCAGACCGGGAACGGCTCGCCGAGCGCGTTGAGTTCCTCGAAGTCGGTGTACTGAAGGTGCGCGTGCGCGTTGACGAGTCCAGGGGTCAGCACGCCGGACCAGGCGCGTTCCCGCACGCCCGGATGCTCGGCGGCCAGCCGCTCGCGGGGACCGACGGCCGCGATCCGGTCGCCGTCCACCAGCACAGCGCCGTCCCCGATCGGTTCGGAGACGGCGGGAAGGACGATGGGCGCACTGTGCAGGGTCAGCATGCGTCGAGCCTATTGGATGCCGATATGACCGGGCCGGAGTTGTCAGGTCTTGGCCGCTGCGGCGGGAGCGAAAGGGGCGCTCAAGGAGGGAGCGGGGGCGGGGGCGATCGGCGCCGGAGGACTGAACAAGGGCACGGGCAGCGGACCGGACGACGGGCTGTTCGGGAGTGGCACGGTCGGCTTCAAGGACGCGGGCGCGCTCGCGGGCGCGGTGGGCCGCGGCGGTGTGGACGGGCTCGCGGAGGGCGAAGGCGGGCCCGGAGGCACGGTCAGGTTGATGGACAGGTAGTCGTCGTCGACGTTCATCTTCGCGCCGCCGAACGAGACGTCCACGCCGCCGAGGTATTGATGCGCCCGCGCGACCTGCCAGGTGCCGGGAGGGGTCGCCCCGAGGTCCGCGTCGGCGACGCCGTTCCACTGCGCGATGTCGACGGCGTCCGGCTCGACGAGCTTTCCGCGGTGCGAGACGAGGTCGGCGATGCCGGTGCTCGCGCTGCTGTAAATCGCCGACCGGTAGCCTTTCGCGTGCAGCTCGGAGGTCCACGCGGACTCGAAGGCGAGCGCGGCCGCGCTCTGCGGCGAGGTGTTGTCGTAGGACTCCATGTCGTAGTAGATCAGCGCGCCGGGGCCGATCCCGAGGCTGCCTGCCTGCACTGCCGCGTCGTCAGCACTCTGCTTGCCGAGGACCGCGGGCGCGGTGCGGGTGAGTGAGTCCCATGCGGCCTGCCAGCCCACGTAGAACGGCATGAAGTGCCAGCCTGCCTGCGCCTGCGCGCTGATCCAGCCGGCGGTCAGGTTCTTCTGGGCGCAGGCGCGCTCGGAGCCGCCGATGTAAATGCCGACCGTGTTGTACGGCGAGGCGCCCCATGCCTGCATCTGGCCGGCGCTGGGTGCGGCGCAGGTGTCGAAGCCGATGCCGGTGACCTGGCTGGTGCCGCGGACGACCTCCACCGGAGCGGAGTCATGCATCGGAGTCACCGTGCTCGACTGCGTGGTGGACGGTGGGGGCGCGGCGGGCTGCGACAATCCGGCGGCGGTGATCGCGTTCACCACGGTGGAGCGGTCATCGTCGCTGTAGCTGGCGGTGACGGTCAGGCCGGGTGCGGTCACGTCGATCTCGCCGGCGATCCGGTGGTCGAGCGCGATGGCGACGGCTGTGTTCGCGCGGGCCAGCTGGGGTTCGATCAGCAGCGCGCCGGTGTGTCGTCCGACGCCGCGCGCCGGGCAGTCCTCGTCGGCGCCGGGGTGGCCCAGATAGACCGCGTGCATGTCGAAGCGCACGCAGGTGGTCGGGTGCGCGGTCAGGTCGATGACCTGCCAAGAGTACGGGACCGGGAAAGCGCGCCCGAGATAGCTGACGGTCTTTTCGTGAAGCGGCCCGTTCACCGCGCTGCTGACCGCGGCGACGCGGGTGGTCTCCGCGTGGGGAGTGGCCGCGGTCAGTGCGGCGGCCAGGAGCCCGACCAGCAGGGCCAGAGCCGCGGTGCTCCGCTTGAAAAGGAGCCTGGCGGTGTACCGAGCGAGCTGCCGTAACCCGTCCCTGAACTGCACGGATACCCCCATCGTCGCCGAAGGATCACTTCGGACGGTAACAGGGCCTGAAGACGAAGCGGCCGCCCCGCCCGGAGTGTCGGGCAGGGCGGACCGCATGGCCTAATAAGTCAGATCATCGGATTTAACTCGCGGCGGTCGGGAGCCCCTGCCGCGTCTGGGAACCCGTCAGATCCACCTGGGAACCCGTCAGATGCGCGGCAGGTCGGTGACGTGGTCCTCGCGGACGGTCTGCAGCTTCCACTGGTCGAGGCCGAGCAGTTCCAGGATGGTCGGCGCGATCTGCGTGGTGAACACCGGAGCGGCGTCGAAGTGGCAGCCGTCGGTGTGCACGCCCGCGCCGGAGACGACGATCGGCACGTCGCGGTCCGCCGGGTTCGCGCCGCCGTGCTCGGCGATCTTCTTCTTGCCGCCGGTGTACACCGTGCCGACCTTCGCGACGCCGACCAGGTCCGGCACCCGCGGGTCGCTGTGCGCCACGCCGAAGTAGCTCGCCGCGGCCTGCCCCGCGTACACGGCCTTCAGGCCCGCCGAGGTGAACGCCTTCGGGTTGCCGTTGATGTCGTTGCCGGTGCCGGAAAGACCCAGCAGGTAGTTCTTCGCGAAGTCCGCGGCGGCCTGCGAGCGGTCGCTCAGCCACCACAGCATCGCGTCGTCGTCCACGGTGAACGCGACCAGCGGGGCCTTGGCGGACGGGTGCAGCTTGGCCCAGGCCGCGTTGACCGCGTCCACCATCGGGCCGTCGTCGATCCGGGTCAGGTCGGACGGCTTGGTCGGGGACTGGCCGTGCTTGGCGGACAGGATGACCGTGGTCGTCTTGTCCAGGTGCTGCTTCTTCAGCTCGGTCAGGAACCGGCCGAGCTGCCCGTCGACCCAGTCGAGGGAGGAGGAGAGCAGCGGGCCGGGGGTGACGCCGTCGGCGAGGTAGCCGCCGGCCAGGCCGTCCGACTTCGGCAGCTTCTGCCCGGTGGAGACGGTCTGGAAGTTCATGCCGAAGATCGCCGGGACGCCGGCCTTCTGGGTGCGGGAGTGGTCGTAGCCGTCGATCTCGTTGAGCACGGCCTGGACCTTGTAGCCGTCGTAGACGCGCGTCGCGGCGTTGTCCGTGGTCCAGTCGCTGCCGGTCGGGAAGCCCGCGACCGAGGAGTCGGAGTTGATCTCCGGGGTGAACAGGTCGTCGATCGAGTCGCCCGACTTGCCTTCGAGGATCGAGTACGCGGGGTGCTTGTCCGACCATGCGGTACGCAGCCCGGCCTGTTTGGCCACGTCGAACACCGTGTTCACGCGCAGGTACTGGCTCGGGTAGACCGGCTTGCAGGTGGCCGGGTCGACCGGCAGGTTCTTCGGGTCGAGCACGGTCGCCGGGTCGCCGGTCATCTTCAGGATCGAGCCGGGCAGGCCGGACAGGCCCTCGCCGCCGTCGAGCGCATTGAGGTTCTTGTCGGCGGCCTCGGTCCACGCGACCTCGGCTCCGGGCGTGGCGCCCCTGCAGTCCGTGGTGCCGGCGGGCAGCAGCGCGTGGTTGTAGGTGTCGTCGTAGTAGACGCCGCTCTCGCCCGCGGTCGCGCCGGTGAACTGCGCGATCATGCCGGGGAAGGAGTCGGAAGGGTTGGTGGTCTGCGCGTTCGTGTAGTCGATGCCGCCGTCCACGAGCCGCGCCATGGCCGAGTGCGGGTGCTGCTTGATGTACCAGGCCAGGTCGGACTGGTGAAGTCCGTCGACGGAGATGACGAGCACGTGGTGCGCGTCACGGGTCTGGGTGTGTGCCGAGGCGGCACCGGGGGCCAGGACGGCGCCGGAGACGAGCACGGCGGCACTGGCCAAGCCGGTGATACGCAGGGTGCGCGTACGGCCGAATGCGCGAGACATCAAAGCTCCCAAGATTAGGCCGACCTGATGTCAGCCTCCGAAGGAGATTGATAGTGCGCGCCCCCAGCGACTCGGTCGCGGGTTCGTGAACGGCGGGGGAACTCCACGCGACCAGCAATCGGCGGGCGGGCCCGACCGGTCACCGACAGTGATCGGAGGCCGGGCTGCCGCCCGTGCGTCGCAGGGCGCTGCGTGCCGGTCGCGGCCGGTCAGCCGACCTCGACCAGCGGCAGCGCGGTGGAGGCGATGTGTGAGCGCACTTGGTCGTCGACCGGGTCGTTGGCCGGATCGGCGTGCACCACCAGGTGGTTGTAGAGGGTGTCGCGCTGCGCGGGGATGCGTCCGGCGGTGCGGATGAGGTGAATCAGCTCCATGCGGTTGGAGCGGTGCCGCGCGCCGGCCGAGGAGACGACGTTCTCCTCGAGCATCACCGAACCCAGGTCGTCCGCGCCGTAGTGCAGGGTCAGCTGCCCGGCCTCCTTGCCAACGGTCAGCCAGGAGCCCTGGATGTGCGCGACGTTGTGCAGGAACAGCCGGGCGATCGCGATCATCCGGATGTACTCGAGCGTGGTGGCCTGGGTGCGGCCCTTCAGGTGGTTGTTCTCCGGCTGATAGGTGTACGGGATGAAGGCGCGGAAGCCGCCGGTGCGGTCCTGCACCTCGCGGATCATGGCGATGTGCCGGATCCGCTCCGCGTTGGTCTCCCCGGTGCCCATGAGCATGGTGGAGGTGGATTCGAGGCCGAGGCGGTGCGCGGTCTCCATGATCTCCAGCCAGCGCTCGCCGGACTCCTTGAGCGGGGCGATCGCGGTGCGCGGCCGCTCGGGCAGCAGCTCGGCGCCCGCGCCGGCGAAGGAGTCGAGCCCGGCCGCCTTCAGCCGGCTGATCGCCTCCTCGATCGGGACGGACGACACCTTGGCCATGTGCTGGACCTCGGAGGCGCCGAGGGAGTGGATGACCAGCTGCGGGTACTCGGCCTTGATCGCGCGGAACGCGGTCTCGTAGTACTCGACGCCGTAGTCGGGGTGGTGGCCGCCCTGGAACATGATCTGGGTGCCGCCGAGCGCGACGGTCTCGGCGCAGCGGCGCAGGATCTCGTCGAGGTCCCGGGACCAGCCCTTCTCGGACTTGGGCGGGGCGTAGAACGCGCAGAACTTGCAGGCGGTCACGCAGACGTTGGTGTAGTTGATGTTCCGCTCGATGATGTACGTCGCGATGTCCGCGGTGTCGGCGAAACGCTTGCGGCGGGCGGCGTCGGCGGCTCGGCCGAGCGCGTGCAGCGGGGCGTGCCGGTACAGCTCGAGGGCCTCCTCCTCGGAGATCCGCCCGCCGTCGGCGGCGCGGTCGAGGGCGTCCTGCAGCTGGGTGCCGAGCGAAACCATCTGTTACCGACCTTCCCGGTTCAATCCTGCGTCCAGCCTACGCGGCCGGGTCCGTGTATATCGCTCCGGAGCCTGGCGGCCGTCAGCTCTGGGCCGCAGCGGCATCGGCGAGCAGGTCGATGCGAATCTCCGGATCGGCGCCGATCTGCGGAGCGACCCGGCGGGCGAACTCGCGCACGCCGTCGAGCTGCCGCGGCCCGAAGGAGAAGTCGAGGGTGGTGAAGTACCGCTCCAGGGTGGCGGCGTCGAAGGCCTCCCAGCGCGCGGCCTGGGCGGCGACCTTGTCCACCTCGGCCATCGCCAGGTCGCGGGAGTGCA
>NZ_DASRGV010000147.1:0-14167 GCF_035650855.1 Actinocrinis sp. | reverse complement strand
ATCGGTCAGGTCGGTCTTGTACGGTTTGCGCTCAGCCACCGGCCAAGCCCAGCACCTCCAAGCCCGCCGATCTGCCGAATACCCGCAACTCCGCACAATCTGATGACGCTAAAACGGCATAAGACTCACTTATTGCCCTCTGAAAGCCACGGGCGTCGCGCCCGCCGTCCGGCCGGTAGTGTGGGCCGACGCCAGCGACTTGCCCGACATGGACGTGGACCTCGACGCCCCAGACGAAGCGCTTGACGCACCGGATTACACGCCAACCTATGGCGCCCCGGCTCAAGCAGTCGAAAGACCTGGGCGAGATCATGGTCGTCGCGCACGCGGTCGTCGCCGCCGAAGCCAGCACGGCCGCGACAGTACTGATCGACGACGGGGCAGGGGCGCGCACAGTTCTGTTGCAAGCCCCAGAGCTGCGGCACACGGATCTGCTGGGCTGAACGCGTCGAGGCATCGAAGCTGCTGGGGGACAACCAGAAGGCACCCGGCCAAATCGTGAGACGGAACCCACGGAGCAATGCAATAACGCTGGGCGGGACCGGCGCGATTCACTCCCACGGAACGACTGCGCTGACCGAGATATGCAAAGTAACATTGGACGAATCGAGTTGCTTCCGACGGGCCGTCTTTTTGGCATGTCTCGGCGGACGTGCGGGACTTCGAAACAGATCGCGTAATGCGTCACGTCGGCTCGTTCGTCTTCTACCGTATTGAGCCGTTAGAGACGCGAGACATGTTCGGAGTCATGGACGGCTACGGTGCCGATCTTGGCCACATCGCGCAGATGATCCTCGACCCGCAGAGCGGAGAGATCCGCGATGACCTGCGTGACCAGATGGTGGGCTTTGAATCCGACATGCTCGTTCTCTGCCGTGCGCGACTGGAGGACGGTTGGCGAGGACTCGGCCTCGGCGCAGTTCTCGCCGGTCGGGCGATCAAGCAACTTAGGACACGGCTGCCTCGGCGTGGTACTCGAGCCCGCCTCGATACTGCCCGAGAGCAGACAAGACGATGAGGCGCGAGAGCGCGCCGCGAAGAAAATCTCAAAGACCCGGGAGCTTATCGGATTCGTACGTGTCGGCGACAAACTCATATCGAAGTAGGGAACTGAGCCTGGGGCCTTGTCGCTCTCCGTGCGGAGAGCGACAAGGCCCCAGGCTTTGCTATGTGGGTAGCAGGTAGTGGGTTAGGTTCTGGCCTACAGGCTCGGGAAGCTCGGGAAGGAGCAGGACGGGACGCTGCCGCTGGTCACCGGGGAGGAGAGCTTGGTGAGCGTGACGCCGGTGCCCGAGGACGGGTTGAGGCTGGAGCTGTAGGTGCTGACGGCGGCGTACTGCGCGGTGTACGAGGAGCTGTCGAGGCTGACGTACTGCAGGGTCAGGCCGGTGATGTGGGAGGAGTTGTAGCCCTCGATGATGGAGGTGGCGCCCGAGGCAGAGTTCTGTGACTTGAGGCCGTCCACGATGATGTTCGTGAACTCGGGGATGTTGCTGGTGCTGCTGGAGGAGGAGTAGCGCGGGTTGAGCTCGATCAGGTGCGCGATGCCGCTCTCGCAGGTGTTGATGTAGGTGACCGTGGAGACCGTGCCGCCCTTGCTCGGGTAGCTCTTGATGCGCAGGCCGCTGTTGAGGGTGCTGACATTACCGGAGCTGTCGGTGCCCTGGACGGTGTTGTTCTTCACCAGGATGTTGGTGACGCCGTCGTTGGTCTCGCTGCCGATCGAGATGCCGTGCGTGCCGTAGAAGTGGTCGTTGACGATGGTGACGTTGCTGGTCGCGCCGCTGCCGCCCTTGATGGCGATGCCGTCGTCGCCGTCTTGGATGTAAGAGTTCTCCACGGTGACGTTGCTGGAGGCGTCCGGGTCGATGCCATCGGTGTTGCGGGCGGTGGCCGGGGTCTTGATGCGCACGCCCCAGGCGGTGAAGCCGTTGCCGGACTTGTAGGTCACGTGGAAGAACGCTGCGTTGACCAGGTTGATGTTGTAGAGCGTGGCGTTGTTGGCGCCCGAGAAGACGATCAGCCGCGGGTTGTTCTGCTTCTCGTTCTCGTTGCCGGCGGTGGTGGCCAGCTGCCACCAGGTCGTGGAGGTGCCCCAGATGCTCTGGCCGCCGCGGCCGTCGATCGTGCCCTGCGAGCCGCTGCTGTTGCGGATGCCTTCGATGCCTGAGTTGGCGCCGGAGACCTTGATGAACGGGTTGCAGCCGTTGTCGCTGCTGGAGATTGCGCCGCAGGTGTCCGAGGAGCTGGACTGGTACTGGGAGGCGACGCGCGTGGCGTAGAGCGTGGTGCCCGCGTTGATCACCAAGTAGACGCCGCTCGGGACCGTCAGCGGAGCGGAGAGGAACGCGTTGTTGCCGCCGCTGTTGGTCAGCTCGACCGCCTTATTCGTTCCCTTACACGCATTCAGCGCGTTCTGAATGCGTGAGGTGTCCGGCGGGCTGGCCTCGTTGCTGCTGGAGAACTGCTCGTTGCTGGTGGCCAGGTTCGCGGTGAGGGTCTGGCAGACCGAGGGGACGGCGGGCTGGCTGACCGACCGGCTGTCGCCGGTGGCGACGCTGGCGGCCTGCGCGGTGGTCGCGGCCAGCGTGCCGAATACGAGGGCTGCTGCGGTGGCCGCAGCGGCGATGGTGAGTCTGGGCACGGCAGGACGCAGAGTTCGGGTGAACGCTCGCATGAAGACAGGTCCTTCGAATCGGACGGATTGTCATGCGCGGCCGTTCACCCTCTGACGACCGCGTTACGACGGTGTTGCGCACCGTTGCGACAGGAGAGTACAGGGCGGGGGAAGGGTTGGGTAGCCCTGATTTGCACCGGTTTCCGGTGGCAGTAGGTGTGGAATCGGGGTTCGGTAGGGCTGTTACAGAGCGTTATCTGCGGCCGGATGGGATGTCACGGGATACGGCACGATGCGGGCGTGATGGGATGCGGCACGATGCGGCGTGACGTCCTGTTACAGGCTTGTGCCGCAGTCCGGGTCTCCGCCGGCGACGAAGCGGTCTAGACTGGATGAGGGTTCGGACCAGAGCTGTCGAAGATGGGGGCGCCGAGCAGCGCCGCCGCCCTCGCTACGGAGGGACCCGCCCGTGGTCTCGTCTTCCCAGGTCTACACCCGAGTGCAGCCGGATCATCCCGGACTGCACGTCGAAGTCACCCGCGACCAGCACATCACCACCGTCTTCGTGAACGGCGACGTGGATCTCGCCACCGCCGATCTGCTCAGCGCGGCCGCCGATCTCGCCCTGCAGGGGCCGCCGCTGCGCGTAGTCGTCGATCTGTCCGGAGTCACCTTTTTCGGCGTGGTCGGGCTCACCATCGTGCAGAATCTGCGCGATCGCACCGACCGGGACGCCATTGACCTCGTGCTGCGCGCACCGTCGCAGACCGTGCGGACCGTGTTCGACATCGTGAGCGCCGCGCGCTACTTCCGGATCGTCCACGCCGGTTTCCAGGACGCCGATCGCGGGCAATCGCTGGCATCCAACGCTGCGGTCTGACCGGCGACGCTCGCGCCGCGCCGGGGGCTGTCGGACCGTGCCCGGCCGCAGCCGCCGCCCGCCGCGACCGGAAATGAGGCCTCTGGATGAGAGGACGCTCGGCTTTAGTGCTGATCGTGATCTGCGCGGCGTTCGCGGCGTACTTCCTCAACCGACAGGGCTCCCCGGCGACCGGCCCTGACCAGGGCGGCAGCAACCCGACCAGTGCCGGACCGGGGACCTTCAGCTCGATCTCGCCGGACCTGGTGCTCGTCAACAGCACCCTCGGGCAGCAGCAGGAGCAGGCGGCCGGCACCGGCGTCGTACTCACCTCGACCGGCGAAGTTCTGACGAACAACCATGTCATCGAGGGCGCCACCGCGGTCCAAGTCACCGACGTCGGCAACGGCCGCACGTACACCGCCACGGTCGCCGGCTACGACCGGTCGCACGACGTGGCGTTGCTGCAACTCCAGGCAGCGCAGGGCCTCGCTACCGCACCTCTCGATACCTCTACGCAGCTGTCGGTTGGTCAACAGGTCGCGTCGGTCGGCAACGCAGGCGGGACCGGCTCGCTGACCACGGCCCCCGGCACGATCACCGCGCTCAACCAGTCGATCACCGCGAGCGACCAGGCTTCCGGCAGTTCGGAGCAGCTGACCGGCCTGATCCAGGTGAAGGCGAACGTGCGGCCCGGCGACTCCGGCGGCCCGCTGGTGGCGACCTCCGGCAAGGTCATCGGGATCACCACGGCGGCCGGCAGCACCTACCAGTTCCGCGGCGGCAGCAGCACCGCCGGGTTCGCGATCCCGATCGCCAGGGCGCTGGCGATCGGCAAGCAGATCGCTGCCGGGACGTCCTCGGCCACGGTGCACATCGGCCCGACCGCGCAGCTCGGCGTCGAGGTGGGCGACGCGCAGTCAGGCGGCGGCGCCGCGGTGATCGGCGTGCTGCCGGGCGAACCGGCGCAGGCGGCGGGACTGGCGAGCGGCGACCTGATCACCTCGTTCGGCGGCACCGCGGTCGACTCGCCGACCACGCTGGTCACGCTCGTCGATCGCGATCGCCCGGGCCAGTCGGTGCCGGTCACCTGGACCGACCAGTTCGGCCAGAGCCGAAGCGCCACGGTCACGCTGGGTACGGGACCCGCTGGTTGACCTGATCTGCGGCCGAATCCGCAGCGGCGGGGGAAAGGCCGAGCGGGCGGGCGAGGCCGAGCAGCGTTTCGTCGACCCGTTGCAGGTGACGCAGGACCCGCATGGTGGTCAGGGTCTCGGCGATCGGCGGCGAGACGTCCTCCGAGCCATCGCCGAGGTCACTGTCAAGGTCGCCGTTCAGGTCGCCGTTCAGGTCGTCGTTCCCCGAGTGAAGGCAGTTGAGCAGCTCTGACACGCTCGGTTCGGTTTGAAGGGCGCTGCGATTGTCGTCGTCCTTACGCTGGCGCGCTCGGGTGCTGGAGTGGAGCTTCGCGTCACGCAGGTAGTCGGCGAGCGTTGCAGCGTTATGGTCGAGGCGCTGAACGACGTCTGTGATAGACGGTTCGGCGATAACAGTCGAGTTGTCAGAAGCGCTCTCTGCGATAGCCGCGAGGCTGCGCACGTGATACGCACAGCCATCCAGCAGACGGACGATGTACCGCGCGCGTTGCCGCCTAATGCGCAGCGGGTTCACCGGATGCGTCAGTGGCTCCATCGACTTGTGAAGCGAGTCCAAGGCCGAATCCATCTCGCGCGCCGCATGCAGTACGTCGAGGCGATGTAGGGCGTCGGACCTGGCCTCGCCGGTCAGCTGCTCGGCGGCGAGGGACAGCGCTTCGCGAAGTCGGTCTAGAACCGTGGCCAGGCGCTCGTCGGTGTGCCGCCCCGCACGCACCGGTAAGACAAACACCGCCGCCAGGAATCCACAGGCTGCGCCGAGCGCGGTCTCCTCGATGCGCAGCACGAGCACGCCGGGGCTGAAGATGCCGAGCAACGTGTAGAGCAGCCCGATCATCGTCGTCACGAAGAACGACATCAGCGCGTACGACAGCGCGGCGGTGAAGAACATGCCGAAGACGCAGGCGATCGCGAGCCCGAATGCGACGCGCGGATCGCCGTTGACCAGGCTGGCCAGCGCTCCCCCGGCGAGCACCCCGGCCACCGTTCCGGCCAACCTGCGGTAGCCCTTGATCAGGATGTCGCCGGTGGAGGAGGTGTTGATGAACACCACCCAGCAAGTGAGCACGGCCCAGTACCAGCGCTGCGCGGAGAGCAGTTCGCCGCCGAGGATGGCGAGGGCGGAACCGGCCGCGACCTGGAAGGCCAGCCGGGTGGAGATCCGGTCAAGGCCGGTGGCCTCGCCGCCGCCGTCCGGCTCGGATTCCTCCGCGCTAAGGCTGAGCTCCTCGGTCTCCAACTCCTCGCGGGAGCGCGCGGTGTGCGGGCTGTCGTCCTGCGGGTCGGTCTCAAAACCGAAGGCCATACGCAGTCCGAGGACCGCCCGCGCGAGTTCGCCTAACGCGAGGTACACATCGCGCACGGCCGGATCGGCCTGCGGGACATGCACACCGTCGCGGTAACCGAGCAGCCGGTCTCGGGTCTGCTCGAATCCGGCGAGTTGCGTACCGGGGACCGTCCGCAGGACAAGAGTACGAAGCCGATGCAGTTCGTGCGTGAGACGTTCCATCGTCGGATCGTCCGACGCTGCGGTACCGCGTAGGCCGAGTAGCAGGGGATCGGGCAGGCGCAGGCGCGCGGTAGCGATGGCGGTGCTGTTGCCGGTCGACGCACGTAGTGCGTAGTCGGCCGGGTTCGGCTCGTCGGGCGGTGTGCGCTGCACAGCACGTGGCAGCAGCCTGCCGACTCGTTCCGCGGCGATTTCAGCCTCAGCGACGCGGCGTTCGACGAGTGCGGCGGCACGCGCGTCCGGCAGTCCGGATTCCAGCCGGGCCTGAATCAGCAACGCGCACTGATGGAGTCGTGCGGTACGACGTTGCAGGAGGCGCGCGGCGGCGTCTGCGGCGGGCAGTCCCGGTCGCTGGCCGGCGAGCTCCGCCATTGCCTCGACGGTCGCGGCGAGCCGAGCGCGGAAGGCCCGGCGCAACCGGTCCAGCGTCCGCTCCGGAGTCGCCCGGACGAGCCCGAAGCGCGCGGTCGCGGCAGCGGCGAAGGCGAGGGCCAGCACGGTGCACATGCGCGGAAGCGTCGCCGGATCCGCGCGGGTGAACTGGGAGACGAAGTACAGCTGAAAGCTCATCAGCCCGAGGCCGGTGCCGCGCGGGCCGAACCTGCGGATGTAGACGGCGGTGAAGATCAGCGCGACGAACAGGACGTCAGAGGCGCTGCGGTGGTGGAACAACTCGGCGCCCACGGCCATCACCGCGGCGGCCACGCAGAACCCCAGGGCCAGCGTGACCGCCTGGTCGCTGGGCCGCGGGTCGCTGATCGCGAAGGAGGCGACCATCGCGGCCAGCGCTCCGGCGACCATGAGCGTGACCGGCATCCCCAGCAGGCTGAGGGCGAGAAGGGTCAGCAGGATCGCGGCGACGACGGTGCACGCGTTGGACAGCCGCAACAAGCCGGGATCGGACGCGCTGAAGCGGTCCCAGAGCTCGTCCCATGCTGTTCGGATCCGTCGCACGCCCCGTCGTCGTCTCCGTTCTCAGTCGCTACGACCGGGATGCCGGTCGGTGCGGTCGGGCTCGTCAGCCGCGGTTGACTGGTTCTCAGTCACCGCGTTCTTAATCGCCGCGTTCTCAGACGCCGCTGCCCGGCTTGGTGATGCCACCTTGCATCTTCGCCTCCGCCGGATCCGACATCACCCGGCCGGCCGCAGCCTGGACCTTGTTCTTGAACGAGCCGGCGAGGACGTGGTCCTTGCCGACCATCATCGCCTCGTAGCCGCCGCGGGCGACGTCGGCGGGGTCGTCCTTAGGGCTCTGGCCGGTTGACCACGACGCAGTAGACGTCCTTGCGGCCGACCAGGCGTTCGCCGCGCTTACGCGCGTACGCGGCGCCAGCTCCGACGGCACCCATGGCCAGCAGCGCCTTGCTGCGGGGGTGGTTGGTTAGCGATGTCATGCGGCGCCGGGTACCCATCAGGCTGCGGTCAAACTCGCCGAAATCGACACAGCGGGCGGGCGCTGCCGGGCGTTAACGGAGATCGAACGAGCGTGCTACCTGACGTTAGATCGCCAGGCTCTTCCTAGAATCGGAGACGGCTGCGAGGATGAAGCATCCGGAGTGCGACCGGGAAGGCGGTGGGCTGACTAATGACCTTCCACAACCCCGCGGAAGCCGCTCGCCGATTGGCCGAGCAGGTCCGAAGACTCCGGCCGGAGCGGCCGGTCGTGGTCGCTCTCGCGCCGCGGGGGGTGCCGCTGGCCGTCAACCTCGCCGCAGTCCTCCGAGCTCCGCTGGACGCCGTGCTGGTGCACGAGCTGGCGGTACCGGGTTGTCCGCCCGGTGTGCTCGGTGCCGTGGGCGAGGAAAGCGTCTCGGTTTTGAACCGTCCGCTGGCAGCGCGGCTCGGGGTCGATGCGGAGTTGCTGGACAAGACCGCGCAGTATGCGAGCGCCCGCACCGAGGACTTGCGTCGTGCGCTGCGTGAGCAGCTACCGCAGCAACCGCTTGAGGGGCGCACGGCTGTGCTCGTGGACGCCGGTGTCGCGACCGGAGCGGGCGCGTCCGTCGCGGCGACGATCCTGAGGCATCGCGGTGCCGAGGCGTTGATGCTTGCGGTGCCGGTTGGCGCCCGCAGCGCGCTACGGCAGCTCGGCGGGCAGGTCGACGCGCTGGTGTGCGTGCGCGAGATGCCGTGGCCGCGGCCGGTGCACGAGTGGTACGACGCGTACCCCGAGCTCGGTGATCACGAGGCGCGGCAGATGCTCGTCCAGTCGGCCCGCGAGCTCGACCGGGAGGCGCCCGCGATGGCCGGGGCTGGCGCTCATGGCGGCGCCCGTGGCCGTGCCGCGCAAGCGATGTTGGCGCGTTAGCCGCGGGAGACCTTGCCGCGGTACGTCACGAACGCTCTGCGGTACGCACGGTCGGACGGCGGGGCGGAAGAGGGATGAAACCACTCGTCTGAGCGGCGTACTCGGCGTAGTCGGGCCGGGTCGCGATCATGTGCCGTTCGGTGAGCGGCTTACCGCTGCCCTTAGTGAGCAACCAGGTAATGACGGCTGGGGACAGGATCATGCACAGAACGGCCCACTGATCCACGCCGAGGATGAACAGGCCCCACCACACGCACGCATCGCCGAAGTAATTCGGATGCCTGGTGTAGCGCCACAGCCCGGTACGCATCAACTTGCCGCGGTTCGCCGGGTCCGCCTTGAAGCGCTGCAACTGCCAGTCGCCGACTGCCTCGAAGAAGAGGCCGATCGCCCACAGGATCGCGCCGACGATCGCCGCGACGCCGAGAGGCCGTTCGCCGAACTCAACCGCCTGGACCGGCATCGAGATGAACCAGACCAGCGCCGCCTGGCCGAGGTAGACCCGCGTGTACGCGTACCAGGTGCGACTCGCGCGCGCCTTGGCCAGCAGCTTCTCGTAGCGCGGATCCTCCGGCGCGCCGCGCCCTCGCCGCGCGATGTGCCCGGCCAGGCGCAGCCCCCAGACCGCGGTCAGCGCGGTAGCCATGACGCGGCGGCCGAGATCGCCGTGTCCGGCGGAGAGCGCGCACGAGACCACGGCGCCGATCGTGAATGCCACTCCCCAGGCGACATCCACGACGCGATGCTTGCCTAGGGCGAGTCCGACGCCGAAGACGGCGGTCATGAACGCGAGCGCGCATCCGGCGGTGATCAGCAGGTTCCAGCCCCAGGCGGAGAGCACGGTGCCCGACACGGTGGATCAGGCTCCCGACGGCAGGACGGCGCCCGGCCTGACGGCGAGGATCTGGTCGACGCCCATGCGGCCCTGCTCAAAGGCCAGCGCGCCGCCGACGAGGTACAGCCGCCACACGCGCGCAGTCTCCAGACCGACCATGTTCACGACCTCCTCCCATCGGGCTTCGAACTTCTCGGTCCAGGCGCGAATCGTGCGCACGTAGTGCTCGCGCATGCCCTGCACGCCGACGACCTCAACGCCGCCGCGCTCCAGCAGTGCCACCGTCTCACCGAGCGGCCGCATGTGCATGTCCGGGGCGATGAAGCGCTCGATGAAGGCACCGCCGCCGGGCGCGACCGAGCCGCGCGACATCTGCTGCACGAGCAGCCGTCCGCCGGGCACCAGCAGGTCGTGCAGCCGCTTCGCGAAGGCCGGATACTCGCGGTCGCCGACGTGCTCGCCCATCTCGATCGTGGACACCGCGTCGAATCCGGTCAGCGACGTCACGTCGCGGTAATGCGTGAGCTTGACCTCCGCCCGGTCGCCGAGACCGGCCTTCTCGATGCGGGCGCTCACGAACTTGGCCTGCTCGGCGGAGAGCGTGACGCCGAGGACGCGGACGCCGTAGTGCTCGGCGGCGTGCAGCAGCAGCGCGCCCCAGCCGCAGCCGATGTCCAGCATCCGCTTCCCACGGCTCAGTTCCAGCTTGCGGCAGATCAGGTCGAGCTTGTCGCGTTGCGCGTCCTCCAGGGTGTATTCGGGGTCGCTCGAAGTCCAGTAGGCGCAGGAGTAAGCCATCGACTCGTCAAGGATGAGCCCGTAGAAGTCGTTGGACAGGTCGTAGTGGTGCGCGATCGCGGCGCGGTCGCGCGATCGCGTGTGCAGCGGACCGCGCAGCTTCGCCTGCGTCGCCGGCGCCGCGGGGCGGGGGCCGAGTGCGCCCAACCGCGCCGCGGTAGGCAGAGCCTTGATAAGCGCGGCCGCGCTCGGCCTGGGGCGGGGAGTCGCCGCGTTGCGTGCCGGTGCGCCGGCCGGGGTCGCGATCTCGGGCCGGAATCGGCGCAGCGCCTCGCCCAGATCGCCGTCCAGGTCCAGGTCGCCGGTGACGTAGGCCTGGGCGAGGCCCAACTCGTTCGGGTGCCAGGCGAGGCGGCGCAACGCGGCCGGGCAGCGCAGGGTGACGGTCGGCTCGGCTACGTCAGGGCATTGAGATGCGGAAGGGGCGTCGGTCTCGCTGCCGTCCCAGGCTCGCAGCCGGATCGGCAGCGAGGTGCCGGTGAGGGAGGTGTACAGCTCGGCGAGTTCGTGCGCTGTGTTGCTCATCGGGCAAGCCTCTCCGGACGCGACTCGGTCGGGCGGGGAATGACTTTCAGGCCGCGCAGGTAGAGCTTGATGCCCTGCACGCGGATCCGGACGCTGACGATCTGCGGGGCCAGTGGTAGCCGCATTGCGGTGCGTAGCACGTTCCAGGGTGTCGCGGGTCGCCGGACGCCGCGCAGGCTCGCGACGAACGGCGCGCGCCCCGGCAGGTCGAGGCGGATGGAGAGCGCGAGCCGATCGTCCGGCTCGGGCAGCAGCATCCGGTAGGTTCCCTGGATCGGAATGAACGGCGAGACGTAGAACTCCTTGTCGGCGCTGGCCCGGCCGAGTTCGTCGGGGGTGAGCAGGTAGCAGTGCAGGCCGCCGTAGGTATTGTGAACCTCGGCGATGACGCACCGCAGTTCGCCGTCCGGACCGTGGCACCAGTAGACGGTCAGCGGGTTGAATACGTAGCCGAAGACTCGCGCCGCCGTGAGCATCAGCACTCTGCCGCTGCGAAGGTCGATCCCGTGTTCGGCCAGATAGCGGTCCACGTTTTCACGGAGCGAAAGTGCCGGGTCGCCGAGGTGGTCCGAGGCGCGGAAACCGGCCAGGTAGCGCAGCGGTCCGGGTGTTCGGGGCGGCCGGTCGAGGTCGATCAACCACAGGTATGTGCGGTACGTGAAGTCGTTGCGGATCGGCTCCGTCCGCACGTGCCGTAGCCGACAGACGTACAGTGCGGCGTCGCGCCTTCCGGCCTTCATCAGGGCCTTGTCGCTCGACGGAGCACCCCGCGTACTCACCACGTCACCCCGAACGCCTCTGCCGCCGCGACACCGGAAGCGCAGCCGTCCTCGTGGAATCCCCAACCGTGATAGGCCCCTGCGAAAGCCGTCATCGTGGTGTTGAGCAACGGGAGCCGCGCTTGCGCGGCAACGGATTCCGGCGTGTAGACAGGGTGCTCATACATCATCCGTGCCAGCACCAGCTCCGGCCGGATGCGCTCCGTCGCGTTCATCGTGACCAGGTAGTTCGTCGGCTCTTCCAACCGGTGCAGCCGGTTCATGTGGTAACTGACGACTGCGGCCTGGCCGGTGCCATGGCTGTGGCCGTAGTTCGGGCGTTTCGCGCATCCGGCGAGCAGGTAGTTCCACGAGCCGCGCGCGGCCCGGGCCCGCGGCAGCAGCGCGGCGTCGGTGTGCAGCAGCGTCTCGTTGCACGAGTACGGAATCGCGCCGAGCACCGCACGCTCGGTTTCGGTCGGGTCGGCCAGCAGCCGCAGCGCCTGGTCGGCGTGCGTGGCGATGACGACACGGTCGGCCGTGTGCTCTTCTCCGGCGTCATCGACGATCCGCACACCCTCCGCGCCGCGGCTGATCGCGCGTACCGGAGTGGACACGTGTACTGCCGTCAGACCTTTGACAGCTCGCTCGACATACGTGCGCGATCCGCCGACCACCGTCCGCCAGCGCGGCGATCCGGTCACCGCGAGCATGCCGTGATGGTCGAGGAAGCGGAACAGATACCGCGCGGGATACCGCTCTACGAGTATTGATCCGGTCGACCAGACCGCGGACACGAGCGGCACCATGAAGTGGTCGGCGAAGAACCGCGAATACCCGCCGCCGCGCAGGAAATCGCCGAGGGTGAGGTCCGGATCGTCGCGCTCCGGCGGCTCGCGCAACAGGCGGCGCGCCTGTCGGTGGAACCGCTTGATCTCGCCGAGCATGCGCAGGTAATCGGGCCGCAGTGCGGTGTCCGGCCGGGCGAACAGGCCGAGCAGGCCGCGCGCCCCGGCGTATTCGAGGCCGCAGCCCTCGCAGCGCACGCTCATCGACATGTCGGTGTCCTGAGTGGTGACCCCCAGCTCGCCGAACAGTCTGGTGAGCAGCGGGTAGGTCCGCCCGTTGTGCACGATGAACCCGCTGTCCACCGCGATCGAGCGGCCGCCGTGCCCGGCGAGTTCGTGGGTGTGCGCGTGGCCGCCGAGCCGTGGATCCGCCTCGAACAAGGCCACGTCGTAACGTCGTTGCAGCAGGTAGGCGGCGGTCAGCCCGGAAACCCCGGACCCGATGACCGCCACCTTGCCGCGGCTGGCCGCGCTCCCGCCGGCGTCCCCGGCCCGATCCGCCGTCGGCGGAGTCATCGATCACGCCCCTTTCGGGTAGCAGCTTCGGTACTGGTTCGGCGCATGGGCCCTACCGGATTGGTGTGTCGCGGCGGACCGGTCCGGAACCAAACCGGCCCGCCTCCGGCTACGAACCGGGTTACGTGGCGAAGCAGACTGGCGAGCGGCATGGCACGGCGGATGCGGAAGAAGAGGAGAAGGCTCTGCGGTACGACGCGGCTGAACTGCGGCCAGGACTGCGGATCATGGCGCCCGGCGCACGGACGACGAGCGTCGTCCTGCTCATCCACGGCGGCCGGGCGAAGAGCCGGGAGCCGGTGTCGCGCGGGAGCCTGCCGCTGGCGCGGATGCGGATGTTCGCTCCGGCGATTCTCGGCGCGGCGCGCGGCCAGGGGACGTCCGTGGCGCTGCTGCGTGACCGCTATCGGGGCTGGAACGAGCCGCACGCCGACCCGGTCGAGGACGCGGGCTGGGCGCTTGAGGAGATCGAGCGGCGGTTCGGCGCGGTCCCGGTGGTACTTGTCGGCCATTCGATGGGCGGACGGGCCGCGCTGCGGGTGGCGGGCCATCCGGCGGTGCGGGGTGTCGCCGCGCTCGCGCCGTGGGTGCCCAATCGGGAGCCGGTGGCGCAGCTCGCCGGGCGCACTGTGCTGGTCGCGCACGGCGATCGCGATGCGATGACCAGCCCGGCCGACTCGCTCGCGTATGTGCGGCGGGCGGCTGGCGTGGCGGACCGGATCTGCTTCTGGCAGGTGCGCGGCGCCCGGCACGCCATGCTGGAACGACCGGGATATTGGCACGGCCTGGTGCGCGACTTCGCCCTCGGCGTGCTCGGTATCAGGCCCATGACTCAGGACCTCGCGGACGCGCTGGACGCCGGGGCGCTCGATCTGGGCGTGCGCGGCGCGAACGGCCGGCGGCACGTCAGCCGCCGGCGGTGACGCTCCCCGCATCAGGCCTCTGCCGCGGCCGCCGCGTACCTGGCGAGCGCGGCGGACCGCGCGGCGGACCGCGCGGCGGCCAGGTCGACGACCGGCTCCGGGTAGTCGGTTCCTATCACACAGCCCGCCGCCCGCTGGACCGCCGCCGGCATGGTCCACGGTTCGGCGAGGTGGCCGCGCGGCACCCGCCTGAGCTCAGGAACGTATTCACGCACGTACACACCCTCCGGGTCATAGCGCTCGAGATGCAGCGTCGGGTTGTACACACGGCGGAAAACCGGTTGCGGATCAACGCCGACCGAAGCGACCCACTGCCAATTGCCGTTGTTGTTCGGCTGGTCCCCGTCGATGAGCATGCGCATGAACCAGTCCTCGCCGCGCCGCCAGTCGATACCGAGGTGCTTGGTCAGGAACGTTCCGACGAGCAGACGCACCCGGTTGTGCATCCGGCCCTCGCGGCGCAGCTGCCGCATCCCGGCATCCACGAGCGGGAACCCGGTGCGGCCTTCGGTCCAC
>NZ_DASRGV010000146.1:0-7544 GCF_035650855.1 Actinocrinis sp. | reverse complement strand
GATCTTCAGCAGGGCCAGCGGGATCAAGAACGCGGTGAGCACCAGCGAGGTGGTGGCCAGCACCAGCAACACGAGGCGCAGCCTCATCGGGACCACGTCCCGTTCGCCGGAAGGCTGTGATCCTTGGCCCGGAGCCGCCGCGTGACGGCGCTCATGTCGTGGGATCGACGAGTTTGATGCCGACGCCGCGCACGGTGCGCAGGTAGCGGGGCTCCTGGGCGTTCTCGCCGAGCTTGCGCCGCAGCCAGGCCAGGTGCACGTCGACGGTCTTGTCCGCCCCGCCGTACGGCAGCCGCCAGACGTTGGCCAGCAGATCGCGCTTGGTGACCACCTGGCCGGGGCGGGTGGCCAGGTAGTGCAGCAGGTCGAACTCCTTCGGGCTCAGATCGAGCACTTCGCCGTCGAGCCGTGCCTCGTGGGCGTCGGGGCGCAGCGTCAGTCCGCCCACGGTGATCGTCGGGTCGGGCGGGGTGGCGGCTGCGGCCCGGCGCAGCACCGCGCGGATACGGGCGTCGACCTGCGCGGCACCGAACGGCTTGACGATGTAGTCGTCGGCGCCGATGTCGAGCATGCGGACCATCTCGGCCTCGTCGTCACGGGCGGTGGCGATGATGACCGGCACCGCGCTGACCGCCCGCATCATCCGCAGCGCCTCGCGGCCGTCGAGGTCCGGCAGGCCCAGGTCGAGCAGGACGAGATCTGGCCGGTGCTCCACGACGTGCGCCACCGCCTCCATGGCGGTCGACGCGCTCGCGACGGCGTGCCCGTGTTCCGTCAGCGAGCGGATCAGCGCCCGGCGGATCGCGGCATCGTCCTCAACGAGCAGCAGCTGGGCCATGCCGCCAGACGATAACCTAAGCACGCGCGGCACCTGGAACTCGCGTGGATCCTTGGCTTTCCCTTTGCCCGACCTTAGGGGGTGCGGTAAGAGGTTCATGGGTGTGAAGGGACGTATCCTCGCGAGCGTGTCCGCCTGGCTGGCGGGAGCGGCGGTGGCCACCGGCGGAACGCTGGTCGCCATTTCGTGGATCGGCCAGGGCATCAGCTCGGCGCCAGTGCACGCCCTGAGCGTCGACCAAGTGACCAACGCCTTGGCGAGCATGTCGCCGTCGCCGGACGGCACGAGCGACGAGGGCGCAGGTACCGCCCCGAGCCCGGCGCCCACATCGCCGGGGCCGCCCGCGCCGCATTCCGCGAGCGCCGTCGCGACCACCTCGCCGCCCAGGACCCTCACCTCGGCCGGCGGATCCGTGATCGCCGTGTGCACCGCAGCCGGCGCCTATCTGACCTCGTGGAGCCCGGCCGAGAACTTCCAGGTCGACGAGGTACGGCGCGGACCGGAGCGGGTCGCGCGGGTGGTCTTCCAGTCCGGGACCACCATCGTGTATCTCGGCGTGCTCTGCCAGAACGGGTTGCCCACCGCGTACTCGGGTCACGAGTCGCAGGGGCCTGACGACTGATCCGCTCGCGCCGGGTCCGCAGCGGGCGCGGCGCGCACCGGGCCCGGTCATGCCGGGCGCGCCCGGGTCCGATGGTCCATGATCAGCGCGAGGGTCGGGCAACTGGCGACGGCGCGCTGTGCGTGTGACACCAGGTGCTTCGGCACCTGGCTCTGCTTCAAGATCGGGTATCCCCACGGATCCAGCGTGATCAGCTCCCCCAACAGCTCCGCGCACATCCCGTGCGCGTCGCAGGTGATCGGGTTCACGCGCAGGTGATGGCTCACTGGAACTCCCAGTCGCGTTCGCGGTCGTCGGGCAGGGGCAGCAGCGGAGCGTGCCGGACGCCCTCGCACGGGCGGTCCTCCTCGTGCCAGTAGGCGTCCTGCGCGAACGTCTTCATGGCGCTGCGTACCAGGCCGGTCGCGCCGTCCGGGTGCTTACACGCGCCGCGTCCCTCGATCAGTCCGATCAGCCGCTCGATTCGGCCGATCGCGCGCCCGCGCCCGCCATGGAAGGCCAGCGCCGAGAACTCCTCAGCCAACGCGGGCAGCCCGAATATGCACGGGCCGCACTGCCCGGCGGTCTCCTCGGCCAGGTATTGCACCACACGCGCCGTTTCGGCCAGCGCGCAGGAGCGCTCCGGCAGGGCGATCAGGATCCCGGCGCCCAGCGCGCCGCCGACCGCCCGCAGGTCGGCTCGGGTCAGCGGCGTGTACCAGGCCTCCTCCATCGGGATCCACGTGCCGAAGTAACCTCCCGCCAGCACCGCGACGGCCCGTTCGGCAAGGCCGCCCGCGCGTTGGAAGATCTCGCCGATCGAGGCGCCCAGCTCCACCTCGTACACGATGGGCCGCGCCACGGCGCCGCTGAGCGTGACGAGCGTGGTCCCCGGCGCCGCAGGGGCGCCTGCGGAGCGGAACCAGGCGTCGCCGTGCCGGGTGATCAGCGCGAGGTGGGCCAGCGTCTCCACGTTGTTGACCAGCGTCGGGCGGCCTGCCACCCCGCGCTCGTGCGGGCGGGGCGGGGCGTAGGTCGGCTTGCCGGATCCGCCGTTGATGAACTGCACGATCGCGCTCTGCTCGCTGGAGACATATCGGCCGGGGATGCCGATGAGCTGGATCGCAACGGGGTCGAGGCCGGCACGTTCGCGTTCGGCCAGTGCCCGCTCAAGGTGCTCGATCAGGCGCTGCTCGCTGCGGTGCACGGCCAGGTACGCGGCATCGGCCTGCACGGCGTGGACGGCCAGTGAGATGCCGTCGAGCACGAGGTGCGGCGCCATGCCGAGCAGCACGTGGTCCTTGGCGCTGGCCGGCTCCCCCTCGGCGCCGTTCGCCACGACGACCGCGGTGCGCTTGCCGGTGAGCACCGATCTCATCTTCCGGCCGGTGGGGAACCCGGCGCCGCCGCGACCGGTAAGCCCGGAACGTTCGACCAGCTCGATCAGCCGTTCCGGCCGCACGCCGGCGGCTTGGCCGAGCGGCGTGGGGCCGTGGACCCGTTCGTGTCCGGCGAGATCGAGCGGTCGCCCGGATGCCGCCCCGGCCAGCAGACGCGGCGCCGCGGTGCGGGTTGCTGCGCGTGCGACGGGACTGGCTGTGGCCGGAGCCCGGTTCGGCTGAGTGATCGTCATCGGGAGCACCCTCTGACACGCTGGAGGCCGAGAGGGCTGTGAGAGACACCAACGGGACGCAACGTGCAGCTCCTCCGGTCACCAGTGCTCAATATCGCGATCGGCGCGCCGAACCACGGCACGCGAGTCTTCAGCACAGCGCACCGATTGCTAAGACCTGCCTAAGGAGCCGCTAACGGTGCTCCGCCGATCGGCCGGGCGTCCGCTATGTCCGCGGTTGGCGTGGGCGCCGTGGGGCTGTGGCAGTCGAATTGTGAAGCGGGTGCCGTGTCCGAGTTCTGACACGACCGCGATGGCGCCGCCGTGCGCGACGATCAGCTCCTTGACGACCGCCAGGCCGATTCCGGTGCCGCCGACGGCGCGGCCGGCGCTGCCCCGCCAGAACCGATCGAAGATCCGCGGCAGCTCGTCCGGGGCGATGCCCGGCCCGGTGTCCGTCACGTCGATGCGCACACCGTCGGCCTCCTGCGCGGTGCTGATGGTGACGGCGTCGCCGGGGCGGCAGTAGCGGGCCGCGTTGCTCAGCAGGTTGCCCAGCGCCTGGTGAAGTCGGTCGGCGTCGCCGAATACCGCCGGCGGCTCGGGGTGTAGCCGGGTGCGCACGGTGAGTCCGGCGGCTCGCAGCTGCGGTTCCCGGTGCGCGACGGCCTCTTCGATCAGCCGGTTGACATTTACGGCGGCTGGGTGCAGGGACAGCGCACCGGACTCGGCCTCGGACAGCTCAGCCAGGTCGCCGACGATGCGTCCAAGGCGCAGCGTCTGGTCGTGCAGCGCGGCCAGCTGTTCGACGTCGGGCTTCGCATAGCCGTCGCGCAGCTCTTCCAGTCCGGCCTGCAATGCCGCCAGCGGCGTACGCAGTTCGTGGGCGACGTCGGCGGCCAGGTTCCGCCGGGAGCGCTCCGCGCGGTCCAGGTCCGCGGCCATGGTGTCGAAGGAGCGAGCCAACTCCCCCAGTTCGCCGGGCGCGGACAGCCGCGCGCGGGCGGAGCGGTCCCCGGCGGCGATCGTCTCGGCGGCGCGGGCCACGCGCATGATCGGACGGGTGACCCGGCGGGTGACGTACCAGCTGACCGCGAGGGCGAGGGCCAGGGCGGCGAGCGCGGCGGCGAGCACCCACGGCCAGCTGATCGGCCGTCCGGCATCCGTCGCGGCCGCGAAGACCAGCCGCACCGAACCCACCTGTCGTCCGGCGACAACCACCGCCGCGCTCGCGCTCGGCCCGGTGCCATTCATCGCGCTCATCCCACCCGGACCCATACCAGGCATCGATGATCCACCCATCATTGACGAGGCAGTGGGCGAATACACAGCGGACGAATTCGCAGCGGACGAATAGACCGTGCGGCCAGCCGCGTCCCGGATCGTGAGCGCGGCCCCGGCGGCGTCCGCGATCGTCTGCGCGGCGGCCAGCCGCGCGTCCGTCCATCCGTTCGCGCCGCCATACGCTTCGGCCGCCGCGGCAGCCGCCCGTGCGGCGACGCTCTGGCGGTCGCTCTGCCGCGCCGTGTCGATCCCGCGGTTCGCCGTCACGATCGCGGCGAAGGCGAGCAGCGCTACCGAGGCCAGGGCCACGACGGCGAAGGCTGCGAACAACCGGCGCCCCAGCGGCCCGAGCGTCCATGGGCTGGCCGGCGCGGCAGTGTTCGACGTATCCGGGCTCGACGTATCCGGGCTCGGCATGTCCCCGCGCATCTCAGCGATCACGGTCCAGCCCCAGCCGGTAGCCGACGCCGACGACTGTCTCGACCACCTCGGGGCCGGCCGGGCCGAGCTTGTGGCGCAGATTCTTCACGTGCGAGTCGATGGTGCGTTCGTAGCCGGAGAACTCGTAGCCGAGCACCCGGTTGACCAGCTCATAGCGCGAGTAGACCCGGCCGGGCACGGCGGCGAGCGCGGTCAGCAGCCCCCATTCGGTCGCGGTCAGCTCCACCCGCGCGCCGTCGGACGTGACCTCGTGCCGAGTGTCGTCGATGCGTAGCCGACCGCCGCCGTAGCGGGCCGCCGAGTCTTCGGCCCGGTCGGCTCCTCGCGTGCGGCCCAGGACCGCGCGCACCCGCAGTACCACCTCGGTCGGGCTGAACGGCTTAGTGACGTAGTCATCGGCGCCGAGGCGCAGGCCTGCGACCCGCTCCTCGACGGTGTTGCGCGCGGTGAGCACGAGCACGGGCGTGTGCGCGTGGGCGCGGGCGTGTCGCAGTACCTCGGTCCCGTCCACGTCGGGCAGTCCGAGGTCGAGCACCGCCAAGTCGACCGCGCCGCCGGACAGCAGTTCGATCGCCTGCGCCCCGGAACCGGTGGCCAGCACGGCGAATCCGTCGCGCTCCAGGTAGCGGCGCAGCACGTCACGGATCTGCTTCTCGTCTTCGACCACGAGCACAGTCGCTGCCATACCTCAGGTATACGGGCACCAGCGGCCCATGGATCACCCGCGAAGGTCCCGCACGGGCAGTGCGGAAGGTCCCGACCGTGCTCTCCACACCGTCTCCACACGCACGCCACACTGCTCCCTCAGCGCCGCGGCACGGTGAAGGTGTCGCGCCGGAGCAGCCGGCGCGGACTGAAGGAGCCGAGAACCATGAAGCGCACCACGAAGCTCGCCGCAGTCCTGACCGTCGGCGCGACCACCGCGATCGGCGTCGTCATCGCCACCGGCCCGGTCTCGGCCGCCGCGGGCGGCAACGGCGGCGGATCGACGCGCAACGGCACCGGCGGCTACTCGACCATGATGGGCTCGGGCACCTCCGGACGCGGCGGCATGATGGGCAACCGGAGCGGCAACGGCACTGGAACCGGCAGTGGCATCGGGAGCGGGATGATGGGGAGCTTCGGCGCGTTCAACGGCAACGGCATGGGCACGATGATGGGCCGTGTCCTGGCCAATGCCTCCGGCTCGCGCGTGAGCAGCGCCGAGGCCGCCGCGGCTGCCGACGCGATACCTCCCGGCGCCTCGGTCGACGCCGCCCGCAACCGGCTGACCTTCACCGGCGACACCGTCACGCTCACGCTCGTCGCCGGCGCGGACGAGAAGAACTCCTACACGTTCGAAGCCGCCGGGCTGACGAACCCTCAGATCATCATCCCGGCCGGCGCCCGCGTCACCCTGCGCCTGATCAACGCCGACGCTGACATGGCCCACGGTGTCCTCGTCACGGCGACCAGCGATGCCAACACTTCCTGGATGCCGATGATGACCGCCACCGCGGCGTTCTCCAGCTCGGCTATCTGGGCTCTGGGTGCGGCCGACAGCTCGGGCGCCCCGACCGCTACCACTAGCTTCAGCGCTACCACGCCCGGCACGTACACCTATCTGTGCCCCGTGCCCAGCCACGCCCAGCAGGGAATGTACGGCGCGTTCACGGTGCGTTAGACATCGCGGCCCGGAAGTGTCCGCGCTCTGGCGTGTCTGCCGGGCTTACGGCACTCTGTCTTCCATGACGGAGGGGGACACCGCGATCCGCGTACACGGGCTGGTCAAGCGGTACGGCGATGCGGTCGCGGTAGACGGTCTCGACCTGGAGGTCAGGCGCGGCGAGACCTTCGCGCTGCTCGGGCCGAACGGAGCGGGCAAGACCACGACGACGGAGATCCTCGAGGGACACCGCAGGCGGGACGGCGGCCGGGTCGAGGTCCTGGGTCAGGACCCGCAGACCGCCGGCCGGCGCTGGCGCAGCCGGATCGGCATCGTGATGCAGGAGTCGAGCGACGTCTACGAACTGACCGTCGGCGAGATCGTGCGGCACTTCGCCGGGTACTTCCCACGGCCCCGCCCGGCCGGCGAGGTGATCGATCTGGTCGGACTGGGCGGCAAGGAACGCTCGCGGATCTCCACGCTCTCCGGAGGGCAGCGCCGCCGCCTGGACGTCGCGCTGGGCATCGTCGGCAATCCGCAACTGCTGTTCCTCGACGAGCCGACCACCGGCTTCGACCCCGAGGCGCGCAGGCAGTTCTGGGAGCTGATCCGCGCGCTGCGCACGGCGGGCACCACGATCCTGCTCACGACGCACTACCTGGAAGAAGCCGAACAGCTCGCGGACCGCGCCGCCGTGATCAACCGCGGCCGCATCGTCGCCGTCGACCGGCCGGACCTGCTCGGCGGCCGCAATCTGGCCGCGGCCACGGTCGGCTGGAGCGACCCGCTGGACGGGCCGCGCACCGCCGAGACCGACGCGCCCACCAAGCTGGTCGCCGAGCTCTCCGCCCGCTACGGCGGCGAGGTGCCGGACCTGACCGTGACCAGGCCCACGCTCGAAGACGTCTATCTGCGGCTGACCGAGGGGGACTCATGAGCACGACGCCGGCACTCCCCCGCACCGCCGCCGAGGACGCGCAGCGGCTGCCGTCTGCCCTGCGGCTTGGGCTGCACCGCGCGGACATCGAGCTGCGCCAGTACTTCCGCCAGCGCGACGCGGTGGTCTTCACCTTCGCCTATCCCGTGATCATGATGCTGATCTTCGGGTCCATCTTCAAGGGCG
>NZ_DASRGV010000145.1:0-2040 GCF_035650855.1 Actinocrinis sp. | reverse complement strand
GACTTTCGTCACCTATAATCGCCGGCTCGTGAGTAGCCGGATGCTCGGGTTGGTCGAGCTGTGGGCGCGACGTGCGGCCGCGACCGGCTGGCAGATCGCGACCGTGAGCGCGGGCAAGCTCCGCGAGCTTGACCTGTCTCTCGGAAGCGGGGCCTAGCCGTGCCGCGCCGGCCTCGACCACAACCCCCGCCGGAGCGCCGGCCACGCGGCCAGGGCAGCGTGGCCTGGAACGCCCAACGCCAGCGCTGGCGGGCGCGCTTGCCGCTCAACGTCGAGCGGCCACACCATGAGTCGTGGTGGCGGACCCGGCTCGAAGCGGAAGCCTGGCTCGCCCGCGAGTTGGCGCGGGCGCCGGACGCGTTCGACCCGAGCCAATCGCTCGGGGACTACCTGCGCTACTGGTTCCGTCTCCACGCGCCGAGCTGGGCGCCGCAGACGCGTCGACGGTACCACTATGAGATCGCGGCTTGCCGGCCGATCTGGTCGTATCCGCTGGAGAAGCTCCGGGCCGACCACATCCTGCGCGTCGTCGCGGACATCCAGGCGCGTGGCTGCACGGCGCGCTACGCCTACCACGTCGGCTCACTCCTGCGCCGCGCCCTCGACGATGCGGTCAGATGGAAGATCCTGACCGAGAGTCCGGCCGACCACGTCGCGCTGCCGACACCCGAGCCGTTGACCACGAAGGCGTGGGACGTCGACGAGATCCGGGCGGTGCTCGCTGCGATCGTCGGCCACCGCTTCGAGGCGATCTATCTTCTGATTCTCTGGGGCGGGCTCAGGATCGGTGAGGCGATCGCCCGCCGTTGGGACGAGATCGGCGACGATGGTACGGTCCGGTTCGACCAAGCTGAGCACTCGAACATTCAGGGCCGGCCAATCGGCGCGACCAAGCGCCGCCGCGAGCGGGAGGTCGAGCTGCCGGCCATCGTGGTGTCCCGGCTCAAAGCGCTCCGGGCGGCCGGCCCGGCACCACTGGCCCGGCCGGCCCGGACGACGCGTGACGTCGCGTTCGTCTACGTCGCCCAGCGCCCGGACGGGAAGCGCTGGACCGCCCGCGCGGTGCGTGACGACTGGAACCGGCTGGTCGGCACGGTCACGGTCGACGACGAGCGAGCGGTCCCGCCGTTCCGGCCGCACGGTGGCCGCAGGAGTTACGGCACGTTGCAGATGGTGGCCGGAACGCCGCTGGCCGATCTCTCGATGCTGATGGGCCACAGCTCGCCAGCGGTGACGGCCCAGCGGTATCTCGCGACGTCCAAAGCGCGGCGCCGCGCTGCCGCCGAACGGCTGGCGGCCCTGCTGCTGCCGACCGAGCGCGAGGGTGAGGGTCAGGCTGAGGGTCAGGCCACCATCTGACTCGAAAAGCAGGCCGCACTTCTGGAAGTACTGACACGCTCTCCGAGACAGTCGCCGTCTCGGAGTCCGACCAGTGGAGAATGGGTGCTGTTCTGTGCCGTTCAGCGCTGGTTTTACCGCGCTTGAGGGTCAGGTCGAGGGTCAGTCCGGGCCACCGTCATGCCGCTCGCGCTCGACGTCGGCCGGCGTCACGGTCTGGCCGGGCCTGGCAGCAATGGCCCGCTTCGCCGCCTCGATGCACGCTGCGCAACTGACCGCTCCCGGCCACGCGACCGGCTCCGCCTCGCAGCGCACGCAGCGCCGGACGAGCGGCGCTTCGACTGGCAGGTGGAGCAGGCGGGGCGGGTCGGCGGTCATGAGTATTCGTACGCGAGTCCGGCGCGTGGCTCAGGCTCGTACCCAATCGCGGCTCGGTAACGTGTGCAGGGCATTCGGTCGCAGTCCAGGAACGACGACCCGTACGGCGAGTGCTTCCGGTTGCGATGGACTTCCGCCGCCGCGTCCAGCAAGAGATCCTTGAGGATGATCGCGTCGCACGGCCACGCCTGATTGACGCAGACGGCGCAATGGACGGCGCTCTCTCGATCGCACCC
This sequence comes from Actinocrinis sp., assembly GCF_035650855.1. GTDB lineage: Bacteria > Actinomycetota > Actinomycetes > Streptomycetales > Catenulisporaceae > Actinocrinis. The sequence continues at coordinate 88 of NZ_DASRGV010000145.1, read as the reverse complement.
GTCCAGGCAGCCGTGACACGCTCGGTGCTCAGCCACCTACTTCCCCTCCCCCGCTGACCCGGCCCCGGCGCGGCTGGCGCGGCGCCTA
>NZ_DASRGV010000144.1:0-38587 GCF_035650855.1 Actinocrinis sp. | reverse complement strand
GGCTCACCCGGTAGCCGAGAGCTTCGAGCAGCATCCGGAACCCGGAGTTCAGCTCGCCGCAGCCGCCGCCGCGCCGCTTGTGCACGAGCTTGTCGTACACGTCCTCGTCCTTGATGCTCGGGATCTCCCGCAGCGTGAAGTCGAGGGTTTCGAAGGGCACTGTCATCATGTGCCGCTCCTGCAGGTGGCACAGCGCCTCGTAGTCCGGCCGCTTCGGGCGCTCGGCGCCGATCCGGTCGAGGTAGGCGTCGACGTCGATCTCGGTCATGCCGGCTTCCTTTCGTGGATGCGGTCTCGGTGCGGCCAGCGGATCAGCGCGAAGCCGAGGGTGACGCCGATGCCGAACGCGGCGAACAGGACGAGGTCGCCGGGTTGGAAGGCCTCCTCTTGCAGCGCCTCGTGCAGCGTGATGGGGATCGAGGCGGAGCCGGTGTTGCCGTACCGGTCGGCCGACAGGTGCAGCCGGGATTTCTCCAGGCCGAGCAGCGTCGGCAGGCCGAGCACGAGATTGGCATTGCCCTGATGCGGTACCAGGTGGGTCACCTCGTGCGGCGGGCACTCGCACTCGTCGAGGAACGCCTGGACCTGTCCGGGCACCAAGGAGGCCAGGATCTCGGAGATCTTGCGGCCGTCCATGTGCATGAAGTGCAGTCCCGCGTCCACGGTCTGCGCGGTCGCGGGCATCCGGGCCAGCCCGGCGCGCACGCCGGCCAGGTCCCAGTTCGCGCCGTCGCTGAGCAGCTTGGTGCGCAGGATCCCGGTGTCCGGGCCGACCGGGCCGAGCACCACGGCCCCGGCGCCGTCGCCCCACAGCACGGCGATGTGCTTGTCCTTGGGGTTGACGAACCTGGTGTATACGTCTGCTGCGACGATCAGGGCGTAGCCGCCGCTGGCCAGCAGGTGCTGGCGGGCCATAGCCAGCGAGTAGACGAAACCGCTGCACGCGGCGCTCATGTCGAAGGCGGCGGTGGTCAGCGGGCAGCCGAGGCGGCCGGCCACGACGCAGGCGGTGGAGGGGCCGAGCCCGTCCGGGGTGATGGTGGAGACGATCAGCAGCGAGAGCTGGTCCGGGCGCAGGCCGGCGTCGCCGAGGGCCTGCTCGGCCGCGTGGAACGCGAGGTCGGAGGTGGCTTCCTGCGGCGCGGCGCGGCGGCGGGTGCGGATGCCGGTCTTGCTCAGGATCCACTCCTCGGTCACGCCGCTGCTCTCGGCGATCTGTGCGTTGGTGATCACCTCGGCGGGCAGATAGGCGCCGGTGCCGACGATGCCCACGGCCGTGGTGCGGGATTCGGAAGCGACTGTCATGGGGGCGCTGCTCCTTCGCGGCGAGGCGGGACGCGGGCGGGCGGCGAGCGCGGTCGCGTGCGGACCTCAGCGATTATGCGGCGCACGATCAGGGGTCGACGATGGGTCGCGGCACAGTGTGTCAAGTAAGGCGGCGTGTCAAGTAAGAGTGCGCGTGGAGTAAGGCAGCGCGATGTGCGGAATAAGGAGGTATAAGGGTTCTGTGCGCGCCGCGAAATCGCGGCCGCGCGCATTTCGGGGCGACATCATGCCGACACATCAGGCCCTTCCGCAACGGAATTCATACCTACGAGCGAAGAATGCCGCCCATCCCACCATCGCCGATCAAAACATGGTGCGGTGCGGATCTGGGCAGCCGCGTGAGGATTCGGCAATCATCGGTGAGGTCGAGCATCACTCATCGTGACCGAGTGAACGGGGAATCTCCATGCCCGAATCCACACTGGACGCCGCCGGCGTCCTGGCCGACCTCGACGTACTCGACTTCGACGGTCTCGCCCTGGACGCTCTCGCCTCAAGCGCTCTCGCCTCAAGCGCTCTCGCCTCGAACGCTCTCGCCTCAAGCAGCATCGCCCCGGACCCGTTCGCCTCGCGCCGCGATCCGGTGTTCGCGGCGCTGGCCTGCCGGCTGTTCTCCTGCCTGCCGCGCAGCGACCAGCGCAGCCGCGGGGCCGACTATCTCAGCGGGCTGCTGGCCGCGCGCGGGCGCAAGTCGATCCGCAACATCGCGGCGCTGTTCGGCGGTTCCGAGGTGGAACAGCGCCTGCACCACTTCGTGTGCGCGTCGAACTGGGACTGGGTGCCGATGCGCATCGCGCTGGCCGAGTACCTGGAGGACGTCGCCGCCCCGGCGGCCTGGGTCGCGGCGCCGCTGATCGTCCAGAAGACCGGCAGCAACTCGATCGGGGTGGAGCGGCGGTTCGTGCCGGAGCTCGGCCGGGTGCTCAACGCACAGCAGGCGGTCGGCGTGTGGGCCGCGAACGCGGAGGTCAGCTGCCCGGTCAACTGGCGCCTGCAACTGCCGGGCTCGTGGCTCGATGACCGGGCCAGGCGGCGGCAGGCGATGATCCCGGACGGGGTGGGTCCGAGCAGCCTGGAGGAGTGCACGCTCGACGCCTGCCTGGAGACCGCGCGCGACTGGCGGCTGCCGCGGCGCACGGTGGTGCTGGACGCGCGCTCGATGAACGCGGCAGCGCTGGTGCGCAGGCTGCGCGCCGCCGGCGTCCCGTTCCTGATCCGGGTCTCCGGCGGGCTGCGGCTGGCCGCGGCGGACAGCGCGCTGGCCCGGTGGAGCACCAGGCCGCAGCCGGCCGGCTTGATCATGAAGGTCGCGCGGACCCTCACCCGCCCGGTGGCCTGGCGCAACCACGAGGCAGGAGGCGGCCGGCGCAACGGCATGGTCGCGGCCGTGCGGGTGCGGCTCGGCTTCGACGCCGACGCCACGGAGCTGTGCCTGTTCAGTGTTTCCGGCCCGCAGCCTGCTTCCGGCGAACCGGGCGGCGCGGGCGCGGAGCTCTGGCTCGCCGACCGGATGCCGGAGGAGGTGCCCGCGCTGGTGCGGTTGACCCGGCTCACCGGCCGGGTGCGCCGGGATCTGCGCGAGGTGTCCGACCACGTGGGGGTGCGCGACTTCACCGGCAGGTCGTACGGCGGCTGGCACCGGCATCTCACCTTGGCGTCGGCGGCGCATGCCGTCCGAGCGCTGGGCAGGGCCGGGGCGGGCGTGCCCGCGACGTTCTAGGGCCCGCGGCGGCGTGTTCTCTCGAACCCGACGGGCTGCGGCGCGAAGCGCCCGGCGATCAAGGCAGACGGGGCGCTCGGGGTTGTCCGCATGCGCGCGGGGTCGGTCAAGGGGCGTCCCGCGAGCATGCGCCCACGTCGCGGGCCTCCTGCGCGCCTTGCAACGCGCTTGACAGCGCTCTCCTACTCCTCTTATCTTCTAGTTATCTTAGAGACTAAGATGCACTGGAGTTAAGAGTCTAACTGTCCGGGCACGAACGCAACGTGAAAGCAGGCGCGAGATGATCCCGCCCCTCAAAACGTCGACGCCGGCCGGAACCACGTCCGCGGAGTGCGGCTCCGCGGACCACGCAATGAAACAGCAGACTTCCACACGTACAGCGCGGATGAGTACGGCCGAGGCACCGGCGCGGCTGACCCGGCGAGAGACCGCCGTGCTGCGCCTTATCGCACAGGGCTTGAGTAACGCGGAGATCTCGCAGCGGCTGTCAGTGAGTGAACACACCGTCAAGTCGCACGTCCAGCGGCTGCTCGAAAAGCTCGGCGTGCGTAACCGCGTGCAGGCGGTCATCTACGCGTATGAAGTCGGCGCGGTCCGGCCGGGTCGGCGCGAGGCTCAGCACCCTGAGCCGATGCCGTGGCTGCGCCCGAGCGAACAGCCCTTGCTCGCGCGCGGGTAAGCAAGCGCCGGATCGCTCCCCTTGACCATCCTCCCCTCCCCGGCTGCTGTCCCGTGCAGCAGCGCCAGAGCCCGCCGCCCGGTTTCCGGGCGGCGGGCTCCGTGCGTGATCAGCCGGCGGTGCTCCAAACGCCCTTGCGCGCGTACTTGGGCGCCAGCACCCGGCGGTAGACCAGCCGTGCGGGCGCCGGGAGCAGCGCCATCGCACGCTGATACGTCTCGTCGGACGCTCCGCTCAGCGCCCAGGGCAGCACCTCAAGGCCCTGGCTCAAGGTCTGCATCTTGCGCGAGTGGTTGGGGAACGCCCGCCACTCCTTCTTGGTCAGATGCTCCTCGATCAGCGGCAGCGCCTCCAGTTCCTCGTGGATCAGGTGGCCGGTCAGCGCCTCGGCGGCGTCGGCCACCGCGTCGGCAAGGCCGCTGCGATCAGCCGCCGCGTATGCCGCGTCGATGCGTTCGAGCAGCGGATCGATCTGCGCGTGCTCGCGTTCCATCGCGTCGAGCACCTCGACCGCCGCCGGGCCGGCCGCCTTGCGCCGCAGGACCGGCCAGAGCGTCGCGTCCTCGGACACATGGTGGACATGCAAGTGGTGCTTGAACCCCGCCCAGCCGGCCCGCACGCCCGGGGCCTGCTCCGTGCCGTCCGCGACGGCGGCGGCCAGGCGCCGCAGGTCCCGTTCGAAGGCGTCGTGGGTGGCGTACATCGCCGCGAAGTTGATCCTGCCGCCGGCCTGATTGCGGCGGCGGGCCTCCGCGCGCCGATCGGTCTGCTCGATCGCCATGAAGGCCTCGCTTTCAAGGGAGCGCACGGGCGGGCGCGCCGGAAAACGCGGGCGCGCGCCCGTGAAAGAAACGGATAAAGGAGATCCCCGGTTACTTCGAATATACCCCAGATCAGGCCTCGGCGATACGCGTTCCGATCACGACAGGACCCTGTTTCCGTCCTGCCGGATCGGTGATTCCACGCTGCCTTAAACGCGTCCGGAAGATGAATTCTGGAGGGCCGGCGTCAATATTCGCCGCAGCAATTCGCCGACGATTCTCGGCCCGTCGAGGGTGAGCACGGACTCGACGTGGAACTGGGTGGAGGCGAAGCGCCGGCCGAGCAGGCCGTAGACCTCGCCGGTGGACGGGTTCCGGCTGACGCGTACCCGCCCGGCGCGGGCCGCGGGGAAGGAGTCCACGGCGCAGTGCGCGGCAAAGGAGTTGTAGAACCCGACCCGCTCGCTCGCGCCGAAGAACTCGATCTCGCGCTGCAGGCCCTGGTTGGGCACCGGCAGCGGGCCAACCTCGAGGCCGAGTCGCCGGCACAGGACCTGGTGGCTCAGGCAGACCGCGAGGAACGGCCGGCGCGTACGCAGCAGCTGCTGCGCCGCCTCGTGCAGGTGCCGGATCTTCGGGCGGGTCAGCTCCCGTGGATCGCCCGGCCCCGGACCGAGGACGACCGCGTCGGAGTCGTCTAGCGAGTACGCCTCGTCGAAGCGGCGCACCTCGATGCGCAGCCCCAGCGCGGCCAGCTGGTCGCCGAGCATCCCGGTGAAGGTGTCCTCCGCGTCGACGAGCAGCACCCGCAGACCCTCAAGTCCGGGCAGCGGATCGCGGCGCTGCGCGTGCGGCGCCGTCCAGAACGCTGAGATGTTCCGGTTGCGTTCGGCGAGCGCCTGGGCAACCCGCTGATGCCGAGCGAAACCGGGCTGCGCGGCCGTGCGCGGCAATGGGCCGGCGCTCGTGGCCAGTGTGCCCGCCGGCGGCACGGGCCGCAGCGCGGCCAGCAGTCCGGCCGCCTTGGCCATGGTCTCCGCGACCTCGTCCCACGGGCGGGAGTGGCGCACGAGGGTCGCGCCGACGCTCAGGCGCAGCGCCCCGGTCCGGTCGATCTCGGCGGTGCGGATCAGGATGGCCGAGTCGAGCGCGGCGGCGCCGGCTTCGTCGCGGCCGAACAGCGCGACGGCGCCGGCGTAGTAGCCGCGCCCCTCGGGCTCGTATTTGCGGATCACCCGGCAGGCGCTCTCCAGCGGGCTGCCGGTGACGGTCGGAGCGAACAGCGTGCCGCGCAGGATCTCCTGCGGGGTGCGCGCGCTGGCGCCCTCGATGAAGTACTCGGTGTGCGCGAGGTTCGCCATCTCCTTCAGCCGCGGGCCGGTCACCCGGCCGCCGCCGTCGCAGACCAGCGACATCATCTTCAGTTCCTCGTCGACGACCATGTACAGCTCGTCGATCTCCTTGGGGTCGCGCAGGAAGTCCAGCACGCCGGAGAGGGTCGGGCCGTCCGGCGGATAGCGGTAGGTGCCGCTGATCGGGTTCATCGACACGGTGCCCGAGTCGAGTCCGACGTGCCGCTCCGGCGACGCGCCGATCAGCGTGGTGGCGCCGGTGTACACGATGAAGGTCCAGTACGCGCCGCTCTCCTGGGCCAGCAGCCGGTTGAACAGGGCCAGGCCGCGGTGCGGGCCGTAGCCGCCGATCCGGGCGGTGAAGGAGCGCTTGATGACGAAGTTGGCCCCGACGCCGTGGCCGATCTCGTCGTCCAGCACGGCGCGCACGGTCGCCGCGTACGTCTCGTCGTCGATGTCGAATCCGGCCCCGGACAGCTCCACGGGCAGGTCGGGAATGCGGGCTCGTACTTCGTCGGCGGCGATCGCGGCTTGGCCGGTGATGCGCATCCCGATCAGCGGTGCGCCGTCGTCCACGCACTCGTATCCGCGTTCTGCGATCTGCCGATAGGGCACCAGGGCCAGCAGGTCGTGGCGGGCTCCGGGTTCGGCGTCCCGCGCCGGCGGCACCGGCAGGTCCGCAAGGTTCTGATACTCGCCGACCTCGCCGACCAGCACTTCGAGCACGCCTCTGCGGAAGGACGCGGGCCGGTGGATCAGCGCGAAGGGCGGCGGGTCGGCGGACAGGATCCGGTCGAGCAGGCCGCCGTGGTCCGCGTCGAGGCCGCAAGGCCGCCGGAAGATCACGGCGCCACCTCCTTGGCCGCCATGCCGATCAGCCGCTCGGTGCTCTCGACCACCGCGCAGCGCCGTGCCGCGTATTCGATCGTCATGCGGTGGTCCGCGAGGGAGAAGTCCGCGATGGCGTCCGCGGCGAGGAAGGTCTGGATGTCGTGGGAGAACGACTCGACGGCCGAGGCGAGGACGCCGACATGGCCGTACACGCCGCAGATCACCAGCTGGTCGCGGCCGTTGGCGCGCATCGCGTCGAGCAGGCCGGAGCGGTGGAACGCGCTGTACCGCCACTTCGTGAGCGTCCAGTCCTCCAGGGCCGGGGCCAGGGCCGGGACGACGTGCCGGTCGGCCGGCGCGGTAGTCATGCCCGGTCCCCAGAAGTCGGCCAGCAGGCCGCGCTCCTGTCGCGTCATACCGCCGGGCTGGGCGGTGTACGCGATCGGCATGCCGCTTTGGGCGCAGGTCTCGCGCAGCCGTGCGGCGTTGGCGATGAGGGCTTCGCGCAGCTGTCGCGGCAGCGGACGCAGGAAGAAGCGCTGCATGTCGTGCACGAGCAGCACGGCGCGGCCGGGATCGACGGTCCAGGTGGCGATGTTGGGCGGTAGGTCGCCGGGGCCGGGCAACGGATAGGGCTCGATGACAGGGATGCCGCTCATCGGGCCACCCGGTCTCGGCTCGGCGCCGGCAAACCGCGCGTCCTACGTCTCAGACTGTTGTTAAACACCGAGCGTCGCGCCTCCGTCCACGGTCAGCGTGTGCATGGTGATGTGCGAGGCCTGATCCGAGAGGAGGAACGCGACGGCGTCCGCGACGTCCTGCGGCCGGCCGAGTTTGCGCAGCGGGATGCCCACCTTGTACGCGCCCAGGTTTCCGTGGAGCGTGCTCGCTTCGCCGGACTCGTCGGACCACATGGCCCGCAGCATCGGGGTGTCGGTCGATCCGGGGGCCACGAGGTTGCAGCGGATGCCGTGCTCCGCGACCTCAAGGCCGAGGCATTTCGTGTACGACTCGGCGGCTGCCTTCGAGGCCGCATACGCCGACATCTGGCTGCGCGCGGTCCCGGCGGCGTTGGACACCACGGTCACCACCGCGCCGCGGCGGCGCGGCAGCATGCGGCGCACCACGGCCCGGGACATGAGGAACACGCCGGTGGCGTTGACCGCGAACGTCGCGCTCCAGTCCTGGTCGGTGAGCTCCACCGCCGCGCCGAGGCGCAGGATCCCGGCCGCGTTCACCAGGTAGTCCGGCGGCCCGAGCAGTTCGGCCGCCTCGGCCACCGCCGCCTCGACCTCGGCCGGATCGGACACGTCGGCGGGCACCGGGTGGATCGTGCCGCCGTCCGCGGCGATCTTCTCCGCGCACTCGCGCAGCCGCCGCGCGTCGCGGTCCACGGCGGCGACCGCCATGCCCCGCTCAGCCAGGGTGCGGGCCACGGCCGCGCCGATTCCGCTCGCCGCGCCGGTCACGATCGCGGCCGGCGCACTGTCAGTACTCTGCATCACTTCGTCGACTCCACTCATGCGCCGCGGGAAGGCTGTCGGTTCGGGCTGGCGCGACGCTGCGTTCAGCCCTGCCAGGCTGCGGCGACCTGGACCGCTTGCTGCGGGTTGAGCCGCGGGTCGCACAGCGTGGTGTACTTGTGCGCGACCCGGTCGGTCCAGGATTCGCAGGGCACGCATTCGGTCACCGCGTCCGGCGTGGTCTCCAGGTGCAGTCCGCCGGCCACGCCGCCGGAGGTGTTCACCGCCCACTGGAAACCGCGCACCTCGGCGATCACGGTGTCGAGCAGGCGGGTCTTGAGTCCGTCGGGAGTGGTGATCGTGTTGCCGTGCATGGGGTCGCACAGCCAGATCACCGGGTGGCCGGCCGCACGCACCGCCCGCACCAGCGCGGGCAGCCGCCGCGTGACCAGGTCGGCGCCCATGCGGGAGATCAGGGTGAGCCGTCCGGGCTCGCGGCGCGGGTCGAGCTGCTCGCACAGCGCCACCGCCTCGTCCGGGGTCATCTGCGGGCCTACCTTGCAGGCGACCGGGTTGACGACGCGGCGCAGCATCGCCACGTGCGCGCCGTCGAGCTGCCGGGTGCGCTCGCCGATCCAGGGGAAGTGGGTGGAGGTCAGCAGCAGCCCGCCGGCGCTGGTGTGCCGCAGCATCGGGATCTCGTAGTCGAGCAGCAGCGCCTCGTGGCTGGTCCACACGCCGGCCTCGAGCAGGGGCTCGCGCCGGCCCCACCAGCCGAGCCGGTTGACGATCAGGTCGGCGGAGGCGTAGCAGTCCAGGATCCGCCGCGGGTCGGGGCGGCGGCGCTCCTCGGTGGGCTCCGGCAGGTTGACCATGTGGCCGCGGTACGGCGTCAGGCGGCGCCCGCCGACCTGCTCGACCGGGTTGGAGCGGGGCTTGCAGTACTGCCCGGCGATGCGGCCCACGCGCAGCACCGGCTTGTGCGCGGCCATGCGCACGGTGCCGGCCAGCAGGTCGAGCAGCGCGCGTTTGCGGGAGACGTCCACCGCGCCGCACTCGGCGGGGTCCTCGGCGCAGTCGCCCGCCTGAACGATCAGGGCCCTGCCCTGCGCCACATGGGCGAGCAGGGAACGCAGGGTACGCACATCGTGGGCGCCGACCAGCGGGCGGCGCGTCTCCAGCTCGCGCACCACCCGGTCGACCTGGTCCCGGTCCGCCCAGTCCGGCTGCTGGCGGGCGGGCGCGGATCGTATTTCCTGCAGTACGTCGTGCATCGGGTCTCCAAAGATCGGGATCACGACCAGCCGCCGGCGCGCCAGGCGCCGGCGCCTCGGGGCAGCACCGACGGCGGGGGCACGGGACGGGAACGCCAGCGCGGCGGCGGCTGCGGCGGGGGCGCGTCGAGCACGGCGAGCAGCGCGGTCACCGCCGCGAGCAGTTCCTCGTCGGTGGGGTTCCCACGCACCTCGAACTGACTGAGGTCCACCGCGCCCGGCTCCGCGACCAACGCGCCACACATGACAGGCTTCTGATTCACAGTGGTATGTTCCCGTGCTTGCGGCTGAGCCGGGACGCGCGCTTGTCCTGCAACGCCGCCAGCGCCGAGGCGACCCGTGTGCGGGTTTCGTGCGGCATGATCACCGCGTCCACGTAGCCGCGCTCCGCCGCCAGGTACGGGGTGCACATCTCGTCTTCGTACTGCGCCAGCAGGCGGGCGCGTTCCGCGGCCGGGTCCTCGGCCGAGAGCAGGGCCTTGCGATGCAGCACGCTCACCGCTCCGGCGCCGCCCATCACCGCGATCTCGGCCGTGGGCCAGGCGAGATTGACGTCGATGCCGAGGTGCTTGGAGCCCATGACGCCGTAGCCGCCACCGTAGGCCTTGCGGGTGATGACCGTGACCATCGGCACGGTGGCTTCGCAGTACGCGTACAGCAGCTTCGCTCCGCGCCGGATGATGCCGCCGCGCTCCTGGTCCACGGAGGTGAGGAATCCGGGCACGTCGACGAAGGTCAGGACCGGAATGTGGAAGGCGTCGCAGAGCCGGATGAAGCGCGCGGCCTTGTCGCTCGCGTCGCAGTCCAGCACGCCCGCAAGATGCAGCGGCTGGTTGGCGACGACGGCGACGCTGCGCCCGTCGATCCTGGCCAGCGCGCAGATCACGTTGCGGGCGAAGTCGGGGTGCACCTCGACCAGTTCGCCGTCGTCGACGACGGTGCGCACCACGCGCATCATGTCGTACGGCTCGGAGGCCCGGTCCGGGATGAGGCTGTCGAGCGCGTAGTCCTGCTCGGTGGGGTCCGGGCGCGCGGCGGTGGCGTAGGCCGGCGGATCGGACATGTTGTTCGAGGGCAGATGGCCGAGGAAGAGGCGCACGTGCTCGAAGGCCTCGGCCTCGGTGGCGGCGCGGTAGTGGGCGCAGCCGCTGACGGAGTTGTGGCTGAGCGCGCCGCCGAGGTCCTGGGTGCTGACCGTCTGCCCGGTGACCGCGCGCAGCACCTCCGGCCCGGTCACGAACATGTGCGAGATCTCGTCCACCATCACGACCAGGTCGGTGAGCGCCGGGGCGTACACCGCGCCGCCCGCGCACGGGCCCACCATGATGGAGATCTGCGGCACCACGCCGGAGGCGGCCACGTGCCGGCGCACGATCTCCGCGTAGTAGGCCAGGGAGACGACGCCCTCGTGGATGCGCGCGCCGCCGGAGTCGTTGATGCCGATGATCGGGCAGCCGGTGCGGATGGCGAAGTCCATGACCTTGACGACCTTCTCGCCGAACGCCTCGCCGAGGCTGCCGCCGAGCACGGTGAAGTCCTGAGAGAACACGCACACCCGGCGCCCGTCGATGGTCCCGTACCCGGTGACCACACCGTCGCCGTACGGGCGGTTGCGCTCGATACCGTAGCTGTGGCTGCGGTGGCGCACCAGTTCGTCGAACTCGACGAAGGAGCCGGGATCGAGCAGCTGCTCGACCCGGTCCAGCGCGGTGGCCTTGCCCTTGTGGCGTTGGGCCTCGGCGGCCGGGCCGGTGCGCTGCGCCTCGAGCTGCGCCCTGCGGCGGCCGAGCTCGGCCAGCCGGCGCGCGGTGCGACCGCTCTCAGGGTCCGCATTCGCCGGCGCGGCCGTGGAGGCGGGAGCGCCGGAGACCGTCTCCGCTTGTGCGCTCTGCTCAACGACGGCGTTCTTGTCGATCAGGGCGTTCTTGTCGATCGTGGTCTGGCTCATGGCAGCTCGACCACCTGCGCCGCGTACACCAGACCGGCCCCGAAGCCGACCATCAGGGCCTTGCTTCCGCCCGGCAGGCCGCCGCGGTTGACCAGGTCCTCGAGCGCCAGCGGCACGGAGGCGGCCGAGGTGTTGCCGAACTCGGTGACCTCGCGGGCCACCAGCACGTTGTCCGGCAGGCCCATCGCCTTGACCACCGCGTCGATGATCCGGCCGTTGGCCTGGTGCGGGATGAACGCCGAGATCTCGTCCTCGCCGACGCCGGCCGCTTCCAGGGCCTGCCTGCTCGCCTTGGGCGCGACCTGCATCGCCCAGCGGAACACCTCGGTGCCCTCCATGCGCAGCGTCGGCCACGGCAGATCGGGCTGGTCGCGCAGGTCCAGCCAGGTGTGGTTGTGCTGGATGAGGTGGTGGCCGTCGCCGTCGGAGCCCCAGACCACCGGGCCGACGCCGGGCCGCTCGGCCGGTCCCAGGACCACCGCTCCGGCTCCGTCGCCGAACAGGAACGCCGTGCCGCGGTCCTCGGGGTCGACGATGTCGCTCATCTTCTCCGAGCCGATCACCGCGACGTACCGCGAGCTGCCGGATCGGATCAGCGCGTCGCCCATCGCGAGGCTGTAGCAGAACCCTGCGCAGGCCGCGCCGACGTCCATGGCGGCGGCGCCGCGCGCGCCGAGCGCCGAGGCGACCCGGGGCGCTCCCGGCGGGCACTGCTCGAGCCGCGAGACGCTGGCCAGCAGCACGGTGTCCAGCAGCTCCGGCGAGAGGCCCGCGTGCGCCATCGCCTTCGCGGCGGCCCCGGCGGCCATGCTCAGCACGGTCTCATCGGGCCCTGCGATGCGGCGCGCGGCGATGCCGCTGCGCTTGCGTATCCACTCGTCCGAGGAGTCGATGCGCCGGCAGATCTCGTCGTTGCCGACGATCCGGGCGGGCCGGTAGCCGCCCACGCCGAGGATCGCTGACCCGGGCGAGCCGGCGCGCACTGCTGTGTCCATCAGTTCCCGTCCTTGATCGCGGTGAGCGCCAGGGTGCCTTCGAGGTACTGCCGGCGGCAGCTGCGGCGCTGCACCTTGCCGCTGGAGGTCTTGGGCAGCGAGCCGCGGCGCACCAGCACCACGTCGTCCGCGTGCAGGCGGTGCGAGTCGTACACGGCCGCGCGGATGCGTTCGCGCAGCGCTTCGGGGCCGTCCTCGCCGAACGCCCGGCCGGCCGCCTCGACGACGAGGACCAGCTGTTCGGCGGTGCCGTCGTCCACGGAGAAGGCCACCGAGCTGTTCGGGCCGAGCCGGGGTTCGGCGCTCTCGACCGCGAACTCGATGTCCTGCGGGTAGTAGTTGCGGCCCTTGCGGATGATGACGTCCTTGAGGCGTCCGGCCACGAACAGCTCCCCGCGGTGCATGAAGCCGAGGTCGCCGGTGCGCAGGTAGGTGGGTGATTCAGGGTCCTGCTCCGTGGCCGCGCGGGCGCGGAAGATCTCCTGGTTCTCCTGTTCGCGGCCGAGGTATCCGGCGGCGACGCAGGGGCCGCTGATCCAGATCTCGCCGACGCGGCCCTCCGGCAGCGGCTCGCGGGTCACCGTGTCGACGATCCACAGCCGGGTCTCGCCGACCGCGACGCCGCTGCCGACCAGGGGTAGCGCACCCGTCTGGTCTTCGGGCACCTGCTCGACGCGATCCTCGCGCAGGGCGTCGGGATCGACCCACAGCACGGTGGGCTTCTGGTCGAGCGGGCTGCCGCTGGCCTTGAGGGTGTTCTCGGCCAGGCCGAAGCCGGGGCACATCGCCTCCGGCCGGAAGCCGACGGCGGCGTACGCGGCGGTGAACTGCTCGACCACGCCCCAGCGCACCGGTTCGGCGCCGTTGCCGGCCACCCGCCAGCAGGACAGGTCGAGGTCTTCGGGCACGCCGTGCTGCGCCGCCTCGCGCACGCACAGTTCGTAGGCGAAGCTCGGTCCGGCGCTGTGCGTGCCGCGGAACCTGGAGATCGCCTGTGGCCAGCGGCCCGGGCGGCGCACGAAGGCGGCCGGGGCCATCAAGTACGAGGGGGCGCCGGCCCACAGCGGCGCGATGATGCCGAAGAGCATGCCCATGTCGTGCACGTGCGGAAGCCAGGAGACGAACACCGCGCCCTCGCCGCAGGGCCACAGCTCGTCGGTCTCGGCCGCGTTGGCGAGGAAGTTCGCGTGGCTGATCATCACGCCCTTCGGGTCGCCGGTGGAGCCCGAGGTGTACTGGAGCAGCGCCGTGCTGTTCGGATCGAGGGCGATTGACTCAGGGTCTTGCGACGCGTTCGCGGCTGCGGCGCGCTGGCTTCCCGCGGCGTCGGCGGCTGCCGCCGGCGGTGCGTCCGTGGCGAGCAGCGTGAGGCCGTCGAGTTGCCGTGAGCCGGAGAGTCCGGCACGCAGACCGTCGAGCGTCGCGCCGTCGGTGAGGATGACGCGCGCCCCCGAGTCGTCGGCGATCTTGCGCAGCCGCTCGTAGCCGCGCTCCCGGGTCGGCACCTGGACCGGCGCTCCGGCGATCCCGGCGTACATGCAGCCGAACAGGCTCTTGACGAACTCAAGGCCCGGCGGATACAGCATCAGGGCATTGCCCTGTTGGAGCCCGGCGGCGCGCAGCGCGCTCGCGCGTTCGGTGGCGGCCCGGTCGAGTTCGGCGTAGGTCAGGCTCTCGCCGGGCTCTTCGCCGTCGAGCAGGAAGACGAACGCCGTGCGGTCCGGCTGCTGTGCCGCGCGTCGGCGCAGCACCTCGGGCACGGTGACCGCGCCAGTCGCGGCCGCCCGCGGGATGCGCGCGGCGGCTCGGGAGTCGTTGGGCACCGCGGTGACTGTGCTGATCATCGTGCTCGCCTTCCTGTGGTCGACGGGGAGGAAACGCGGCTTCACGCGCCCAATCCCGCCCCGCCGTCGACGCTTATGGTCTGAAGGTTGATATAAGAGGCCTTGTCGGAAAGCAGGTAGCCGACGAGTTCGGCGATGTCCGCGGGCCGCGCGGTGCGGCCCAGCGGGATGCCGGTGCGGAACCGGTCGGGCAGGCCGTCGATGGTGCCCTTGGGCGCGGCGCCGGGGACGGAGCGGGCGACGGTGTCCAGCGCGCCGTGCGCGACGACGTTGCATCGCACGCCGTGCCGGGCTACTTCCAGACCCAGGCATCGGGTGAACATCGCCGCGGCCGCGGATGCCGCGCAGAATGCTGATGCTCCGGCGCGCGGCACGCCGACTGCGGCTGTGACGGTGACGATCGCGCCGCGGCGACGCGGGACCATCCGGCGCGCCACCGCCTGGGAGAGCAGGAACACGCCGGTGACGTTGGTCTCGAAGGCGTCCAGCCAGTCCGCGTGCCGGTATTCCGCGACGTCGCCGAGGCGTTGCGCGGCGGCGGCGTTGACCAGGAAGTCGATCTCGCCGAGTTCGCGCTCGACCTCGGCGACTGCGGTCTGGGCCGACTGCGCGAGCGCGGGATCCGCCGGGAAGGCGCGCACGGTCAGGCCGTCGGCGGCCAGCTTCTCCGCCTTCTCCCGCAGCCGCGGCTCGTGCCGGTCGACGGCCGCGACCGCCAGGCCCTGCCGGCCGAGGACGCGGGCGATCTCGGTGCCGACCGCTGCGGCGGCTCCGGTGACGACGGCGACCTGCTGTGCCATGGGTTCCCTCCACCTCGTGGGGCCGGGTCGGGTATTCGTGGTCGGCGCGGGCGGATCAGGGGCGCGGGAGCAGGCCGGTGTCGTCCCAGAAGCGCAACTGGCGCCGCTTCGGCGTGCCCGCCACCCGGGCGACCTGCGGGCCGCCGAGAATCAGCGTGCTGGGAAGCTCCGGGTCGAACCGCGGCCAGGGCGGCGCGTCCTGTGCCTTCGGTTCACCGGTGTGCGCGAACGAGGCGACCAGTTCGATGAAAATCCTTGAGACGCGCCGCTCCTGTGGCCCGTCGCCGAACTGCGCGACGTTGAGCGGATGGGCGTGCGAGCCGAACAGGAATTTCGAGGTCGCATCGTGCGGGGTGCCGAAATGCGGTGCGCGCACCGGGTGCGCGAACTGCATCAGGTAGCCGGGGGCGCGGCCGGTGCGGGCGTGCTTCTCGGCCAGGCGCACGCCTTGGTGGCGGAACAGCGCGTCGCCCCAGACCTCGGTCCACAGCGTGCGCGGGTCCATCGGCAGGCCCTCGTCCTCGGCGGCGTCGCGGTAGGCCCACACGCAGGCTTCGGCGAGGTCTGCTTCAGGCTGCGGGGTGATCTTGGTGAGCACCGCGCGCACCGCCGCGTAGAGCTCGGCGCTGTCGGTGGGGGCGGGCGGCGCCGGCGGGAAGGAGAGTGAGAGCGGATCGGTGAAGAAGGAACCCTCGGTCGCCGTGTGAATGCTCATGATCGACACGTTGGGTGTCGGTGCGCTGTATGCGAGCTCTGTGACGGTGTCTCCGTCGAGAATCGGGCCGCGATATTCCCGTCCGCTGGCGACGCGGCGCGTGTCCGGGCTGCCGCTGAACGCGTCCAGCCAAGCCTGGTGGAACGCGGGGTGCGGAATGCTGCGCAGGCCCCTGACATCGGTGCCGAATTGCGCGGCGATGGCTTGGTACACGCTGCGGGAGTCCTGGGGCGTGAGCGCGGTCGCGGGCGGCAGGCCGTGCGCGGCGCTGATGCTGATCAGCCTGCGGATGTTGCGATCGCGGGCGCGCAGCGCGAGCAGCCAGGCCGTCGCGCCGCCGGCGGAGGTGCCGCACAGCGTGATGTTCTCCGGGTCGCCGCCGAAGGCCGAGATGTTCGCCGAGACCCAGTCCAGCAGCGCCGCCTGGTCCTGCATTCCCCAGTTGGCGCACAGCCCGGTGCGGGGGTCCGCGAGCTCCTCGTGCAGTCCCCAGCCGAAGCCGGAGAGCCGGTAGTTGAAGTTGACCACGACGAGTTCGCCGGTCTCGGCGAGCAGCGCGCCGTCGAAGGTCGGGACGCTGCCGGCGCCGACCTGCCAGCCGCCGCCGTGGATGTAGACCAGCACCGGGAACCGGCCCGCGGTATCAGGTGTCCATACGTTGGCATACAGCGCGTCTTCGCTGCTCTCGGGTGCGCCGGACTGAACGAACGGCGGGCTGAACCCGGCCGCGGACCGGTGCCCGGTCCACGGCTCGGGCGGCTGTGGGGAGCGGAACCGCAGTGCGCCGATCGGGGGCTGGGCATAAGGCACGCCACGGAATACCGCGACGCCGCCTTCGCGGCTGCCGTCGACAATTCCGTACGCGGTGGGCACGGACACGGATGCGAATACGGCATTCGAATCAGAATCCGCAGCAGCCGTGCGCGCAGACGCGGTGCCTTCGATCAGGGTGGACGCACCGCCCGCTGATTCGATCACGCCGGTCCCTTTCCGTGAACCCGGTTCCCGAACGCCGCCGAGCGCGGCTGGGTATATCGGGATTCTGCGAAGCGCCGCGGCGGGCGGCCAAGATCTCCCGCGGCACTCTGTCAGGTGGCCGGGAGTTCATCAGGTCCCTCAGTCACCCCCGACGTGACGGACCCTGCCGAGGCGCGTTGACGCTGGCCGCAGCCGGATGCGAGCTTGCCAAGCGCCCGCAGTAAGCGGGAGGTACGGCGCACCGTAAATCACAATGCCCTGACAACACCGCCGCCGTGGCGAGCCCGCCGAACCTGACGAAAGTCAGGAACCTAACGTACCTGACGAACCCGTGGAGCGACCCCCATGACCGTTCAGGCCACCCGCCCGCCCGCCCGACCGGAACCGCAGGCACCCGCGCGGGTGCGCCATGACGGCGAGACCGACTGGCAGGTCGCGGAACTCGACCTGGAGGCGTACCTCGACAGAATCGGCTACCGCGGGCCGCGCGAGGCCACCGGCGTCGCGCTCGCCGCGCTGCACCGGGCGCACACGGAGGCGATCGCGTTCGAGAACGTCGAGGTGGCGCTCGGCCGGCCGGTTCCGCTCGACCTGCCCTCCCTGCAACGCAAATTCGTGCGCGACCGGCGCGGCGGTTACTGCTTCGAGCACAATCTGCTGTTCGCCGCGGCGCTCGAACGCCTCGGCTTCCAGGTGGAGCGGCACCTCGCCCGGGTGCGCCGCGGCAGCACCGTCGTGCGCTACCGGGCGCACGCGTTCCTGCGGGTCACCGCGCAGGACGGGCTCTGGCTCGCGGACGTCGGATTCGGCGACGAGGGCCTGATCGAACCGATCGCCTTCGAGCCCGGGGCGGTGGCGCGGTGCGGCGGCTGGACTTGGCGGCTGACCGACGAGGGCGAGCACTGGGTGCTGCAAGCGCTGCACCCGGACCGCTGGTTCGACCTGTACGCCTTCCGCTTGGAGCGCCACGTCCTCCCGGACTTCGAGGTCTCCAACCACTTCACCGCCACGCACCCGCGCTCCACCTTCGTCGGCCGGCTGATCGCGATGCGCGGCAGGCCGCGGGTCCGGCACACCCTGGTCGACCGGGAGCTGACGACAAGGCGCTGCGACGGCCGCGAGGAACGCATCGAGCTGCACGACGACGCGGTCGTGCGCGCGCTGCGGGAACTGTTC
This sequence comes from Actinocrinis sp., assembly GCF_035650855.1. GTDB lineage: Bacteria > Actinomycetota > Actinomycetes > Streptomycetales > Catenulisporaceae > Actinocrinis. The sequence continues at coordinate 20,725 of NZ_DASRGV010000144.1, read as the reverse complement.
GGCGTCCCGGTTTCCGCCGAGGACGCGCACGAACTGTGTCAACGCCTGCCGGCGCTCGGGACCGCGCGGCGCTAGCCGCGCACACGACTACGACAGCCCTCTACGAGCCTCCAGGAGGCACCGAGCATGTTGCACATTCCGCTGGGCAGGCGAGGGCTCTACCTCGGCCTGCTCCCGGCCGCCAGCGCGAAGAAGTACCCTGACACGCTGATCCGGCTGGACCACGACATGGACGCCTGCCCGGAGGCCGGCCGGTCGATCACGACCGCGCGGCTGGCCGCGCTGGTCGACGACTTCGCGGGCCGGCTGTGGGCGGCCGGGGTGCGGCCGGGTTCGCGCGTCGCGCTGTACAAGCGGCACAACTTCGACATCTACCTTCTCGGCTGCGCGATCGCGCGCCTCGGCGCGGTGCCCGCGCTGCTCTCCCCCGCGCTCGACGGCGAGACCGTGGCCGCGCTGCTGGCCCGGCTCGACCAGCCGTTCCTGCTGACCGACGCTGGCAAGCTCGGTGAAGAGCTGGCCGGCCGGCCGCTGCGCGAGCTGACCGCCCGCGTGATCACGGCCGGTCTGGTGACCGGCTCCGCAGCGATCGACGCCGCCGTCGTGGACGCCCTCGACCTCGGCACGCTCGCCGGGTCGGCGCTGCCGCGGATCACCATGCCTGACATCGACAGTCCGGCCTTGATGACGCACACCTCGGGCACGACCGGGATCCCGAAACTTGTCGTGCACACCGCGCGTTCCCTGGCCGGCCGGCTGCGGCCGCAGGCGCTGCTGGCCAAGCTGGTGCGCGACCCAGGACCGTACGCGCTGCACATCTCCTTCGTGCACTCGCGCATGTTCATGGCGATGGCCATGGCGCTGCCCAAGGGCATGCCCACGCTGGTGCTCGCCGACGGGGAGCCGCAGAAGGTGGCCGAGCTGTTCGCCGAGCACCGGCCCGGCATCGTGGAGACGCATCCGAACTCTTATGTCGAGTGGGAGGCGCTGGTCGGCCACCCGCTGCGGCCGCTGGCCAACGTCGGGCTGTTCAGCGGCACCTTCGACGCCATCCACCCGGGCACCATCGACAAGCTGCTGTCCGCCTCGGAGCGCGCCAGGCCGCACTTCTTCCAGATCTACGGGCAGAGCGAGTGCGGCCCGCTGACCGGCCGCCGCTACAACCCGAAGAACGCGGCTTCGGCCGACGGACGCTGCCTTGGCCGCCCGCTGCCCGGCATGACGCATATCAGGATCGTGCCGCGCAACGGGCAGCGGCCCTCGAAGCGGACGCCGGGCTTCGTCGAGGCGCGCACCGACGGACGCGCGGTCGGCTACTTCGGCGAGGAGTCGAGGTTCCGCGCCGAGGAGAGCGGCTCCTGGTGGCGCACCGGCGACGTCGGCTTCCGGACCTGGCGCGGCTGCGTGCACATCCTGGACCGGGCCGTGGACGTGATCGACCAGGTGGAGAGCACGCTGGAGATCGAGGACTCGGTGCTCGGGCGGATGGCGGAGCTGATCGAGGTGGTGGTCATCCCGGGCCCGAGCCGCGAGCCGCTGCCGGTGGTGTGCACCCGGCACGACGAGCCGCTGGACCTGGAGCGCTGGCGCGCGGCCGTGGCGAACTTCCCGCAGCTGGCCGACCCGGTGCAGCTGCCGCTGGCCGAGCTGCCGCGCACCGCCACCATGAAGGTGCAGCGCATCGAGCTCTCCCGGCGGCTGCGGCAGCGCTTCGAGGACACCGGTTCGCTCGCCGCGGCCCCGGGCCCGAGGTAGCCGGCCGTGTCGACGAGCCCATCGCAGAGCGCTGCGGCGCGCCTGGACACGTCTCAGACCACGGCGGCTCATTCGGACGCGCCTCAGATCACCGTCTCTCACACCACCGCCTCTCACACCACCGCCTCTCTGACAACCGCGCGCCCGGACCGGCCCCGCCTCGACGTGCTCGTGGTCGGGGCCGGTCCGGTGGGCCTGTTCACCGCCTGCGAGCTGCTGCGGCACGGCCTGAGCGTGCGCCTGATCGACCGGGCGGCGCAGCCCGCGCAGGTGCCGCGCGCCCTGGCGCTTTGGCCGCGCGCCCTCGACATCCTCGCCGACCTCGGCGTCGGGGAACGGTTCGAACGCGCCTCGATCCCCATCACCGGCGCCGAGTATTACTCGGGCGGCGAGCGGCTCGCCGTCTTCCGCGCGCCCGGGCCGCTGCAGCCGCGGCACCTGCCGCAGTACGAGACCGAGCGGCTGCTGGCCGACCGGCTGCACGAGCTGGGCGGCAAGGTGGAGCGCGGGGTGCGGCTGCTGAACTTCGACGACCTCGACTTCTCCGGGCGCATCGCCGCCGCCGGCCAGATCACCTCAGTGCTCGAACACAGCGGCGAGGACGGCGCCGGCAGCGGCACCGTGGAGCGGGTCGCCTCCTGCTTCGTCGTGGGAGCAGACGGCGCCGGCAGCACCGTGCGCGGCCTGATCGGCGCCGGGTTCACCGGCAGCACGTACGAGCTCGCATTCGCGCTCGTCGACACGAAGGTGACGCAGCGGGTGCCGAATACGCTGCCGCGCGGCAGGCTGCTCTACTACCAGGCGCCCACCGGAACGCTGATGATCGCGCCGCTTCCCGGCGACGTGTTCCGCATCCTCGCTGTGCTGCCCGAGCGCGACCAGGAGGTGACGGTCGAGTTCATGCAGCAGCTCCTCGACGCGCGCGGCCCCGGCGGGATCACGATCACCGAACCGGTGTGGCAGACCGTGTACCGAGTGCACGCGCGGCAGGCGACCGAGTACCAGCGCGGGCGTGCGTTCCTGGTTGGCGACGCCGCGCACGTGCACAGCCCGGCCGGCGGGCAGGGCATGAACAACGGCATTCAGGACGCTTACAACCTGGCCTGGAAGCTGGCCGCGGTCCTCGGCGGCCGGTCGCCGGTCTCGCTGCTGGACGGCTACACCGCCGAGCGAGTCGAGGCCACGAACCGGATCATCGCGGACACCGATCGCCAGACCCGCGCTTGGATGGCGGGAAACAGGGTTCGCATGGCGGTGCGCGACACCGCGTTCCGGCTCGCGGCACGCATCGGAGTGGTGCCGCGGTATGTCATCCCGGTGATGGCCGGACGGCGCGTGATGTACACACCGCAGCGACCGAGTCAGACGCCGTCGGGCAATCCTCCGTGCCGCCGCTTCGAACGCCTGCCCGGCCGACACCGGACCGGCATGGTGTTTCCGCGCTCCGCCGCCGTCGCGCTGCACATGAACGGGACGCCCGACTCCCCGCCCGGCTGGACGCTGGTCGCGGTGACCCGGCCTGGCGACGCGGCCTGGCACGCCCGACTGAAGCAGGTCACCGAGCAGTACCCGCACATAAGCACCGTGCGAATGTCCACGCGTGAGGCGCGCGCGGTGACGGGCTGCGCGGTGACCGGATTTCACCTGGTGCGGCCGGACGGGCACATCCAGGCGCACGGCCACGCGGCGGATCTGGAGCAGTTGCGCCGGGAATTGGAACTGGCCTTGCTGCCGGCCGCGCCCGACTTCGGAGGGAGCCCGCGATGACGCCCGACCCGACGGGTGCCGACCCGACCGGCACAACGCCGACCACCCCCTTGCCGATCAGCTCTGCCCCGTTCGTCGCGGTCGCCTACTACTCCGGCTACGGACACACGACGCCGCTGGCGGAGGCGGTTCGCGACGGCGCGATCGAGGCGGGAGCCGCGGCCGAGCTGATCGCGGTGGCTTCGATCAGCACGGAACAGTGGGCCCTGCTCGACGCCGCCGACGCCATCGTGTTCGGCGCGCCCACGTACATGGGGTCGGCGGCCTCGGCGTTCCACGTCTTCGCCGAGTCCACCTCCGCGCGCTGGGCCCGGCGCGCCTGGAGCGACAAGCTCGCCGCGGGCTTCACCATGTCCGGCGCGATGAGCGGTGACAAGCTGCACACCCTGCAGTACTTCGCGATCCTGGCCGCGCAGCACGGCATGCACTGGATCAACCTCGACCTGCCGGCCGGCTGGAACAGCTCCACCGGATCCGAACACGACCTCAACCGGCTCGGCTTCTCGCTGGGCGCGGCGGGCCAGTCCCCGATCGACGTGGGCGTGGAGGGAGTGTCCAAGGCCGACGTGGAGACCGCACGCCATCTCGGCCGCCGCGTCGCTTCCTGCGCGGCGCGGCTGACGGCGCGCGGCCATGCCGAACCGTGAGCCGCCCGCGTCTTACGCAGCGTCATTTTGCGGCGTGTCGCCTTGCGCGGCGTGTCGTCACACGCGCCATCGTCCTACGCGGCGTCCTGCATCCCCTCGACCGCGTGCTGGATCACCTCGTGGCAGCCCGCGATGTAGCGGGTGATGTCCTCGAGCTGCTGCTTGCTGAAGGTGGAGCAGAGCCGGTTCAAGCCCGCGATCATCGGGCCGAAGACCGCGTTGAAGGTCTCGATGTCCTTGCCGGTCAGCTCGACGAAGATCTTGCGGCGGTCGTGCTGGTCGCGCACCCGGCGCACGTAGCCGTCGCGTTCCAGCCGGTCGAGCACCCCGGTGATCGCCCCGGTGGTCAGGCCGGTCAGCCGGGCCAGGTCGCCGGGGGTGCGGGCCGGCTCGCCGGGCACCCGCTGCAGGTGCGCGATGATCGCCACGTCGGTCGGGCGGATGCCGGCCGCGCGGGCGGTCGCGGTCTGCAGCGAGATCAGCGAGACCGCCAGCGAGCGGCCGGCCGTGGCCAGGGGCGGGATGCTCTCCAGCCACGCCTCGCTGCCGGGCACCAGGGGCCGGGGGCCGCCAGACGCCGCGCCGGCCGCGCTTTCCCCGCCGGCCACCGCACGTTCACCGGTCGCAGAAGCCTCACTAGCCGTGCTTGACATGACCCGCCGTTCCTCTTAACATCCAAATATCTTTGTTACTAAGAGATATATTTCTTGAGACTCTTAGTACGGACTATAACACTCGGGCAACGCGAAGGAAAGGCGACATGACTTCGCCACAAGATACGTCAGCGCCGGTGCAGCCCGCGGCCGGTTCCGCGCAGCCTCTCGACCCCAAGCGCTGGCTCGCCCTGACCGTCGTGTTGGTCGCGGCCTTCATGGACCTGCTCGACGTCACCATCGTCAACGTCGCGATCCCGAGCATCCAGCGCAACCTCAACGCCGGGTACTCCGAGATCCAGTGGGTCGCCGCGGGCTACGCGCTGGCCTTCGCGGCCGGCCTGATCACCGGCGGGCGGCTCGGCGACATCTACGGCCGCAAGCGCATCTTCCTCATCGGCATCGTCGGATTCACCGCGGCCTCGGCGCTGTGCGGCGTCGCCACCGGGCCGCAGTTCCTGATCGGCGCGCGCGTCTTCCAGGGCGCGATGGCCGCGCTGATGGTGCCGCAGATCCTCGCCATCATCCACGTCACCTTCCCGAAGGAGGAGCGCGGGAAGGTCTTCGGCATGTACGGCGGGATCGCCGGGTCGGCCACCGTGTTCGGCCCGATCATCGGCGGCCTGCTGGTGCAGTACAACATCCTCGGGCTGCACTGGCGGCCGATCTTCCTGGTGAACGTGCCGATCGGGATCTTCGGCGTGCTGGCCACCCTGGCGTACATCCGCGAGTCGAAGTCCGAGACCGCGCTCAAGCTGGACCTCGGCGGCATGCTCCTGGCCACGGCCGGGGTGCTGCTGCTGGTCTATCCGCTGACCGAGGGCCGCCAGCTCGGCTGGCCGGCCTGGGCGTTCGGCATGCTCGGCGCCTCGGTGGCGGTGCTGGCGCTGTTCGTCTACTACAGCCACGTCACGGCCAAGCGCGGCGGCTCCCCGCTGCTGCCGCTGAGCCTGTTCAAGGCACGCAGCTTCGCCGGCGGGTTCAGCGTGAACCTCGCGTTCAACCTGGCCACCGGCAGCTTCTTCCTGATGTGGACGCTCTACATGCAGGTCGGCCTCGGCTGGACGCCGCTGCACGCGGGCCTGACCGGGCTGCCGTTCTCGGTCGGCCTGGCGCTCGCGGCGGCCCTGTCGGTGCAGTACCTGGCGCCGTCCATGGGCCGCTACACCCTGATCACGGGCGGGGTCATCGTGTGCCTCGGCGCGCTGCTGTTCATCGGGACCGCGGACCGCTACGGCGCCGGCATCGACTCCTGGAAGATGATCCCGGCGCTGTTCCTGCTCGGCGCGGGCGTCGGCCTGGTGGTCTCCACGCTGATGGACTTCGCGCTCACCGACGTGCCGCACGAGGCGGCGGGCTCGGCCTCGGGCGCGATCAACATGACCTGGCAGGCGGGCATGACCATCGGCATCGCGATCGTCGGGGTGATCTTCCTGTCCCCGCTGTCCGGCCAGGCCGCCCGCAGCGTGGACTCGCTCGCCCCGCGGATCAGCACCCAGCTGACCGCGGCCGGGGTCCCCGCGCCGCTGCACGGCCCGATCATCTCCGGCTACAAGACCTGCGCCCAGGATCTGGCCGGGGAGACCGACCCGACGGTGGTTCCGGCCAGCTGCAAGCAGGCCCCGCCGTCCGAGCTGCCGCCGCAGACCGCGGCGAAGATCGGGCAGGTGCTCACCGCGCAGAGCCCCACCGTGCAGGCCGACGCGTTCTCCCGGGCCTTCAAGATCGGCCTGATCTACGTCATCGGGCTCGTACTCGTGGTCACCGCGATGATGTTCTCCCTGCCGAAGAAGGCCAAGCCGCAGGAGCTCTAGCGCCAAGGCACTGACAGCGCGGCGCGGGCCACGGCCCGCGCCGCGCCGGACGAGGAGGGTCAGTTCATGCTCACCCGGATCGACCACGTCGGGATCGCCTGCCGCGATCTCGACGCCACCGTGGCGTTCTACCGCAAGACCTTCGGCTTCGAGGTCTTCCACGAGGAGGTCAACGAGGACCAGGGCATCCGCGAGGCGATGCTGCGGATCAACGGCACCGACGACGGCGGCGCCTCGTACCTCCAGCTGATGGAGCCGACCAGGCCGGACTGCGTGGTGGCCCGGTTCCTCGAGCGGCACGGCGAGGGCGTGCACCACATCGCGTTCGGGTCCGCGGACGTGGCGGACGCCCTGGCGGGAGCGGTCGCGGCCGGCGTGACCCCGGTCATCGACGGCCTGCGGACCGGATCGATGGGTTCGCTGGTGACCTTCCTGCACCCCAAGGACTGCCACGGCGTGCTGACCGAACTGGTGCAGGCGCGCGCCGTGGACCGGCCCGACGAGACGACACCGGAGGCGCCTATAGGGAGCGATGCCTAGCCAGGAATCCACTCAGTCATGCATGGCTGTGCCCCGGCGGAATACACCCGCCGGGGTATAGTCGTCGTTGCCGGGTTCTCAGTCCTTTTCCACGACCGTTTTGATCCGCTCGACGGTGGCCTGCACGTCCTCGGCGAGCTTCGCGTTCCACTCGCGCACGAACCTGGCCTGCTGCTCCTCGTCCAGGTTGGCGAAGATCTTGCTCAGGCCCTCGGTGAGCCGGCCGAGCCGGTAGGAGTGCACCAGCGTGCAGCCCTCGGGCGCGGGCGCGAACTCGTAGCTCCAGGTGCTGTCCTGCCGGCCGCGCGCGCTGTTGAGGATCACCCAGCGGAACACCGCGCCGCGCTCGGCCTCGACCACCTCGGCCTCGGTGCTCCACGGGCCGCGGATGACCGGCGCCCAGGGGACCGTGTCGCTGCCGCGTACGTTGTCGCCGCGGAAGATGGACCCCACCTTCCCCGGCTCGCCGACGATCCAGGCGCCGCCGGTGCACTCGGCGCTCCACTCGCCGCTGCGCGCCAGATCGGTGATCACGTCGTACACCTTCTCCGGCGTGGCGTGCACCGTGATCTCGGACCGGACCTGGAACGTGGCCGACGCCTCTTGCTGCCGTGCGCTCATGACGACCATCCCTTTCGTAACGTCTTCCATCTGAGCGGGTCGATCACGATCAGCAGCCGGCGGCCGCGCAGCTCGCCGCGCTCCATCCGGCGGTGCGCCTCGGCGGCCTCGGCCAGCGTGCATTCCTCGACCGCGCGCGGGGCGAGCAGGCGCTGGGTCAGCATTCCGTTGACGCCTGCGGCGGCCGCGGCGAGTTCGGCCGCGGTCGCGTGCGAGATGACGAACCCGTGGATCGCGGCGTCCTTCATGTAGAAGGGCCCGACCGGCAGCACCGGCCGCGCGGCCACGCCGGCCAGCAGCACGATCCGGCCGCGCGCGGCGAGCAGGTCCACCGCCAAGCCAAGGTCGTTCACTCCGTAGCTGTCGATCCACAGGTCGTATCCGGCGGGCCGGGCCTCGTGCAGCCGGCCGGCTAGGTCCTCGTCCGCGTAGTCGAACACTTCCTCGGCGCCGAGCGAGCGGCAGTACTCGAAGTCGCGGGTCGAGGCGGTGGCCACCACGTGGGCTCCGGCCCGCACCACCATGGCGACCAGCGCCGCACCGACGTTTCCCGCGGCTCCCGCGACGAACACGGTCTCGCCGGGCCGCAGCCGGCCGTGCGCGAACAGCGCTAGGTGGGCGGTCGCGCCCGGATGGACGACGGCGACCGCGTCGCGCGGGTCAACCCCGGCCGGAACCCGGTACAGCCGATCCGCCGGAACCACCGCGCGTTCGGCGGCGGCGCCCTGCCGGCCCTCGTGCCCGAGGCTGTTGCACCAGACCAGGTCGCCCGGTGCGAAGCCGGTGCCGGCCGGTGCCTGCGCCACTGTGCCGACCACGTCCCTGGCGATGACGAACGGGAACGGGATCGCGGTGCGGAAGACGCCCGAGCGCACGAACGTGTCCACCGGATTGACGGTGGTGGCCAGCACGTCGACCAGTACGTCCGTGGGTCCGGGTATCGGGTCGGGCAGCTCGCCGACGCAAATCGCTTCCGGCGGGCCGAGTTTTTCGATGTACGCCGCTTGCATACCGTCCAGTCTCTGGCGGGCGCGGTGCGGGCGGCCACCGCGGAGATCCGGTTTCGTCAAGTCCGGGCCGCGTGCGGCCGCGGGAACGTGCACCGTGCGCTGTGCACCTGACGGAACCTAGCCGCGTTCGTGGCCTTCGCAGGGTCCTGCGGCGAAGATGGCCGGTATTCGGAGAGGGGCCGGTGCGGCCGGAGCCCGCGACACCTGCTTTCTTCGGGCGGTCAGGAGTGTCACATGGCTGGCGGGGTGAGGACGGTCTGCGTCATCGGCGCCGGCCCGCGCGGACTCTCGGTGCTGGATCGGCTGTGCGCCGCCGCGCGAGTGGGGACACGGCCGGGCGGGCTGGTGGTCCACGTCGTTGACCCGGCGCCGCACCGCGCCGACGGCTCGCGGCGTGCCGAGCGGGCGCTGCACCTGTCCATGGACGCGCCGGCGTCAGGGATTTGCGCCTACTCGGACGGTGAAGGAGTCCTCGTCGACGACCAGGCCGCGGCGCGACGAAGCCTTTACGCGTGGGCCAGGCAGGTGGCCGAATTCGGCGGCATCGTGGAGAGCGGCGGGCTGGATCGCCTCCACGGCCTGGACGCACGGCTCGTTTCCGAGGCCGGTACGCTGCGGCCGGATTCCCGGCCCAGTCGCGCCCTCTACGAGCGGTATATCGCAGGATGCTTTCAGCGAATCGCCGCCCGCGCGCCACGCAATGTGTTTCTCCACATGCATCGCTCCGGCGCTGTCGCGATGGCCGACATCCACGGTCTCGCCGACGGGCGTCAGGGCGTGAGACTGGAGAACGGCATCAGATTGAACGACTTGGACGCCGTGGTGCTCGCCGAGGAACGTGCCGGCGTTCGCCCCACCGCGCTGCAGGAACGCACCGCCGCCCTAGCACGTATTCACTATCTGACATATGTTACACCGGGAGATCCGCTCGACGCCGATCTCGACGGCATCGAGCCAGGGCGAAACGTGCTGATCCGAGGGCTCGGGCCGGCCTTTTCCGACTATCTGGCGCTGCTTACGCTCGGGCGCGGAGGCAGATTCCTCCGAAACGGTGACCGCATTCGCTACCAGCCATCGGGCGACGAGCCGGTGATCCATGCCGCATATCGCGGATGCTCGGCACCGAAGCAGACGCCTGAGTCGGTCGCACTCGTCGAGGCCGGCGTCCTGAAGCTCACGGGTCCGGCGACGGAGATCCGGTTCGACGCGACCGATCCCGCCTTCGCCGCGGTGTCGCGTCTCGCGCCGCTCGCGCCTGTGCGCGCTCGCGCACTCATCGAGGCCCGGCCGACACGGCCCGACCCACGGCGAGCCCTCGATCCGCTACTGATTCACCTCTTGAAGACCGCTCAGGCGACAGCGTACCCGTCGGCGCTCGCGACCGCTCCGGGGGCACGGCGCGGAACCGGCGGCTTGGCAGTAGCCTGCGATACGCCTCACCTGCTCGACGTCCGCGGACACGCGCATCCCCGGCGATTCGCGCTCGCGCAGTCGGACCAGGCCGCGGCCCGAGACGCGGACACCGTCGCCCGAGCGGTGCTGGCCTTGCCGCCGGCCGTGGATCCGCACGCGGACGGGTCCGGACCGGCCGCCGGATCGGACCTGCGGGAGCTGATCGTCTGACCGAGTTCTCCGTGACAGGGTTCTGATCTCCCCTGACGTTCCCGTCCAGCACCGCTTAGCCTGAGACAGCGGCGTCCATCTCGGCGGCTTGGGCGCTGATCCGGGCCAGCCGCAGCGCGACCTGGATCTCCAGGATCCGGCGCGGCTCCTGCCAGTCCGCCCCCAGCAGCTCGCTGATGCGCTCGAGCCGCCGCGAGACCGTGTTCGGGTGCACGTGCAGCGCCTTCGCCGCGGCGGACGCGTTGCCGCCGGAGGCGAAATACGCGTCCAGCGTCTCGACCAAGGCCGCCGAGCGGCGCAGGTCGTAGTCGAACACCGGTCCGACGACCGAAGCCACCAGGTCGATCGTGTCCGGTCCGCCGGCCATCAGCTGCCCGAGGAAGCCCAGGTCGCCGATGGCCGCGGCCCGCCCGGTCATGCCGAGCGCCCGCATCGCCGACAGACAGCGCCGGGCCTGCCCGTAGCCGCTTCGAAGGCGCTCGGGCTCGGTGCGCGCGCCGGTCACCGGGCCGCCCGCGCCGGCTGTCACCGATCCGGCCAGGGCCGCAGCCAGTTCGTCGTGTACGGCGAATACCGCTGCCCGCGCATCGTCGCCGCGCAGGAGCAGTGCGACGCAATCCTCGACCATACAATACAGAGCATTGACACGCCCGGCGTAGCGCTCGGCCCAGCCGGCGGTCGCCCGCAGCTCCTCAGCTTCCGGCCGCGCGACGACGAGCACGTGGGGTGCGTCGAGGTCGATGCCGAGTGCGTGCGCCTGCGCGGCGGCGAGCTGCGCCGAATCCACCGCGTCGGGGGTCAGGAGCTGTTCCAGCAGGCCCTCCCGGCGCGGTCCCTCCGGTTCCGCGGCAGGCTTCGGCAGGCGTCTGAGCGAGACCGCGAGGATCCGCACGACCACCCGCAGCAGCAGCCAGTCGCGGTCGGACAGGGGGCGGGCGGAGCCGGTGACCAGCGTGCCGAGGTGCTCGGCGCCGGCCCGGATCGGCACCATCCACCGGCCGGCCTCGATCCGGACCGCGCCTTTGGCGATCTCCCCGGCGCCGGTCGCGGCGCTCTCGCCGAGGTCCACGGCGCTTTGCGTGGTGGCTGCCTCTTCGAGCGGCAGGGTCTCGGGGGCCTCGGGCTTGGAGGCCGCGGAGAGACTCCCGTTGCGGCAGTAGACGGCGACGTCGAATCCGAGCAGCCGCGCGCAGCCGCGTACGAGGACCGGAAGGCGGGCCTCCGCGAGCGTTTCGTCGAGCAGCTCGCAGCAGGTGTCTATCCGCCGGCGTATGTCGAACCCGGCCTCGGCCATCTCGCGATACCGGTCGAGCTCGGTGCGCGCGGCCGCCCCGCGGGCCAGTTGCTCGGCGTTGCCGATGAACGCCCCGACGAGTTCCGCGTGCTTCTCCATCAGGGCGACCTCGGCGACGGTGAACCGCCGGACGCCGCGGCTCGCCCCGTAGACCATGCCGAAGCGCGCTCCGTCCCGCAGCAGCGGCGCGGCGATGATGCCGCGCAGCCCCTCCTGACCGACGACGCGGTCGGTGTACGCGGTGTGCTCGAAGCGGTTGTCGGCCAGGTAGTCGGGCGTCCACACCGGGGTCGCCCCGGTGCCGGCGTCGCCGCCGAATCCGCGCGGGCCGCCGGCCAGCCGCAGGCCGACGCTGGCGACCGACACGTGCCCGTCGGCGACGACGATCCGGAAGCGGCCGGGCCGCTCGTCCGGGACGCTCACGAACACCGCGTCCAACGCCAGCAACTGCCGCACCTGCCGGGCGGCGGTCTTCAGCAGGGCGCCGAGGCCGTCGGCCGGCCACAGCTCCTTGACCATGTCGACGAGGGAGCGGGAGAGCGCCGCGTCATGCCGGCAGCGTTCGAAGTTCCGCAGGATGCCGGCATACAGCTGCCGCGCGTGCTCGTCCTCGTCCGTGTCCTGATTCGCGCTGCCGGGCGCCGCACCGGGCGCCATGCCGGTCGCGGCGAGCGCTTTCGCGCCGTTCACGGCGTCCGGCACCGCAAGGCCGCCGGCGACACGCCCGCGCACCAGCGCCTCCGTCACCGCCTGCGCGTCCCCCTGCAAGGTCTCGTGGGCCAGCAGCTCCAGCATCCGCAGCGCCACCGCTCGCGTACCCTGCTCCATTGCGTATTCCCTCCCGCGGCTCAGCCTCGCAATGTAAAGATGAACCCGCATCTGGACCGGCGCTTGGAGCGTGCCTCCCGCGCTCCCGCGCGCCCTCGACGGGCGATCCCCCACCGCCACGCAGTGCGCCGCCGCTTCCCCGGGGCGACGCCGATTCGGAATCAAAGAACAGTCGAACCACGCGGCCCGCCGACGCGCCCGCGCTCACTCTTCCAGTGTCGCATGACCCTGCGTATCACGACACGGAATCAGAAACCTGCGCCACTACAAACTCACGCGAAAGGCCTCTGACCTGCGCCGGGAATGAAAACTGCCGGTAACCGAGTACTCGGTTACCGGCCGCTTCCGACCAACGGAACGATCGACAGGGTTCGAATATGACTTACTCTCGGGTTCAGTCGGTACGCTGACTCAGCGCCTCGGGTTCGTCCCATCCGGCGGCGCCGAGCCGGACACGCACCCGCTCGACGTCCGCTTCGGACGGCGCCTCCTGGATCAGGCGCGCGATGGCCTCGCCGATCGCCGCCGGGTTCTGCGCGGCCTCGTCCTCGGCCAGCGCCGCGGCGATCTCGGCGACCTCATGGTCCGAGAGCCTGCGCCGCAGCAGCGCGAACAGCGGCAGGTAGTCGCGGTCGGGCACCCCCTGCGGATAGCCCTTGCGGACGAAGTCGATGACGGATTGCAGCAGCGGCGGGATCGGCATCGCGGACCTCGGGTGCGGGATGGGCGAAGCAGGGCGGGTCTAGCGATCCGGGCCGGCGGACCGGCCCAGGGTTCAACTGTGGCTGACGATGCTGTAGATACCCCACCCGATCGCGGCCAGCACCACCGCGAAGCAAAGCACCGCCAGGGCGAGTCCCAGCGACCCGGCCGAGGCGGCCCGGCCGCCGCCGTCCGCTGCCTGGGCGCGCGCCGTCCCGGGCTCGGCGCCGCGCGCCGGGCTCAGCGCACGCAGCCCGACCGCGAACAGCGCGGGCAGCCCGGCCCCGGCCAGCAGGCCGACGACCACGATCTTCCACAGCGCGGTCAGATTGATCCAGGAGTTCATCGCGGCCCGCCTCGCTTCCCTGCTCTCGCTCGATTCTCGGACGTCGGGTGTGTGGAAGCCGGGTGCACGAAATTCGGGCACACAGTGGCAGCGCGAACAGTGAGCGGGCGCGTCATGCGGCGGCGCCGACGGGTTCCCGCGCCGGGGCCACCGAGCCGGTCCATTCGGCGTTGACGTTGCCCGCCGTCACCGGGGTGCGCCGCGAGTTGAGGTAGAAGGCCAGCGCGCAGGCCACCAGCACGACGAAGATCACCGAGACGCCGGCCGTTCCGCCGATGCCGTGCGCCGCCTCGTACGCGAGCGCGCCGACCGCGCCCGCGGCCGGGAGGGTGAACACCCAGGCGGTGGCCATCCGGCCGGCCACGCTCCACCGCACCTCGGCGCCGCGCTTGCCCACTCCGGAGCCGAGGATCGAGCCGGTGGCCACGTGCGTGGTGGACAGCGAGTAGCCGAAGTTGCTGGAGAGCAGGATGGTGGCGGCGGAGGCCGACTCGGCGGCCATGCCCTGCGGCGCCTCGATCTCCACGAGGCCCTTGCCCAGCGCCCTGATGACCCGCCAGCCGCCGACATAGGTGCCGAGGCTGATGGCCAGCGCGCAGGAGACGATGACCCAGGCGGGCGCCTTGTGGCCGGAGGCCAGCGACCCGTTCGCGATCAGCGCGAGGGTGATCACGCCCATGGTCTTCTGGGCGTCGTTCGTGCCGTGCGCGAGCGAGACCATCGAGGCGGAACCGATCTGCCCGATCCGGAAGCCGCGGTTGCGCACGCCCTCCGTGACGCCGCGGGTGAGCCGGTAGACCAGATACGTGCCGAGGGCGGCGATCGCGCCGGCGATGACCGGCGAGAGCACTGCGGGCAGAACCACCTTGGACACCACGCCGTGCCAGAGCACCGCGTGCCCGCCCGCGGCGGCCAGCGTGGCGCCGACGACCCCGCCGATCAGCGCGTGCGAGGAACTGGACGGGATGCCGAAGAACCAGGTGGCCAGGTTCCACAGGATGCCGCCGACCAGGCCGGCGAACACCACGGTCGGGGTGACCAGGTGGCTTTGCACCAGGCCGCTCGCGATCGTGGCCGCGACGCTGAACGAGAGGAACGCGCCTACCAGGTTCAGCACCCCGGAGAGGGCCACCGCGACGCGCGGCGGCAGGGCGCCGGTCGCGATCGAGGTGGCCATCGCGTTGCCGGTGTCGTGGAAGCCGTTGGTGAAGTCGAAGGACAGAGCGGTGACGACGACGAGGGTCATCAGCAGGTCGTTGCTGCTCACGTCGCGAACGTATGCGTGCGACGACTGAGACGGAAGGGACCATCGTCATATAACACCCGAGCGTCGCCGAATGTTCATCCGGCGCGACGCCTCAGCGCGACAGCCTCGGCAGGATCTGCTGGGCGTCCGCGGTGCGCTCGGACAGCAGCGCCGCGGAGCCGACGATCAGCGGGTCCGGCGGCGCGGCGATCTCGGGGTCCTTGTCCGGATAGTCGTAGAGCGAGAGCACGTGGCGCATCGCGCCGAGCCTGGCGCGCTTCTTGTCATTGCTCTTGACCACGGTCCACGGCGCGTCGGCGGTGTCCGTGTAGAAGAACATCGCCTCCTTCGCCTCGGTGTACTCGTCCCACTTGTCCAGCGAGGCCAGGTCCATCGGGCTCAGCTTCCACTGGCGCACCGGGTCGACCTGCCGGATCACGAAGCGGGTGCGCTGCTCGGCCCGGGAGACCGAGAACCAGAACTTCACCAGCCGGATCCCGTCGCGCGCCAGCATCCGCTCGAACTCCGGGGCCTGGCGCATGAACTCCAGGTACTGCTCCGGGCCGCAGAAGCCCATGACCCGCTCCACCCCGGCGCGGTTGTACCAGGAGCGGTCGAACAGCACGATCTCGCCGGCCGCGGGCAGGTGCGCGACATAGCGCTGGAAGTACCACTGGCTGCTCTCGCGCTCCGAGGGCTTCTCCAGGGCGACCACGCGGGCGCCGCGCGGGTTGAGGTGCTCGGTGAACCGCTTGATGGTGCCGCCCTTGCCCGCCGCGTCCCGGCCCTCGAACAGCACGACGAGGCGCTGGCCGGACTCCTTGACCCAGTTCTGCAGCTTCAGCAGCTCGATCTGCAGCAGACGCTTGTGCAGCTCGTACTCGGAGCGGGAGAGCCGCGCGTCGTAGGGGTAGTCCTCGCGCCAGGTGTCCACCGGCGTGCCGTCCGCGTAATACAGCACCGGATCGTCGTCGTCGCTGTCGTCCACGCGCAGGTCGGCCGCCGCGGCCAGGTCCAGCGGGCCGCCGGGCTTGGGGCGGGCGCGCAGGTTGGACAGGTCGGTCTTCAGGCCGCGCGGCTGGTCGGTCGGCTCGGTGCTCACGACGGAAGGATCACCCGGACCGGCCGCGCTCGCCAGGGGGCCGGGCAAGGCTGCACCCGTTGTTCATCCCGCGGCCACCCGCGCGAAGGATCGGCGAATAGGGGACGAACCCTTACCGATCGGGCTTGCCCGCAGGCGTTTATGCCAGCACTCTGCGATATTGGGGCGACCACCCGCGAGCTGATCAGGGCTCGCATTCACCGGTACTCGGACTTTGCTAGGAGTCGCTTATGCGCAGCAGGATTCTCGCCCTGGCCGCGACCGTGGCGCTGGCGATCGGCGGCGTCGTGGGCGCCGCCGGGTCGCGGCAGCCCGCCGCGGCCGCCACCGGGCCGTGCGGCACGCTGAGCACGCCCCCGACCTACACCCACGTCATCTGGGTGTGGATGGAGAACCACAGCTACAGCGACATCATCGGCAGCTCCCAGGCTCCGTACATCAACTCACTGGCGAGCGGGTGCGGCCTGGCCACCAACTACCACAACGTCTCGCACCCGAGCCTGCCCAACTACGTCGGGGCCACCTCCGGCCTCGCGGTCAGCTCGCTGAAGAACTTCGACTCGGACTGCAACCCGTCGACCAAGTGCAGCACCTCGTCGGCGAGCATCTTCGGCCAGGGCGAGAGCTGGAAGGCGTACGAGGAGTCGATGCCCTCGAACTGCGACAAGTCCAACTCGGGCGAATACGCGGTGCGGCACAACCCGCCGCCCTACTTCACCTCGCTCAGCGGCTGCTCCACCTTCGACGTGCCCTACACGCAGCTGGCGAGCGACCTGTCCGCCGGCACGCTCCCGGCCTTCTCCTTCGTCACGCCGAACCTGATCGACGACATGCACGACGGCACGATCGCGCAGGGCGACAGCTGGCTGTCGAGCAACCTGCCCACGATCCTGAACAGCGCCGAGTACCAGAGCGGGACCACCGCGGTGTTCCTGACCTGGGACGAGGGCAGCGGCGGCAGCTCCGGCGAGGACTGCTCCGCCAACACCGCCGACAACAGCTGCCACGTGGCCACGATCGTGATCAGCCCGAGCACCCGGGCGGGCAGCACCTCGGGAACGCTGTTCAACCACTACTCGCTGCTGGGCACCGCCGAGCAGCTGCTCGGCCTGCCGGCGCTCGGCCAGGCCGCCTCGTACCCGACCCTGACCTCGGCGTTCAACCTCTGACCTGAATAGCAGTCAGGCGCCGGGTTAGAGCGCCAGCCGCAGCAACGCGGTCGTGGCCGCCGCGGCGATGACGACAACGAGGATGGGCGCCTTACGCCAGGCAAGCAGCCCGCCGACGGCGACGCCGGCGGGTCTGGCGTACCCGGCGAATTCATGGCCCTGAGTCAGTGCGGTCGTGGCGACCAGCGCCGTGAGCAGGACGACGGCCGCGGTCTCCAGCAGGCGGCGGGCCAGCGGCGGGAACTCGACCCGGGAGCGCAGCAGCGGGCCGATGAGCCGGAAGACGAAGGTGCCGGCCGCGAGCGTCACCATGGCGCTCACGAGCAGGACGCGGTTGCCGGTCATGCGCGCACGAAGCGGATCAGCAGTCCGCTCAGCGCCAGCAACTCGGGCAGCCCGGCAGGCAGGTAGACGGAGGCGACCAGCGCGACGGCCGCACCGACCAGCGCGGCCTCGCGCGTGACCCGCTCGCGCAAGGCCGGCAGGATCAGCGCCAGGATGACCGCCGGAAACGTCGCGTCCAGCCCGAACGCGCCGGTATCACGCACCTGGGTGCCGCCCAGACTGCCGAGGAAGGCCCCGAGCGGCCAGGCGATGAGGGTTCCCAGCCCGCACAGCCGGTACGCGGCGCGCTTGCGGACCAGATCCGGCTGGGAGAGGGCGAGCACGACCGTCTCGTCGTTCATCAGATGCGTACCCAGGAACCGGCGCCAGCCCGGCTCGATCACCTCGGGCACCGCCAGTCCGTAGGGCACATGCCGGGCGTTGACCAACAGCCCGGCGGCGACCGCGGCGAACGGGTTGCCGCCGGCGGCCGTGATGCCGACGAACAGGAACTCCGAAGATCCGGCCAGCACGAGGGCGCCGGTCAGCACGGGCAGCCAGAGCGGGAAGCCGGCCGCGACCGCCGACGCGCCGTAGGAGACACCGACCATGGCGACGGAGCCGCAGATCAGAGCGATGCTGCGGAGCAGATCCGGATCCAGTGTTCTCCACGCCGAACGCATGTCCGTCATAGTGAACGCGGCACGGCTGTTTGTCAAAGGGAACGCCGTTCATCAAAATGAACGAATGGCGGACCACCCGACAGCGGCCTCACGGCCCTCGGCCGAGGCCATCGCGGCGGCGCTGCGCCGCGAGCGGCGCCGGACCGGACTGAGCCTGAGCGAGGTCGCCCGCCGGGCGCAGATCGGCAAGTCCACGCTCTCCCAGCTGGAGGCCGGCACCGGCAATCCGAGCCTTGAGACGCTGTGGGCGCTGTGCGTCGCGCTCGACATCCCGTTCGCCCGGCTCTTCGAGCAGCCGCGCCCCAACGTCCAGGTGATCCGCTCCGGACAGGGGCCGGTCGTCGCGGCCTCGCAAGCCGACTACCAAGCCACCCTGCTCGCCGCCTGTCCGCCCGGCGCGCGCCGCGACGTGTTCAGCATTCGAGCCGAGCCCGGCAGCCAGCGCACTTCCGCCCCGCATATGCCGGGCGTGGTCGAGCATCTGGTGCTGTGCGCGGGCAGTGCGCTCGCCGGTCCCGAGGAGGAGCCGGTCCAGCTCGCCCCCGGGGACTACATCGCCTACCCCGGCGACGTGACGCACATCTTCCGCGCACTGGAGCCGGGGACCTGGGGCGTCCTCGTCTCCGAACACGTCTGAGCGGCCGCCCTCGCGCTGCGCCGCGCTCGCGCACTGCTAGGATCTGCGCGGCTTGGAAGCGCTTGCCAAGGTGATGACCGGGGGCATCGGTGCACATACGTTCGTGGCTTGATTCGCGGCGTTCGCGTATTTTCGGTGTGGCTCTCATCGCGGTCGCGGGCAGCGCCGTGGCGGCCGGCGCGATGTGGAGCGACGCCGGTTCAGGTAGAGACCCACGGCCTGCCGCGGCGGGTTCCGCCGGCGGCGGCGCGGTCGCGCAGGTGCTTCTGCCCGGGCCCGCATCGACAAGTCGCGCAACGGGTTCAGCGAGCTCGAGCCACAGCGCCGGCACCTCCAGCGCGCCGGGTGAGGTCTCCGCCGCGGCCCGCGCCGTTTCCTACCTCGGGCACACGTTCACCGTTCCGGCCGGATGGCATCTGGTCGACCTGAGCGGGGATTCCTCGCGCTGCGTGCGCTTCGATGTGCACGCGGTCTACTTCGGCTACCCGTCGGCCGAGCAGCGATGCTCCGGTCAGGCCGACGGCTCGGTGCAGGGCGCCGTGCTGGTGCAGCCCTCCCCCGCCGCGACGACGGCCAGCGCCACCGACGACCCGCTCAACCAGCGGATCACCGCCACGCTTCGCGGCGTGCAGATCACCGCCTCCTACGGCACCGACCGCTCCTCCGTCCTCTCACTGCTTTCCCATGCCGGCGTACCGACGCCGACCGAGGCGCCGACGAACGAGTCGACCGCCGACGTCTCCAACCGCGTCGCGGCGAATCTCGGCTCGATTCACAGCTCGGTCACGCCGCAAATCGTCGGGGCGATGACGCAGGTCTTCACAGGGCTCGGATTCGACGCGTGCACCGCGCCGAGCACGGCAGACATGGCCGCGTGGACCGGATCGCCGTTCGGCGCCGTCGGCGTCTACATCGGCGGCGCCCAGCGAGCGTGCACCCAGCCGAACCTGACGGCGTCGTGGGTCACCGCCGAGACCAAGGCGGGCTGGCGCCTGATGCCGCTCTACGTCGGGCCGCAGGTGGCCTACGGCACGGTCACCGACCCCGCGGCCCAGGGGAAGGCGAGCGCCGACGACGCCGCGACTCAGGCCTCTTCGTTGGGCCTCGGCTCGGGCGCGCTGCTCTACTACGACATGGAAGGCGGCAGCTACACCGCCGCCCAGAACGCCACCGCGCAGGCTTTCGTGAGCGCCTGGACCGCCGAGCTGCACGCCCTGCACTACCACGCCGCGGTCTACGGCAACGAGTCGGGCGCGGTCGGCGCCATGATCTCGGTGTGGGGCAGCACCACCGTGCCGGACGTCATCGACGTGGCCAACTGGAACGGCAACGCCGACGACGACCCCGGCGCCGATCCGGCCGACCACTGGCACGGCCACCGCGTGCACCAGTTCCAGGGCGACGACGCCAACGCGACCTACGGCGGCGTCACCATCGACATCGACCATGACTACTTCGGCCTCGCCGCACCGTGCGGCCCCTCGCTGTCGTCCGGCGCGGTCGTGCAGCCGCGATTCATGACGAGTTGCGCGGCCTCTCCGGCGCCGGCGCCGTCCGCGTCGCAGTAATCGCGGCAATCGCGATGAATCGCCGTTTTCGCTTCGCGTAAGCGGATTTCTCGGGCATAGCGGTCGCACCGTGCCGGTCGGCTGTGTAGTTGGCGCACCCATTGAGCGCTCCTGACAGCCCGTCAGGCGGGTAAGGCCTCGTTCGTGTCCGCCGGTTTCTCTTCCGTTCCCTCGCCATTCAACCGACTCAGGTCCCTACGTCATGTGACGTGCCTACGTTCCTGGAGGCTGGCTGAGGGAGGGGCGTGAGGGACGCATGGAGACGACTGTTGCGATACGGGGCCGCGGGATCACCAAATGCTTCGGTGACATCGTCGCGCTCGACCGCATCGACCTGAATGTCCCGCAGGGCCAGATCCACGGGCTGGTAGGGCCGAACGGCGCGGGCAAGACGAC
>NZ_DASRGV010000143.1:0-10065 GCF_035650855.1 Actinocrinis sp. | reverse complement strand
CCGCCTCCACCGCCTCGCGAGCCACCTGCGCGCGCATGGTGTCGACGGAGATGATCGCGCCGTCCTGAGCGAGCGCCTTGATCACCGGGATGATCCGGCGCAGCTCCTCGTCGACCGGGACGCGCAGTGCGCCTGGCCGCGTCGACTCCCCGCCGACGTCGAGGTAGTCAGCACCGGCCGCCAGCAGTTCGATCCCGTGCTCGATCGCGGCCTGCGGCTCGAAGTAGCGGCCGCCGTCGGAGAAGGAGTCCGGGGTGACATTGACCACGCCCATGACCGCGCACCGGTCGAGTTCGGGAAGTCCCGTCACCCGCCGGTTGGGTCGCGTCGCCAGCACCGCCATGACCTCAGCCTAGCGACTGCGGGCACACCGGCTTACCGCCTGAGCGTCCGGATGAGTCGAGCCGGAACCTTACGTCAGTTGGTCGGCGGTCTGCCGGCGCTCTGCCGGCGGCGGATGAGCAGGTACGCCGCCAGCCGGTCAGTTGGTGCGCCGCCGGCCGGTCAGTAGGTACGCAGCGACGCCGCGTCCGCCTCCTCCTTCGGCCCGCGCCGCAGCAGCGAGGGCAGCACGAGGAAGGCTTCGGCCTCGAGGGCGGCGAGCGCGATCCGCGGCAGGTCCCGGGTCTGCCGGAACGCGACGAAGCGCGGCTCCCAGACCGGCCGGAACTTGGCGTTGAAGCGGTACAGCGACTCGATCTGGAACCAGCGGGAGAGGAAGACCAGCAGCCCGCGCCAGCGCCGCAGCACCGGTCCGGCGCCGATCCGCTCGCCGCGTTCGAGCGCGGAGCGGAACACGGCGAAGTTCAGCGACATCCGCTTGACGCCGAGCGTCTTGGCCTCGCGCAGCGCCGCGACGATCATCAGCTCGTTGAGGCCGGGGTCGGCGGAGCGGTCGCGCCGCATCAGGTCGAGGGAGAGCCCGTCCCTGCCCCACGGCACGAAGTTGAGCACGGCGCGGATCTCGCCGTCCTTGGTGGCGGTCACCACGACGCAGTCGCCGTCGGACGGGTCGCCGAAGCGGCCGAGCGCCATGGAGAAGCCGCGCTCGGTCTCGGTGGACCGCCCGTCGCAGGCCAGCCGCCGGATGAGCACGATCTCCTCGCTCGGGATGTCGCGCAGCCGCCGCACCTCGCAGACGTACCCCTGCCGCTCGATCCGGTTGACCATCTGCCGGACGTTGCGCATCGGCCGGCCTTCGAGCGAGAAGTCGGCGACCTCGACCACGGCCTCGTCGCCGAGTTCGAGCGCGTCCATCCCGGCCTCGCGGTGCCAGATCTCCCCGGCCTGCTCGGAGCAGCCCATGACGGCCGGGATCCAGGCATACCGCTCGGCACGCTCGACGAAGGCCCGGATGGCGCCGGGCCAGGCCTCCGGGTCGCCGATCGGGTCGCCACTGGCGAGCATGACGCCGGAGACGACGCGATAGGCGATGCAGGACTTGCCGCTGGGCGAGAACAGCACGGACTTGTCGCGGCGCAGCGCGAAGTAGCCGAGCGAGTCGCGCTGCCCGTGCCGCTGCAGCAGGGACCGGATCTCGACTTCCTGATCCTGGGTCAGCCGGGCGGCGGGCTCGGCGGGCCGCAGGAAGAGGTACAGGGTGACCAGGACGGTCAGCAGGCCCAGCCCGAAGAGGGAGAAGTAGATGTAGTCGCCGTAGTTGTCGCCGCGGAAGTGCATGGGCCCGCTGATGCCGGCCAGGCCGAGCACGACGTGGTTGATGCGGTCCAGCAGGTTCGCGTCGCCGATGATGCGATCGGCGCGCGCCGAGACCAGCACCAGCCCGATCGCGATGTCGCCGACCAGCATGGCCCAGAACGTCCAGATGGCCCGCCACCGGGACTTCGGGTCGCTGAGCGCGTAGAACTCGGTGCGGTACACGATCAGCAGGACCAGGACGAGGAAGTACAGCACGATCCCGCCGAAGGGCTCGCGCCGGAACAGGTGCACGGCGATCGACGTGGTCAGCAGCGCGACGACGCCCATCCAGGCGCGGTGCTTACGCCGCCGCAGCGCGTGCGCGAGGGAGACCAGCAGCACGCCGACGATCAGGCTGGCGGCGACGGCGTACGGGTTGACCTGCAGACCGGGGACCAGGTGGCCGAACTTGTGCACGGACTGCAGATGCCGCACCCGCGGGAAGATCGCGGAGAGGATGTCGAACAGGCCGAGCAGGTAGCAAAGCAGGCCCGCGACGCGCGGAATCCAGGGCTTGGGGTTGCGGGCCGGGATGGGTGGCGTCGGCGGCTCGGCCAGCTTCTCGGGGGCTGGGGCAGGAGCGGGACCGGGAGCGGGGGCGGGGACCGAGGTCTGCGCGGGGACCGAAGCCGGGGTCGGCGCTGGAGCCGATGCGGAAGCCGAAGCCGAGTTCCGCGCGGGGGCCGGAGTCGGGGTCGACGCTGGAGCGGGAGGCGGAGTCGGCGCGGAAGCCGGGGTCGGCTGCGCGGCCTTGGCGGGCACGGCGGGTCGGTTGTCGGCGTCCACCGCCGGGCCCTCACTTCCAGGCTGCGGCTCTTCCGAGACGGCGTCAGATTTGTTCCTCAGCGGCCCAGACTGTGCAGATGATCCTGAGCCCGCCTCGTTCCTCAGCGGCCCAGGATGAGACTCATCGCCTCCGCACGGGTCGCGGAGGAACGCAGCATCCCCCGCACTGCTGACGTGACCGTCTTCGCGCCGGGCTTCCGTATCCCTCGCATCGACATGCACAGGTGCTCGCACTCCACTACCACGATGACCCCGCGGGGCTGCAAGATCCGCACCAGGGCGTCGGCGACCTGCGTGGTCAGCCGCTCCTGGACCTGCGGGCGCTTGGCGTATACGTCCACCAGTCTGGCCAGCTTCGACAGACCGGTGATACGCCCGTCCACCGAAGGAATGTAGCCGACATGGGCCACTCCGTGGAATGGAACGAGGTGATGCTCGCAGCAGCTGTACAGCTCGATATCTCTGACCAGGACCATCTCGTCGTGGCCGAGGTCGAAGGTGGTGGCGAGGACGTCCTCCGGGGCCTGGCGCAGCCCGGCGAACATCTCCCGGTACGCGCGCGCCACCCGCCCGGGCGTGTCCCGCAGCCCGTCGCGGTCCGGGTCCTCGCCGACCGCGATCAGCAGCTCACGGATCGCGGCCTCGGCACGCTTCTCGTCGAACGGCGCCACCGCCCGGCCGGCGTCCGGGGTCGCGACTCGCGGTTCACCGGGCAAAGACAGCGGGTCCACCGCCGAACGCACGGCGGTGGACTCCGCTGCTGACGCAGACTGCGCTGTCGACGACTGCGGTATCGACGGATCGATCTGGCTCATACCAGGAGGTTAACCGCCCGCCAGCCCGCTCTGCCCGGGCAGGTCGCTGCCGGAGCCGCCGCCGTTGACGTTATAGCTGCCGTTGGCGAGCTCCAACTCCTTCGGCGTCTTGACCGGCGGCCGGTCGGAGGGCACCCGGCGGGTCGAGCCGGTCCAGGCCGGGCGCGTCGGACGCATCCGCACATCCCGGAACACGTCCGCGATCTGCGCCTTGTCCAGGGTCTCCTTCTCCAGCAGCTCGAGCACCAGCCGGTCGAGGATGTCCCGGTTCTCCACCAGGACCTCCCAGGCCTCGTCGTGGGCGGTCTCGATGAGCTTCTTGACCTCCTCGTCGACGATCGCCGCGACCTCCTCGGAGTAGTCGCGCTGGTGGCCCATGTCGCGGCCGAGGAAGACCTCGCCGCTGTCCTGGCCCAGCTTGATCGTGCCGAGGCGCTCGGTCATGCCGTACTGGGTGACCATCGCGCGGGCCAGCTTGGTGGCCTTCTCGATGTCGTTGCCGGCGCCGGTGGTCGGGTCGTGGAACACCAGCTCCTCGGCCGCCCGGCCGCCGAGCGCGTAGGCCAGCTGGTCCAGCAGCTCGTTGCGGGTGGTCGAGTACTTGTCCTCGTCCGGCAGCACCATCGTGTAACCGAGGGCGCGGCCGCGCGGCAGGATGGTGACCTTGTGCACCGGGTCGGTGTTCGGCAGCGCGTGCGCGACCAGCGCGTGCCCGCCCTCGTGGTAGGCGGTGATCTTCTTCTCGTGGTCGCTCATCAGCCGGGTGCGCTTCTGCGGACCGGCCACGACGCGGTCGATCGCCTCGTCCAGCGCCGAGTTGTCGATCAGCTTCTTGTCCGACCGGGCTGTCAGCAGCGCCGCCTCGTTGAGCACGTTGGCCAGGTCGGCGCCGGTGAAGCCGGGGGTGCGCCGGGCGACGGCCATCAGGTCGACGTCAGGCGTGAGCGGCTTGCCCTTGGCGTGCACCTGGAGGATCTGCTGACGGCCGTTCAGGTCTGGCGCGTCCACGGCGATCTGCCGGTCGAAGCGGCCGGGCCGCAGCAGCGCCGGGTCCAGGATGTCGGGGCGGTTGGTCGCCGCGATCAGGATGACTCCGCCCTTGACGTCGAAGCCGTCCATCTCGACCAGCAGCTGGTTCAGGGTCTGCTCGCGCTCGTCGTGTCCGCCGCCGAGGCCGGCGCCACGGTGCCGGCCGACGGCGTCGATCTCGTCCACGAACACGATCGCCGGGGCGTTCGCCTTGGCCTGCTCGAACAGGTCACGCACACGGGAGGCGCCGACACCGACGAACATCTCGACGAAGTCGGAACCGGAGATCGAGAAGAACGGCACTCCGGCCTCGCCGGCCACCGCCCGCGCGAGCAGGGTCTTTCCGGTACCGGGCTGACCGTAGAGCAGCACGCCCTTGGGGATCTTCGCGCCGATCGCCTGGAACTTGGCCGGAGACTCGAGGAACTCCTTGATCTCCTGCAGCTCCTCGATCGCCTCGTCCACGCCGGCCACGTCCGCGAAGGTGGTCTTCGGCGTGTCCTTGGTGATCATCTTCGCTCTGGACTTGCCGAAGTTCATCACCCGCGAGCCGCCGCCCTGCATCTGATTCATCAGGAACAGGAAGACGATCACGAGCAGCACGAACGGCAGCAGCGTGACGAGCACGGAGATGATCCACGGCTGCTTGGACTGCACGACGTTGTAGCCGTCGCTCACATGCCCTGCGGCGACCTGCTTGTCGAGCAGCCCGGCGATCTCCGCGCCCTGCTGGTCGTTGAGGTAGGTGGCGATCTGCTTGGTGCCGTCGTTCAGCGTGACCTGCACGCTCTGGCTCGACCCGGTGGTCACCTGGGCCGACTTGACCTGTCCCGCGTTGATCTCGGCGATGATCTTCGACGTGTCGACCGAGGTGGCGCCACCTCCGGAGGACACGATGTTCATCACGGCCAGCACTGCGAGCACGGCCAGCACGACCCAGATCGCTGGGCCACGGAAAATACGCTTCACGTCCATCGTCCGGGGCTTCCAGCCCCGTCCCTTCTCGCCGGCTCGTCCCTGGTGGGTACTGCTGAACTGGTGCTTGCTACTGCTGCTCTCACGCTGCTGAGCGGTACTACTACCCGGCAGCGATCGGTTGCCCCTCCTCCCGCTGAGCCAACCGTCCCCGAAAGGAGCAGGCCGTACTCGCAGGCGTCCAACACTGAGGCGTCCAACACTGTGCCAACGATCCTACGCGGTGCGTGCGTTCCCGAGTTGCGCCAGGAGCGGACGAACAACCACGAGACGTGCGCAATTGCAGGTCACGAGAGGGCGGCGGACGCGGTTCACGAGTAGACGTGCGGTGCGAGCGTCCCAATGAACGGAAGATTGCGGAAGCGCTCGGCGAAGTCGAGGCCGTAGCCCACCACGAACTCGTTGGGGATGTCGAAGCCGACGTACTTCACGTCGATCTGCACCTTGGCCGCGTCCGGCTTGCGCAGCAGCGCGCAGACCTCCAGCGACGCGGGGTTGCGCAGGCGCAGGGTCGACAGCATCCAGGAGAGGGTCAGGCCGGAGTCGATGATGTCCTCGACCACCAGCACGTGCCGGCCCTCGATGTCGGTGTCGAGGTCCTTGAGGATCCGGACCACGCCGGAGGACTTGGTGCCCGCGCCGTAGGACGAGATCGCCATCCAGTCCATCGTCGCGGGGGTGTGCAGCGCGCGGGACAGGTCGGCCATCATCATCACCGCCCCCTTGAGCACCCCGACGAGCAGCAGGTCGCGGCCGCCGTAGTCCGCGTCGATCTCGGTGGCGAGCCGGGCGATCCCCTCCGCGAGCTCCGCCTGGCCAAGCAGCACCCGCTCCAGGTCAGGGCCCATGTCCTTTTCGTCCACCGGGACAGTCTCCTCGTTTAATGTGCGCGGCCGGTTCGGCGGCGCGGCGCCCGGGACACGCCCCGGCACGCCGTCGGACCCGTCGGGGCTCAGGCCGGCGTCGCCGCGCACTGCTGCTTCCCCTCACGCGCCGCCGCCTGCTCCGAGCCCTCCAGGGTCCGCTCGCCGAAGGCCAGTCTGCCATCCGCCCGGTGAACGACCACCGGCCCGGGCAGGTGCAGTGGACCTTGGCCCCGCCAGTTCGTGATCAAGGCGTCGACGGCCTCGATGTGCACGGCGGCCAGGGTTCCGGCGGGAGCGCCGGAACTGAGCGCAGCAAGTCGTATGACCCGACGGCGCACCGCTGTGGGGAGCGCTCCGAGCCGAGCCGTGTCGAGTCCGCCCTGTGGGTGGCGACACTCTTCCAGCGCCCGCGCAGCCCAGTGATCCAGCGCCTCGGTGTCTTCTCGCAGCATCCGCGCGGTGCGTGCCAGTGCTTCAGGCATGCCGGGGCCGAGCGCGTCATGAATGGCGGGGAGAAGTCGATGACGGATACGCGACCGCGTGTACGAGAAGTCTGCGTTATGCGGATCGCGCCACGGTACGACGCCCTCCGCGAGGCATGCGTCTTCGGTTACCGAACGAGCCGTATCCAGCAGCGGACGACGGTACCGGTCCCCCGGTCCGAAACGGCCCGGCATGCCCGCGAGTGATCTGGCGCCCGAGCCTCGAGCCAGTCCCAGCAGGACGGTCTCGGCCTGGTCGTCTCGGGTGTGGCCGAGGAGCACAGAGCGCGCCCTAAGCCGCTCGGCGAAGTGATCTAACGCCTCGTAGCGTGCGGTACGAGCCGCCGCTTCTGGTCCCCCTTCACGGCCGACCACTACGGCGACGGATTCCACGGGGTCGAGTCCGCGCTGGCGCAGCAATCTCACGACCTCATCCGCCCGCCGCCCAGACCCCTCCTGCAGTCCGTGGTCAACGGTCACCGCCCCGCAGCGCAGCCCGAGCCTCGGCGCGACGAACGCGGCCGCGCAGGCCAGCGCGAGCGAGTCCGCTCCGCCGGAGCAGGCGACCAATACCAGGTCGCCGGGCTGATGGTCATTCAGCGTGTGGCGTACTGCCAGGCGTATCGCCGCTACCGCGGGCACCGGTCCCATAGCTGACCACTCCTCAACCAAGTCGCCGTGGCGGCCCGCCCGGGCGCGGCCTCAACCGCGGCGCAACGGAACCCGCCGGATCCACGCGGCCGGGTCGCCGATCTCCGCCTGGGTCGGGAGCGTGTTCGGCGAGGTCCATACGCGGTTGAAGCCGTCGATCCCGGCTTCGTCCACCACGTTGCGCACGAAGCGCTCGCCGTCGCGGTACTGCCTCATCTTCGCGTCGAGTCCGAGCAGCTTCCGCAGCAGCGCCTCCGGCCGCAGCCGGTTCTTCGACCTGCGGCGGCCGAACTCCCGGCTGATCTCCGCGACCGACGGCACGACCAGCGGGCCGACCCCGTCCATCACGTAGGTGGCGTGCCCCTCCAGCAGCGTCATGACCGCGGTGAGCCGGTCGATGACGGCCCGCTGTGCAGGGGTCCGCACCATATCCAACAACGAGAGCTCGTTGACAGGGGTGACGGGCTCGACGGCGTCACCCACTCGATCGGCCGGTACGTCGGCGTGTCGTGTAGACGTATCGGTGCCTGTACCCATCACCGTGCGTATGACGGCCTTCACGCGCTCGATGAACACCGCCGGTTCGACCTCCAACTCGGCGATCAGCGTGCCGATCTCGCCGAGGATGTGGTCGCGCAGCCAGGGGACCGCGCCGAACTGGACCCGGTGCGTCTCTTCGTGCAGGCAGACCCACAGCCGGAAGTCGGTCGGGTCGACGCCGAGTTCCCGTTCTATTTGCACGATGTTCGGTGCGACGAGCAGCAGCCGGCCGGCGGTGTCAGGGGCGCCGAAGGGGTCGTATTGGCCGAGCACCCGATGGGAGAGGTAGGCGAGCAGGGACCCCAGTTCGACGCCGGTCAGCTTCGCCCCGGCGACGCTCGCGGCGGATCGCAGTCCGCTCGGGATCACGCCCTCACGCCATTGCCGGACCTTCTCGGCCAGGGGAGCCGAGAGTTCCTGCACGGCTTCGAGGTTCGCGTTGACCCAGCCGTCGCGCCCCACGACCAGCACCGGCGAGCCGTTGTCCGGCGCGTCGAGCTTGGTGAAGTTCTTCACGTGCCCTTGGGCGGCCTGTGCGCTACGCCGCAACTCGGCCACCGCCGCCTCGGCCTGACGCGGACTGACCGCGGGCCCCGGACGTAACAGGCGCCGCGCCGTCGCCTCGGCCACCGACCAGTCGATCAGTTCGTCACTCGCCACACCTTCAACGTATCCCGGTGCGTTGCTTCTAAAAGCGTTGCGCGATGGCCAATCTAAGCTCTCGTGCCGATTGCCCGTGATTGAACTTATTGCGCTCGGATTGAACGCGGCTGCGGCCGCCCTCTGGCTGGTCGCCGGTCGCCCACGTCAGAGCGCGTGGGGAGCGGTCCGGCACACATGACCGGAGTGTTGCGTTGATCACTCGCCAGTGCGGTCTGTCTCGCGCACCCTTCGCGGTGCGGGACACTATTGCGGTAAGCCTGGTCATCGCGAGGCATACCCCACCGACAGCCGTCCGCCTCAACCGCGGGCACGCCCGGTCACTCCGCCGGCAGAGCCGCCTGCCGCCGAATGAGTGATCACGGCCCGACGGGCACCCCCACATGGAGGAACGATGGAGTTCGACGTCCTGATCGAGATCCCGAAGGGCCAGCGGAACAAGTACGAGGTAGACCACAAGACCGGCCGCATAAGGCTGGACCGGATGCTGTTCACCTCGACGCGTTACCCCGCGGACTACGGCTACATCGAGGACACGCTCGGCGAGGACGGCGACCCGCTGGACGCCCTGGTCCTACTTGAGGAGCCGACATTCCCCGGCTGCCTGATCCTGTGCCGCGCGATCGGCATGTTCCGGATGACCGATGAGAAGGGCGGCGACGATAAGGTCCTGTGCGTCCCGGCCAACGACCCGCGGGTAGAGCACATTCGCGACATCCACCACGTGCCCGAGTTCGACCGGCTGGAGATCCAGCACTTCTTCGAGGTGTACAAGGATCTGGAGCCCGGCAAGTCGGTCGAGGGCGCGACCTGGGTCGGGCGCACCGAGGCGGAGGAGGAGATCCGCCACTCGCGGCTGCGCTTCGCGGAGAGCCCGGAGAGTCGGCACCACTGAGGCCGGTCCGGCTGTAGGTTCCCGAGGTTCCTTGCCTCTCGCGGGTAGCCAGCCTGGGGTTTCACTGCATTTCTCACGTGATCTGCCTCGGTGATTTCTCACGCTTCCTGCCCTTTCCTCAACCGTGGGGCGATGTCTTCGATCTTGAGTTCGGTCGCATAGTTCCCCTTACCTAGACGAATGCCGCGCGGGTCGGCCGGATCGATCGCCGGGCGGGGACCTCGACCACCCGTCCGCCGCCATAGTCCTCGTCGAGCCCGGGCTGGTGCTCGCACTGACCAGGAAGGTGGCGCCGTCGTCGTCCTTCTTGACCACGATGATGGGCTCGCCGTCGGCGTTAAGGACGTAGTGTTCCGATCCATGGCGACTCAAGAGCCCGAGCGCTATGACCGTCCCAGCTCGGCACGTGTCCCGGCGACCCCCGAGTTGATGGTGGCGTGCTCGGAGGCAGTCGCGTTCTGCACCGAGATAGCCGCGGGTGTCTTCGCGAACGAACTCGATGCCGGGGCCGCCGCCGACGAGGCCGTTATCAAGGCGGCATCGAAGGGCCTGGAGCGGGCCCGGCGCCTGACCGTCCACCGGATCGGCGTCGGCGCCGCGCGTCTGGCCTGGAAAAACGGACTGGACCATCTCGCCGCAGTTGCCGTGGACCTGCGCCGCGCCCCTCT
>NZ_DASRGV010000142.1:0-2497 GCF_035650855.1 Actinocrinis sp. | reverse complement strand
AACCGGTGCATGGTGTGCTTGACGGCGCTGCTGAACGGATCAGCGGCCTCGTCCCAGACGCGTTCGAGCAATTCCTCGGCGGAGTGGACCCGGCCGGGGCTGGCGAGCAGGCATTCGAGCAGGGCGAATTCCTTGGGGCTGAGCTCAAGGCGCCGACCCGCGCGCGCTGCCGTCCGGCGGGCCGGATCGAGAGTGAGGTCGCTGTAGGCGAGAGCAGGCGGCAGCGGGGGAGTGGCGCGGCGGGCCAAGGCACGGACCCGGGCGACCAGTTCGGCGAACGCGAAGGGCTTGGACAGGTAGTCGTCGGCGCCGAGGCCGAGCCCGTCGACGCGGTCCTCGACGGTGTCGAAGGCGGTGAGCATCAGCACCCGGGTCTCGCAGCGCCCGTGGGCGAGCTGTCGGCAGATCTCGTCCCCGTGCACGCCCGGCAGGTCACGGTCCAGGACCACGACGTCATAGCGGGTCACCGAAAGGCGGTCGAGTGCGCCCGTGCCGTCCAGGGCGACGTCGACGGCCATGCCCTCGCGGCGCAGCCCGGTCGCGATGGAGCGGGCCAGGACCTCGAAGTCCTCGACGACCAGGATTCTCACCGTGGCCCACCGCCGCCGAGGAGCTGAGCAGGGCGGTCGGGCCGCGAGCCGGGTGCAGGCGCCATGGCGCCAACGATGCCAGATCCCCGGTTCCAGCCCGGTCGCAGTCGCCGCGACCGGGCTGGAACCGGGCACGGCGTAGAACCAGCCGCATGCCAACGGATTCGAGTCAACGGCTCACGGCGGTGAGCCCGGCGGTGACGGTGCGAGGCGGCTTCGCCGCGGTGCTTCACGCGGAGTGGACCAAGCTGCGCACCGTCCGCGGCTGGGTGATCGGCATCGCGGCGCTGCCCGTGATGATGGTGCTCTTCGCGCTGCTCGCCGGGGTGAGCAGCGATCAGCACGGCAGCCCACCGGTTCCGATCGGACCCGGCGGCGAGCCGGTGACCGACAACTTCTACTTCGTGCACCGATCGCTCACCGGAAACGGCAGCATCACCGTGTCCGTGTCCGCACTCACCGAGGACATCTCGGCAAAGCTCACGCCCGGCACAGTGCCCTGGGCGAAGGCCGGCCTGATCATCAAGGCCGGCACCAGCCCGGGATCGCCGTACGCGGCGATCATGGTGACGGGCGGCCACGGGGTACGGATGCAGGACGACTACGTCAACGACGCACCCGGCCTGCCCGGCTCCGTTTCCGCCGCGTCCCCCCGCTGGTTGCGGCTGGATCGCAGCGGCGACGCGGTCAGCGGCTACGACTCTGCGGACGGTGTGCACTGGGCCAGGGTAGGTACCGTACACGTCGCCGGGCTCGGATCGACCGTGCAAGGCGGGCTGTTCGTCGCTTCACCGGATTCCGCGCAGGGCTTTGGGACCGTCACCACGGTATCCACGGCCGTCTTCAACGGTCTGCTCATCCGCGGCACCTGGCTCGGCGGGCAATGGACCGGTGGCCAAGTGGGGCCCGCAAGCTCTGCCGGCGACCACCCGGCGTTCGCTCCCGGGATGTTCACGCAGTCAAACGGCACGCTCACAGTCACCGGAACCGGCGACATCGCGCCGGCGGTCCGCGCTTCGCTGGGGACCGCCGGTGTCATCGCAGACATCCTCTTCGGCACCTTCCCGGGGCTGATCACGGTGATCGTGATCGGGGCGAGGTTCATCACCGCCGAATACCGGGACGCGCTGATCCGAGTCACCTTCGCCGCCAGCCCGAACCGCGGCCGGGTGCTGGCGGCCAAGGCGATCGTCCTGGGCGGCGCCACGTTCTTCGCCGCAGTGGCAGGCGTGCTCGTCGCGGTACCGCTCGGCCGGCGGCTCGCGCGGGCGCACGGGGTGTATCTGTTCCCTGCTACGCCAGCGACCCTGCTGCGGGTCGAGCTCGGAACCGCGGCCCTGCTCGCGACCGCCTCGATCCTGGCCCTCGGCGTCGGCACCGTCCTGCGGCGCGGCGCCGGCGCGGTCACCGCGGTCACCCTGGCGGTGGTGCTTCCATATCTCCTGGTCGCCCAGCTTCCGTTCCTACCCGCCGAGGTGTCGGACTGGCTGGCCCGGCTGACTCCCGCCGCGGCCTTCGCCGTGCAGCAGACGCTCGTGCCGCACCCGCAGGTCGCCAGCCTCTACACCCCGTACAACGGCTACTATCCGCTCGCTCCCTGGGCGGGACTCGCTGTCCTGGCCGGCTACGCGGCAGTGAGCTTGGCCGTGGCCGCCGCGACGCTGCGAACGAGAGACGTTTGAGGCGGCGTCAGGAAACCACCGTGGCTCGTTAGAGGTAAGTGCTGATCTCCAACACGGCGCTCTCGGCGGGGGCGATGTACGTGCCGTTCGCGTCGAGGGCTGCCAGGGTCCCAGGCCAGTCGTCCTCGGATCCCACGAGCAGGGCGCGGGGGAGTGCGAGATCGAGGGAGACCCGCGGCCCCGGCACCGGGCGGTGCTTGTCGAGGACGTGGAAGCCGCGCTCGC
>NZ_DASRGV010000141.1:0-15054 GCF_035650855.1 Actinocrinis sp. | reverse complement strand
GGCGAAGATCGAGACCACGCCGAGGATCGGCCGCGATATCGGCAGCACGATCTTCCACAGGATCATCAGCCGGGACGCGCCGTCGACCGCGGCCGCGTCGATGTAGTCGGAAGGTATCGAGTCGAAGAACCGCTTGAGCAGGAAGATGTTGAAGGCGTTGGCCACCGACGGCAGCCAGATCACCCATGGCGTGTTCACCAGGTTCCAGTGCACCAGCGGCAGGTTCAGCACCGTGAGGTACTGCGGGATGATCAGGATCGCGGCCGGGATCATCATGGTGGCCAGCATCATCCCGAGGATCAGGTTGCCGAGCACCGGCCGCAGCTTCGAGAGCGAATAGGCCGCCGCGACGCAGAAGGTCAGCTGCAGCGCGAGCGCGCCCCCGGCGTAAATGAGGGTATTGAGCAGCAGCCGACCCATGTGCAGCTCGTCCCACGCGGTGCGGTAGGGCGTGAGCTGCGGATGCGTGGGCACGAAGCTCGGCGGGTTCTGCACCAGCTGCGCGGTCGGCTTGAACCCTCCGGTGACCATCCAGTACAGCGGGAACAGGAAGACCAGGGTGAACAGCAGCACGACGGCGCACAGCGAGACCCAGTACACCCGGCGCCCGCTCCTGCGGTTCAGCTGCGCCCGGGAGATCAGGGTTCTGGACGGGGTGGCGTAGGCAGCAGCCATGTCAGGCCTCGTTCCCGCGTCGCTCGAGCCAGACGTACAGGACGGAGAAGACGCCCAGGACGATGAACATGATCACGCCGAGGGCCTCGGCGGTGTTGAAGTTGCTGAACTGGAAGGCGTAGTTGTACGCGAGGTACACGATGGTGACCGTCGAGCTCTCCGGACCGCCCCCGGTGGTCACGAAGGACTCGGTGAACATCTGCATCGTCGCGACGATCTGCAGCATCAGCAGCAGCGAGAGGATCGTGCGGGTCTGCGGGATGGTCACGTGCCACACCCGCTTGAGCAGCCCGGCTCCGTCGATCTCGGCCGCCTCGTAGAGCTCGCCCGGGATGCCCTGCAGCGCCGCGAGGTAAATCAGCACCGCGCTGCCCATGTTCGTCCAAGTGGAGATGATCACCAGGGACGGCATCGCGCTCGGCGCCGCGCCCCACCACTGCGAGGTGGGCAAATGCACCGCGTGCAGCAGCTGGTTGAGCAGTCCCGCGTTGGTCGGGTCCATGAAGTAGTTGCGGAAGAGCAGGATCCCGGCCACCGGCGGCAGCATCACCGGCAGGTATACCAGGATGCGCAGATACGCCTGCGCGTGCCGGAACTCGTTGATCACCACGGCGACGACGAACGGGAGCGCGAAGCCGAACAGCAGCGCGAGACCGGTGAACTGGAAGGTGTTGCGCCAGGCCTGCCAGAAGAACGGGTCCGCGGTGATCTGCCGGTAGTTGCGCAGCCCGGAGAAGGTGGTGTCGCCCAGGTGCAGCCGCTGGAAGGACTCGACGACCTCGCGGACCATCGGGTACCAGGTGAACAGCGCGAAGCAGATCACTGAGCCGATCAGGAATCCGTGCGCCCGCGCGTTCCGGTTCACTTCGCGCAGGAACCTGGCCTGCCGGCGCCGGACCGGCGCCGTGGTCCCGGTCCTGCCCGGCGCGATGACGATCGCCACCCGCTTCTCCCGTCTGGCTGATGCCGTGTGTCCGTGTCCTGCGATCGGTCGGCCTCGGCGCGCGGGTCCGGTAATGCGGACCGGACCCGCGCGCCGCGCCTGGTTTCGGTGCGGCGGCGCCGCCGGTCCTACTGGTTGGCCAGGATCTGGTTGACCTTGCTCTCGGCGTCGCCGAGCAGCTGCTGGATGTTCGCGTTCTTGTTCGTCAGCACCGCGGACATCGCGTTGTCCAGCACGGCGTAGATCTGCTGAGCGGCGATCGGCGGCTCACCGATGCCCGGAACCGGGTTGTTCAGGTACGGGGCGTAGTTGGCCACCGGCATGTTCGCGTTGGCCGCCTTCAACGCGGCGGCGTCGGCCTGGGCCATCGCGGTGTTCGGCGCCCACAGCTGCGGCTCGGGCAGACCGACGGCGATGAACTTGTTGGTGCCCGGGTCCCCGGAGAGGGCGACGTTGCGCGCGTAGTTGAACTGGCCCTGGCCGGGCGTCATGTACGCGTAGTTGATCCAGGCGATCGCGGCCTTGATCTGGTTCGGGGTGTCCGACTTCTTGAAGTAGAACAGGTCGCCGCCGTCCTGGGTGGCCGGCGCCGGGCCGTTCTGGCCGGGCATCGGGCCCAGGCCCCACTGCTGCGGGGTGGCGCCCAGCGAGTTGGTCAGGTGCGAGATGACGTCCGGCGCGCCGATGATCATGCCGACCTTGCCGGAGGCCAGCGGCGGGAAGGCGTCGGCCCACTGGGTCACCGGGGTCGCCCCGATGCCGCCGGACTGCCAGCGCATGTTGTACAGGTTCTGCAGCACCTGCTGGCCCTGCGCGTTGTTGAACGCGGCCTTCGTGCCGTCCGGGGTGGTCAGGCTGCCGCCGACGCTGTCGATCTCGTCGCCGAAGTGCCAGCCGCCGGTGTTTCCGCCGCTGTAGTCCTCGTAACCGGTGATCCCGCCGCCGAGCGCGGAGATCTTCGCGGCGTCGGCGGCCAGGTCGGCCCAGGTCGTCGGCGGCTTGTCCGGGTCGAGCCCGGCCCGCTTGAACAGGTCCCGGTTGTAGACCAGGCCGGTGGTGTAGTAGATCCGGGGCAGCGCGTACACCTTGCCGCCGTTGCTGATCTCCTTGGTCACCGTCGGCAGCAGATCCTTGATACCCGGCACGGTCTGCGGGTTGACGTAGGAGGAGATGTCCGCCGCATCGCCTGAGTTGAGCACCTGGTTCTGGTCGGTGAAGTAGGCGTAGAAGGCGTTCGTCTCGGTGTGGCCCTTGAGCATCGCGGTGAACGACGCGGGGTCCTCGCACTTGGTCTTCGGCAGCGGGTTGACCGTGACGTGCGGGTACTTGACCTTGAAGGTGGCCAGGTCGTCGTTGTACTGCGCCTGAAGGCCGGGCTGGTCGGAGGCCGGAGCGCAGTCGATGCTGACCGTGACGGTGGCGTTCGGGTCCAGCGGCTTGCCGTCCGCGGTGCCGTCGGCGCTGCTGCCGCCGCCCGAACCGCCGCTGCTCGAAGAGCAGGCGGCCGCGCCGAACGCCACGGCCGCGGCGCATGCGAACGCCGCGACCTTCTTTCGCTTGTGCCTTGCGGACATCTGTGTCCTCCCTGAGCGGAACCTGGGCACCGAGCCCTGCCCTCGGTCGAGTGAGGTCACTGTAGCGATGGCGACATCGTGCTGCAATAACTTGATGAGAGTCCGCAAAGATTCGACCTAGCGGTGCTACTCTGGCTACATCGCCTCCGCCGCGACTCGACTTCGACGCAACAAGGAAGTGCCGCCCCGTGACCTCGCCCGGCTCACGCCCCCTGCGCCCGGACATCGCACAGTCGGCGGCCACCGTCTCCGCGACGGGGCCTGCCATGGTGCCGAACGTGAGCGACCCGTCTTCAATAGGGACTGTGGCCCAGGACGGCACCGCACACCTGGCCGGCATCGCGCAGTGGTGGCGCGACGCCGCGATCTACCAGGTCTACCTGCGCAGCTTCGCGGACGGCGACGGCGACGGAATCGGCGACCTGCGCGGCGTGCGCGACCGCCTGGACTACCTCGCCGACCTGGGTATCGACGCGATCTGGCTGACCCCCTGGTATCCCTCGCCGATGGCCGACGCGGGGTACGACATCGCCGACTACCGCGACATCGATCCCGTATTCGGCTCCCTTGCCGACGCGGACGCGCTGATCGCCGAGGCACACCAGCGCGGCATCCGCATCATCATCGACGTGGTGCCCAACCACTGCTCGGACCGGCACCCGTGGTTCCAGGCCGCACTGGCCGCCGCGCCGCGCTCACCCGAACGCTCCCGCTTCTGGTTCCGCCCCGGCCGCGGCCCGGGCGGCGACCTGCCGCCGAACAACTGGGTCTCGCACTTCGGCGGCCCCGCCTGGACCCGGGTCACCGAACCCGACGGCCGCCCCGGCCAGTGGTACCTGCACCTGTTCGCCCCGCAGCAGCCCGACTTCAACTGGGCCAACGCCCAGGTGCGCGAGGAGTTCCTCAGCGTGCTGCGGTTCTGGCTGGACCGCGGCGTGGACGGCGTCCGCATCGACTCGGCCGCGATCCTGGTCAAGGACCCGTTCCTGGCGGACGTCGAGCACGAACTGCCGCCGCAGAACGTCCACGCGCCGGCGCAACAGAGCCCGGACACCGAGCCGCTGCACCCGTACACCGACCGCGACGGCATCCACGAGATCTACCGCGAGTGGCGGCGCGTCGCCGATTCGTACCCCGGCGGCAGAGTCCTGATCGGCGAGATCTGGCTGCCCGACCCGCGCCGCTTCGCGCTCTACCTGCGGCCCAACGAGATGCACAGCGCGTTCAACTTCGAGTTCCTGCGCTGCGCCTGGGACGCCGTGGCCCTTCGCCGCACCATCGACGACACCCTCGCCGCGCACGCCCCGGTCGGCGCCCCGGCCAGCTGGGTGCTCTCCAACCACGACGTCACCCGGCACGTCACCCGCTACGGCCGCGCCGACACCACCTTCGACTTCGCCGAGCGCCACCACGGCGACCCGCTCGACCTCGAGCTGGGCACCCGCCGCGCCCGCGCCGCCGCCCTGCTCACGCTCGCGCTGCCGGGCAGCGTCTACGTGTATCAGGGCGAGGAGCTAGGCCTCTGGGAGGTCGAAGACCTGCCGGACGCGGTACGCCAGGACCCGATGTGGCACCGCACCGGCGGCGCAGACCCCGGCCGCGACGGCTGCCGCGTGCCGCTGCCCTGGTCCGGCACGAGCGCACCGTTCGGCTTCAGCCCGGCCGGCGCGGCGGCGCGGCCCTGGCTTCCGCAACCCGCGACCTGGAGCGACTACACGGTCGAGGCGCAGTCCGAGGACCCGACCTCGATGCTGGAGCTGTACCGCGCCGCGCTTCGGCTGCGCCGGGACCAGCCCGCGCTGCGCAGCGAACGCGAGCCGCTGCGCTGGATCGCCGCCGAACCGGGCGTGCTGGCGTTTCGCCGCGGCGACGAGTTCGCCTGCGTGATCAATCTGTCCGACGCACCGGTCGAGCTTCCCGAGAATGACAGTGTGTTGTTGAGCAGCGACCCGCTTCACGGCGAGCTGCTGGCCCCCGACACCGCAGTCTGGCTGCGGTTGCGCGGACGCTGACACCGCCGTTCAACGGCGCGGCCGAGGCGACACGAGCAGCGCAGCGGTGCATCGGGTAGTACTTAGGGGCAGTACTAGCCGACCCGAGCTCCGCCGGGATAGCGTCGGCCGGTGACTGATGCTGACGCCCGCGCCGCCGATCCCGCTGTGTCTGACCCCGCTGTGTCTGATACCGCTGTGTCTGAACCTCCGGGCGCCGTTTCGCGCCGCCCCCGGCGCCGCGCCCAAGTCGTCCGGCTGCGCCCGGAGCACCGGGAAGAGTACCTGCGGCTGCATCGCGACGTCTGGCCCGAGGTGCTGGCCATGATCACCGCGTGCAACATCCGCAACTACTCGATCTACCTCCACGGCGACCTGCTCATCAGCTATTACGAATACATCGGCGAGGACCACGCCGCCGACATGGCGCGCATGGCCGCAGACCCCGCGACGCAACGCTGGTGGCAGCTGACCGACCCGTGCCAGGAACAGGTCCCGGGCGCGCAGCCGGGGGAGTGGTGGACCGTCCTGCCCGAGGTCTTCCACACGGACTGAACCCGGTCGGCCGGCGCGCCGCAGGCGTGAACCGCCGCGGCGCCGGCCGCGTGCTGCCTGCCGTGCTACCTCTCGCGCTCCAGAGGCGTCTGTACTTCATGACGTCGTCAAGTTTGGAGCCACCGTGGGTGATCGGGAATCCACTGGTCTCTTGCAATACCAGGAGTTCGCGACGGCGAGGGCTGGTCAGCTCTTTCGCATCGCGTACCTCATGTGCGGGGACTGGCACGAGGCGCAGGACCTGGTACAGACCTGTCTGGCCAAGCTCTACTCCTCGTGGCACCGCATCCAGAAGAGCGAGTCCGTGGACGCATACGCCCGCAAGGCGTTGCTGCACACGTACCTTTCGCACCGACGGCTGCGGCGCAGCGGAGAGATCCCGATCGCCGAGTTCGCCGAGGGTCGCGCCCCCGGTGACAACCCGGAGCTGCGGCTGGTCCTGATGGAGGCGCTGAGCACCCTGCCGCCGCGCAACCGCGCGGTGATGGTGCTGCGCTACCTCGACGACCTGAGCGTCGAGGACGTCGCCGGCCTGCTCGGCACCACCCCGGCCGCTATCAAGAGCATCTGCAACCGGTCGCTCAAGCAGCTGCGCTCGCTGCTCGGCGACGACCGCGAGCTGTTGTTCCAGGAGTGACGACGCCGCCCCATCCGCCCGCACCGCCCGATCGAACCGCCTCGAAGCGCAACCCCACGCAAACCCCGACCTCGGACCATCCATCCACCCAAGGGAACGCGATGAACGCCGCCGAAGACCGGCTATCCCAACTCATGGACGCCGCGACCTGCGCGCTCGACCCACCCATCGATTCCATCCTGGCCGCGGGCGAGCGCCTGGGGCGCGTCCGCAGGCGCCGCCGCCACGTCGCCATCGCTTCGGGCGCCGCGGCCATGGTGCTGCTCGCCGGCGTGGGCGTCGCCGTGGGGTTGCACGACACGGACCCCGAAGACAGCTACGGCGCGGCGGGCCACGTCATCGGCCCGTCGCACCTGGCCGTGCCGATTCCGGACTCGCTGGCGCCGAGCACGATCTCCTCGCCGGTTCCCAGCCCGACCACCGCGGGCCTGTTCGGGTTCAGCAATCTGAAGCATGGGCCCGGCGAGGCCCCGATCAACGCCCCGGCCGCGGTGACCATCCTGCGCAAACTCGTCGCCGCGACCTGGACCTTCGGCGACTACAAGCCCGCGTCCCGCGGTTCGCTGCTGCGGGTGAACGTCGATGACGGCAAGGGTGTCTCCCAGATCTTCGTGGACATCGCCCCGGTCGCGAACGGGGGAATCGACCCGGTGAACTGCGCGCTGCAGGGTCTCGGGCTGCCACAGGCCACGCCGTCCAGCGCCGCCAAGCTCCGCCCGAACGCATCGGGCACCTTGTCCGAGTGCTACACCGAGGGCAACACCGTCACCGGCGACACGGCCATGTTGGAGGTCATCGCGCCTCCAGCGTCCAAGGTCGTCGTCTACCGGGTCATCGTGAACCGGCCGGACGGGGTCGCGATCGAGATCACCGCGCAGAACGGTGATCCGGAAAGCGCCGCCAACGAGGTGACCCGCGCATTGCCCCCGCTGGACGTGGAGACCTGGGGGATCGTCGCCTCGAGTCCGATGTGGCAGCCCTATGTGCCGGCAGCCCTGGCCAAGTAGCCGACCCGGCGACGGGTGATCGGTCGCACGGGCGCGCCCGCCTTCGAAAAAAGCGCAGCATACAAGCGCGCATTGCGTCATGATGCAGACGGGCGCGCCTGCCCCACGCAGGCGCGCCCATGCGTCGAGTTTCCTTGCCATCCGTCGCGCTCCGCAAACCAGGCGTAGCGTTTTGATCACGCGGATCGAACCCGGCCGCCCGGCCCGGGGCGTGAAAGCCTAGGTCAGCGCTCGCGGAAGCCGCCCAGAAAACGCCGGAAGACGCCACCTTCGCGCGGCAGCGGCGCGGCCGGCGGCGGCGCGCTGGTGCGCTGCCGGGCGATCGGCCGGTCATAGTCGGTGCGCGCGATCGCGTCCACCGTCTGCGCCTCGTCGAAGTTCTCGGACCCCTCGATCACCGGTACGAAGCCGACCAGCATCCCGTCGCGCATCACCTGCGCCTCGAGTCCCGGGGTGTCGTCGGTGTCCCAGACCGCCTCGCGCCCGTCCGGCAGCGAGATCCGCACACCGATCTGGTACACGCCCTCGCGCGCGACATGCGCGTTGATGCCCCGATCACGCAGGGCGTCCACGACGCGCAGTGCTCTGTTCTCGTCCACCCTCGCCAGCCTATCGGTCGGTCTGCGTACCTTGCGGTTCCGGCCCTGAGTCGGTAACCCGAGCCCGGCTGCCTGATCTCAGGCGTACCTATGCAGGTAACGCACGTGAACGCCCGGCCGGTTCCGATGCCTGACCGAAGACCGCGGCCCGATAACACGCCGGGGTGATGCCGTAGCAGCGGCCGAACCACCGGGTGAGATGCGCTTGGTCGGTGAACCCGGTCTCGGCCGCCGCCTCGGCCGGGCTCAGCCCGTCTGCGAGCAACGCGCGCGCCGCCCGCAACCGCAACTGACGCTGATAGTCGCCGGGCGACATGCCGTACTCCGCGACGAAGGCGCGGTACAACGCGAACCGGCTGCACCCCGCCAACACCGAAAGCTCGTCCGCGCCGATCTCGCGCGCGTACTCCGCCCGCAGCAGATCGCGCACACGCAGCACACCCGCGTCGTGCCGGCCCACCTCGGGCTGTGCGTCCAAGGCGAACGCCATGCTGGTACGCAGGGGTGTGCGGCGCACGAGCGCGCGGATGGCGGCGTCCCGGGCCTCCTCGACCACGAGCCGTTGCCCGCCGGCGACAGCAGCGCTGAGTCTGCGCAGCGCGTCCGCAGCCGCGCGGTCATGCATCACGGGCTCGGCGAACAGCGGGGAACCGGTGCGGCGGCCGCGCTGATCGCCAAGGATCTCGATCACTTCCGCGTCCCGGATGTACACGATCGAGTAGGTGAACCCCAACGCGTCCGTGGCGTGCCCGTCGTGCGGCTCGTCCGGGTTGAACGCCATCACCATGCCCGCCGCGCTCGTCCGCTTCGCGCCGCGGCAGTTGAAGGTCTGCGCGCCCGACTCCGTGACGCCGAACGAGTAAGTGTCGTGGCTGTGCCGGTGGTAGCGGTGCGTCTCGAAGTGCGCCCGCATCACCTCGATCGAGCTGCCGGGCGCGCGCCAGTACCTGGCCCAGTCCCGCGCCCTCTTCTCCACCCTTCGATTCTGCAACAGCCGCACCACACCAGGGCGCACGAGCGTCCAAGACCGGCCCGCGCCGCGCGGCACACGATCAATCCCATGAGTGAGAACCCGAGCAGCGAGAGCGGCACCGCGCGGGCCTCTGCCGACACCAAGATCGCGGTCGACACCAAGATCGCAGTCGTCGTACGCGAGGACCTGGCCACCTGGCAGAAGCTCAACGTCACCGCCTTCGCGGTCAGCGGCATCGCGGCCACCGCGGCGCACACCATCGGCGAGCCCTACTTCGACGCCTCGGACATGCAATATCTGCCGATGTTCGGGCAGCCGGTCCTCGTCTTCGCCGCCACTGCCGCGCAACTGCGTAAGGCACACCGCCGTGCGTTGGAGCGTGAGCTGAGCATCGCCGTCTACCCGGAGGAACTGTTCGGCACGTTCAACGACGAGGACAACCGGGCTGTGGTGCGTAAGATCGCGACAGAAGACCTCTCCCTGGCCGGCCTGTCCGTTTACGGACAGCGCGCGCACGTCGATGCGGCGCTCAAGGGCCTTTCTCTCCACCGATGACCGGCCCAGGCAGGCGCCGCTCACAGGGCATCCACCCGCCCGGTTTCACCGCGTACCTCGCCCGACGAACCGTCAGGAGAAGACCGATGACAGACGCAGACACCGCACCGAACCCCGTCGACCTGTCGAGCGCCTACGCCTCCTTCGCCGCCGAGATCTGGGCGCCGCGCATCGCCGCGACCGTCAACGACTACGACGTGAAGATCGCCAACGGCCAGGGGGAGTACGTCTGGCACGCCCACCCGGAGACCGACGAGTTCTTCCTCGTCGTCGAGGGCCGGCTGACCATCGAGCTGGAAGACCGCGACCCGGTCGTGCTCGGCCCGCTGCAGCTGTTCACCGTTCCGCGCGGGGTGCGGCACAAGCCGTCCGCCGAGCCCGGAACCCGGCTGCTGTTCTTCGAGCCGCGCGGCACCGTCAACTCCGGCGACGCCGACCTGAGCGCCGACCCCTGGGTCTTCTCCACGGCCGGCCTCGCCCTCGGCGGCGCCGCGGGCGAGGCCTGAAACCCGCTCAGAGCCAGTCGCGCAGCCGGAACGCGACGTACAGGGTGACCGACAGCGCGATCATGATCCCGGTCGACGTCCAGAACCCGGCCGTGGAGCTGAACCCGGGATACGGCACGTTCTGCCCGTAGAAGCCGGTCACCGCCGTCGGCACCGCGATGATCGCCGCCCAGCTGGTCACCTTCTTCATGATCAGGTTCATCCGGTTGCCCTGGATGGTCAGCTGGGTCTCGCGAATGGTGCCGATCAGGTCGCGCAGGTTCTCGGTCCAGTCCGCGGCGCGGATCGCGTGGTCGTAGACGTCTTGGTAGTAGGGCGTCAGCTCGGAGCCGGACAGGCCCAGGTCCTGCCGCAAATGGATCAGCGAGTTGATGACCTCCCGCATCGGGCCGATCACCCGGCGGGCGGTGAGCAGCGAGCGGCGCAGGTCGTACAGCCGCCGCACCTCGTCCCCGGCCGGCCCGCCGTCCCAGTCGAAGACCTGGTCGCTGAGCTCCTCCGCCTCGTCGTCGAAGACCTGAAGCGCGGTGAAGTAGCTGTCCACGACATAGTCCAGCAGCCCGTAGATCAGGAAGCCGCAGCCGTGGCAGGCCAGGTCGGGCGAGTTGTCCCAACGCGCCACCACGTCGTCGATGTCGAACTGCCCGGCCCGGTGCACGGTGATCAGTGCGCGCTTGGTGATGAACGCGGTGATCGCGACCGTCTGCAGGTGCACGCCGTCGGAGACCCGGACGGCGTAGGCGTTGAAAAGCTGATGACCGTCATAGCGGTCGACCTTGGGGCGCTGCCTGCCGTTGATCACGTCCTCGACGGCCAGCGCGTGCAGCCCGAGCTCCGCGGCCAGCTCCTGCAGCTGCTGCGGCGACGGATCGGGCAGATCGAACCACACGTTCGCGTCGTCGTGTTCGAGCCAGTCCGACAGGTCCGGCAACGGGAAGTTCTCGGCGACGAGTTCGCCGTTGCGGTACGCGCGGCTGTGATGTTTCGGCTGGGGCTGCGTCTGAATCCGCGTCTGCGTCGCGGTTGAGGCAGAGCCGGATGCGGCGTCCGGTGCGC
Source organism: Actinocrinis sp. (assembly GCF_035650855.1). Lineage (GTDB taxonomy): Bacteria > Actinomycetota > Actinomycetes > Streptomycetales > Catenulisporaceae > Actinocrinis. Next base: position 3,983 of record NZ_DASRGV010000141.1, on the reverse strand, counting down.
CTGAGGGCGACCCGGTCGGGCCGTCGGGATTGGGGTCGGTTGTCGACACGAAGCCGAGAATAGCGACTCGCCTGCCGAGGCCTGTCCGCTTTGGGCGCTAAGCTCGGATTCGGGCGATCTGATGACCGATCGGGGCGGCCGTGACCGCGCCCGCTAGCGTCCGCCTGTCCGCGTCCTCATCACTGTCCTCATCATCACTGTCGTCATCACTGTGGAGATAGATCCCTCGGGGGAGTCCGTCTGGCCCGTCGCCGGAAGGAGGCTCCGTTTCATGCGCCTGTCCATCCCGATCACGCTCGTGCTCGGCCTGACCGTGCTGTTGTTCGTCCGCAAGGACGACCTGAAGGCCTCGCACGCGCTCGCCGCGATCCTGCTTGGCTTCCTGCTGTCCACTACTGCCCTGGCCGGGCGGATCGGCCAGGTGGACAGCATGATCGCCGGCCTGCTCGGCGGTACCCTCTCCCCGCACTGACCATCCCGACGGCCCCGCCCTTACACACATTCGCCGCCCCGCCTCTCACGAAGTGCGGTCGCGAGAGGCGGGGCGGCGAGACCTGATCGCCCTTGCGGGCGCGGCAGGCGGCTTCTGCGTACCCGTCAGCCGACGGAGAAGTCGTCCGCGTACACATTTCCTTGGCTGTACCAACCGTGCACGAACACGGTGACCGTTCCGGAGGAACCGGTCGTGAACGAGACCGTCAGCTTCGTCCACGAACTCGACGAGGTCCACGTGCTCGCGCTGGCCCCGCCGCTGACACCGATGAACGCGTAGTTACCCTGCACCCAACCGCTTAGCGTGTAGCTCGTGTTCGCCTTGAGCGTCACCGTCTGGTCCAGCTCGCCGGTCTGGCTCGCTGTCGGCGCGATCAAAGCGGCGTGGCTGCCCGAGTGCACCGGGCTGGACACCACGGCGTCCCCGGCCTGACCGGTCCACGGGCTCAGGCTTCCGCTCTCGAATCCGCCGTTGGTCAGCGAACCTCCGCCGCCGGTGCCCGAGCCGTTGATCGTGAGCGAGTAGGTCGCGGTGTGGCTGCCGGAGGTCGCCGTGCCCTTCACGGTGATCGCGTACGTCCCCGGCGCGGCCGAGGACGAGGTCGCGAAGGTCACCGTCGAGGAGCCTCCGGCCGTCACCGACGCCGGATTGAACGACACGGTCACGCCCGAGGGCGCGCCGGATGCCGACAGACTCACCGATTGCGCCGAGCCGGAGGTCACCGCCGTGCTGACCTGCGCGGTCGTCGACGAGCCCGGATTCACCGAGGCCGATCCCGGCGAGAGCGACAGCGAGAAGTCGTTGCCCGGGTTCGTGGTGCCGCCGGAGAACGGCTCGAAAGTGTGACTGAAGTACCACTGGCTCTGCGAGATCCCGGAGCAGTTGTCCTGACCTCCGGTGCCCGGGCAGTTGCCGTTGTCGCGCTGCAACGCCCAGAAGGAGAGCTCGTTGATGCCCTTACTGACCGCCCAGTTGTACACCGTCGGCGCGTCAGCCGTGGTGAAGGTCTCCGCCGCACCGTAGTCGTCGATGCCCGGCATCTCGGTCACGCCGATCATCGCCCACTTCTGCGCCGAGGTCTTCGACGGGTACAGCGAGCCGAGCTGGTTGTACAGGCCGGTCGCGGCGTTCTCGGTGTCAGTCGCCATCTCATGCGTAGCGCCGTCGTAGTAGTCGAAGGTCATGATGTTCACGACGTCGACACGCGCGTTGTTCGAGACGGCGTTCTGCAGCACGGCCAGCCCGGAGGAGTCCAGCCCCGAGGTGGTCGTCGGCAGCGTGTACGAGAACTGCACCGTGCGGCCGGTGCTCGCCGCCCAGCTCTCCACCTGCGCGATCGCCTTGTTGCGGCGGTCGATGCCGGCGCTGTTGGTCAGCGAGTTGGCCTCGGTGTCCAGGTCGATCCGGGTCACGTTGTACGTCGTGACCAGGCTCTCGTAGGCGGCGGCGATCGACGAGACGTTGGTGCAGCTGTCCGCGATCTCCGTGTTCGTGGTGTCCGCGGTGTAGCCGCCGAAGGACGGGATGACGTTGCCGCCGTTGGCCTGGATCGTGCTGATCGAGCTGCCGAAGGTCGAGGAGGAGACCGGCATGCTCGTGCTGCCGTTCCAGTCGACCGTGCAGGACCCGGCGGAGGCGGTCTGCAGGAAGGCCATCGTGAGGTATTTCGCGCCCGACTGCGAGGAGAGGGTGGCCGGGTCGTCGCCGGTCCAGGCCTCGAAGTACGGGGCGAACATGTGCGCGGGCACCGGCGTGGCGGCCTGCGCCCCGCTGGCGCCGCCGATCACCACGAACCCGGCGGCAACGGCGGTGGTGGCGAGCGCGGTGAGGGTCAGGCGGGTCTTGCCGGTAAGGCGCCGGGCGGATGCCCGAGTGGCGGTCAAGCGCATGAAATCTCCAGCGAAGGCAACGGCTGAGGTACCGGACTGTTGGCACAGGAACCGGACGGCGCCCGAACCGCTTAAGTACTGCCGGGCGCGCACCGGTCTTGCCGCGCCGGCCAGGCGTCGCCGTAGCCGCACCAGGCGCGTGAGCACGAGTTAACCGAGGGTCGGCCCACACCACCGCGCCGACCTGCGGAAGCTTCGGGCTTCGAGCCGATCGGGCGCCTGTGGTATGGACCACTGCACGCCCATGATTGGACTAGACCACGACTCTGTCAAGGACTCTGCCCAGAACCCCGATGCGACGACCCGCCCGGCTTTCGGGACCCGCCCCGACTGCCGCTACGCTCACCCCCAACGCAGCAGCAAGCAGACGCAGTGAACAAACGCAGTGAACAAACGCAGTGGACAGATACAGGGGCGCCGTGATGTTCGAGCTCGGAACCGACGGACCGCTGGTGATCCTGGCGGGCATCGACGGGTCGGAGTCGTCGATGCGGGCGGGCGCTTACGCGGCCGGCCTGGCCCGGCGGCAAGGCGCCAAGCTCGTGCTCGCCTACTTCCGCCCGCTCGGGATGGGCAACCCGCAGGCTGGCGCGGCCATGGCGCAGCTGGGTCTTGAGAACGCCGCGGATCTTGAGCGGCAGATCCGTGACGGCGTCGAGCGCGTGCCGCCTGGGCAGCGGGTGCGCTGGGAGTTCTACACCGCCGAGGGAGACCCGTATCGCGGCCTGATCGAGCTGGCCGACCGCATCCGGGCCGACGCGGTCGTCATCGGCGCCTCCGAGTCGGCCGGGCACCGGTTCCTCGGGTCAGTCGCGGTACGCCTGGTCAAAGCGGGCCGCTGGCCCGTCACCGTCGTCCCCTGACGGCCAGCCCCTCGCCCCCGCATCCACCTCGGCCCTCACTCCATCAGTCGCGCACCACGCACCTGAACCCCAAGTGGCATGTCGCCGTGTCCTCGGTCTGCCCTTGGCGCGCCGCCGGACGGTAACGCAGCGAGTAGTTCGGCGCGCAGAGATGCGAACCGCCCTTCGTCACGCGCCGCGGATACCGCTCCAGCGCCTCCTCAGGCGGCAGACCGTCGTATGACACACCGTTTGATCCGTAAGGCAGTCCGGGCAACGCGCCGCTGTGGTCCTCGGTGAAGTAGTCGGCCGTCCACTCCCACACGTTGCCGGTCATGTCGTACAGGCCGTGCCCGTTCGGCGGGTACATGCACACCGGCGTCGTGCTCGGCTGGTGATGGCCGCCGACATCGGGGGAGTAGTGCCACGGGAACTCGCCGTGCCAGGTATTCGCCATCCGCCGTTCCCGCGGCATGAAGTCATCGCCCCACGCGAACACCGCGCCCTCCAGCCCGCCGCGCGCCGCGTACTCCCACTCGGCCTCAGTCGGCAGGCTCTTGCCGGCCCACGCCGCGTACGTGGCCGCGTCTTCATAAGCAATCTGGGTTACCGGGTGCATCTCCCGGCCTTCCACGGTGCTCTGCGGACCAAGCGGATGCCGCCAGTCCGCGCCCGGCACGAACGACCACCACTCGCGCCAGTCCTCCAGACCGACCGGCTGCGGCGGCATCCGGAACACCAGCGCTCCCGGCACCAGAG
>NZ_DASRGV010000140.1:0-23302 GCF_035650855.1 Actinocrinis sp. | reverse complement strand
TCCGGCCCCGGCGTAGCGGGTGCCGACCACGATGTCGGAGTCGTGCCGCAGCGCGGCCGCGACCAGCCCCGCGGCGGCCTGCGGCGGATGCTGCAGGTCACCGTCCATGACCAGCACCCAGTCCCCGGTGGCGTATCGCGCTCCCGCGATCACCGCGCCGGACAACCCGCCACGGCGCTGCCCGAGCGGCCGGGTCAGCAGTTTGACGGCCACCGGGCAGTCGGGCGCGGACCGCGCTATCGCGCCGGCCGTCTCGTCGTCGCTGTCGTCCACGATGAGAATCTCGGCCCGCAGCCCGTCCAGCGCTCCACCGAGGCCGCCGAGCAGGGCGTCGATGTTGTCCTCCTCGTTACGTACCGGAATCACGACCGTTACCTGAAGGTCCTGATCCGGTACGACGGCGTTGACCGGAAGCGGTTGCGCGACATCCGGAGCGAGCGGAGGGAACTGCAGCACGGCAGCAGAAGACGTCGGAAACACCTGGTACCCCCTATTACGGCATCGACTGAATGCGATTGCCGGGATACCGACGTCAGGTTCCCGAAACTAGACCTGGACGGGCACGCCAGGGGAAGAGACCGTTCACGTCACACCCGAATGCGGACGGCGCAGGCACGTCTCCGGCGCCGATCCGCCGCGAGGCGGCGGTCCTGATGATCCCGACGGTAGCAGAGAAGGACGGGTAGTGAACACGGAGTGAACGGATTGCTAGCGAAATTTATCGTTGCGCTCCGTGACGCCCCTTGGCGAGCTAACCTGAAAGCGTAAGAATCGTCACGCACCGTACAGTCAACGCCAGGGTGGGATGTATCAACGGTGGACTAAGGGGGGCAAGGTGTACGGAACCGAGCAATTCGACCCTGCAACCACAGGGGTGGACGAGATCGTCGCGGCTGCGCGAGCGGTGGCGTCCACCCTCGAGCAGTTGGCCAGGTCATTGGGAAGGGGCGCCCTGCCCGGCGCCGACGGACTTGACGGTTCGCCGGAACGCTGGGAGGCGCTGTGCGAGGAGAACCGGCAGCTTCGCGAGGCGCTCGACAGCCGCAGCGCGATCGAGCGGGCCAAGGGCATCCTGATGGGCAGGTTCGGCTACGACGAGCAGGAAGCCTTCGCGCTCCTGGTCACCACCGCCCGGCGCCGGCACCGCAAAGTGCGCATGATCGCGAGCGAGCTGCTGATGGGGGCGTGTTTCCCCGAGATCGAGCAGTCCGTCGTCGCCCAGGCGGTGTACCGGTCCGGCCCTGCCCCGACGGTCTCCGACATCCTCTGACGCGCGGATCGCATCCGCTGTCCACGCTCTGGCGGACAGCGAATGCCAGGCGCAGTTGTTGGCGTCGCGGCGGCGCGGCTGCCGACCTGCGCCCTAGGGCCGATAGTCCCTGCCGGCCAGGGACCAAAGGCCTGAGAACTATCCCGGAACGTAAAGCCTCAATCAACACTCTTCCGTACCTGCCGAAGTCGCGAACCGGCGCGGGCATCGTGTCGTGCCCGACGGTGCCGCATCCGAGCCGCACCCGCGAACGAGAGTTGAGGGATCACCCGTGCGTCGTCTTGCCGCACTCGCCGCCGCCACCGCGCTGGCCCTGCTGGTCGTCATCCTCGGCAAGGGCGAGGCCAAGCCCGCCGAGGCCGCCGCCGTGGTCCGCTCCGGCGACACCGTCACCGTGACCGGGCCGAAGATCGCGCTGACGCACGGCATCGTGCAGGTACGCGTCACCATCACCGGCGGGCGCATCACCGACGCCACGGCGCTGTCCCTCCCGCACGACAATCCGCACTCCTGGGCCGGCTCCAGCGGCGCCGCGGTCAAGCTGCGCGCCGAGGTGCTCGCGATGCAGACCGGGAAGATCCACATGATCTCCGGCGCCACCTACACCTCCGGCGGCTACATCCGCTCCCTGCAGGCCGCGCTCGACGCCGCCGGACACAACTGACCGGCACCGCAGAACACTGACGCGCGCCCCGGCTCTTGAGTACGATGGGCTGCGGACCTCCACCGCGAGCGAATGTCCATTCACTGATGGAGGGCGCAGCGTGCAATCCGCGGAGTTCGGCGACTTGACCGAGTCCGAGTCGCTGCTCTGGAAGGCGTTCGCGCGCGGCGCCTGGGTGGATCTGCGCTCCGGAGATCCCGAGATCGACGCGGTGGCGAACGTCGAGGGCTGGGCCCCGGAGCGCGCGATTCGCGCCGAGGTGATCCGGGCGCTGCTGCTGGGCGCCCAGGAGACGGAGCCGGGCCACTTTCCGGCCCTGCGCCTGCGCGGCGCCCGGGTGATCGGCCGCCTCGACCTGATGGGCGCAACGGTGCCCTACGCCTTCGTGTGCGAATACTGCGGCTTCGACGACGAAGTGCGACTGGTCGAAGCGAGCATGAAGACCGTGCGATTCGTGGACTGTGCGCTGCCTTATCTCAATGCCACGCGACTGAACGCTGAGGGCATCGTCAACCTCTACCGCTCAGCCGTGCGTGACGTGCTGCGCCTCGACGGAGCGCGCATCGTCGGCGAGTTGAGCCTGCGCGAGGCGGTGGTCGGATCCGGCGCCGACGAGTTCTGCCTGTCGGCCAACGGGCTCATCGCCTATGGCGACGTCGCTTGCACCGGCCTCGTGTGCCGTGGAGCCGGCCAGATGCACGGTCTGCGGACCGACGGTTCGCTGGACCTCACCGGCGCGCGCTTCGAACCGCGTTCCCCCGGCCTCGGCCTCGCCCTCGGAAACGCAACGGTGAGCGGGCGCCTCAAAGCCGAAGGCCTCGTGGTGGAAGGTGAGCTGCGGCTGCGGCACGCCAGGGTCGCCGGCAGCGTGAACTTGACCGGCGCGCGGCTGGACAATCCCGGGGGCAGCGCGTTAGGCGCCGGCGGGCTCACCGTCGAAGGCGGTCTGTGGTGCACCGGTCTGCGCGCCAACGGCGAGGTGCGGCTGCCGGGCGCGCGGCTGAGCGCGAACGTGGCGCTCGCCGACGCCGAGTTGACCAATCCCGGCGGTCTCGCCCTGAATCTGGACCATGCGACCCTGGGAGCGCTCGAAGCGCGTCGACTCACGGTCGCCGCCGGACAGGTCAGCCTTGTCAGCACCCAGATAGCAGCGACCCTCGACCTCCAGGACGCCACGCTGGACGGCGGATCAGCGGACGCGTCGGCGTTCGTGGCCGACACCGCGAGCATCGGCGGCACGGTCAAGCTGGACCGGGTCCGCGTCACCGGCGAGATGGACATGCGCACCTGCAAGATCGGCGGGCGCGTGCTGATGGTGTCCGCACACTTACACAACCCGCGCGCCGTCGCGCTGCGCTTCACCCGCACGGAGGTCGCCGCCGACGTGTTCTGCGACGGCATGACCGTGACCGGGCGGGTCCGCTTCACCGGCGCGCAGATCGGGCGCCGTCTCGAACTGCGCGGCGCTCGTCTATCCAACCCGGGCGACACCGCACTCGACGCGAGGGCGCTCACCGTGGCAGAACTCTCCCTGCGCCCGGCGGAACCGGTGCAGGGAACCGTGAATCTGAGCCATGCACGCATCGAACGCCTCATAGACGACCCGCGACTGTGGCCGGACCGCCTCAATCTCGACGGCCTGACGTACCGGGCGCTCGAACCGCGCCTTCCCGCGCGCGAACGGCTCGACTGGCTCGCGCGTTACCCACAGGAGTACCAATCCCAGCCGTACGAACAGCTGGCGGCGCACTACACGAGCACGGGGCAGTCCGCCGAGGCCAGCCACGTCCTCTACGCCCGCGAGCAGCGGCGGCGTAAGGCGAAACCGCGGATCGGGCGTATCGGAAGCCTGATACAGGAGATCACCGTCGGCTACGGGTACCGGCCCTGGCGGGCGGTCGCCTGGCTGGCCTTCCTCCTCGCGGCCGGCAGCATCGTGTACGCCGTCACTCCCCCGCCCGCGCTCCAGAGCGGCGCCGCACCGCACTTCATCCCGGCCATCTACACCCTCGACCTCCTCCTACCGGTCGTCGACCTCGGACAGAAGCACGCCTTCAACCCGTCCGGCTTCGGCCAGTGGTTCTCCTACGTTCTCATCGCCTGCGGATGGGTGCTGGCCACCACGATCGCCGCCGGCGTCGCCCGCGTCCTCAGCCGCCGTTAGCGCCAAAGGCGGCTTCGGGGCGGCGTGACGTCGAGCACGATGACGAGCGCAAGGCCGGCAGCGTGCGGCTTGCGCGCAAGGCGACCGTGCAGAATCCTGAGAAGCGTTCACCGACAAGGGAGGGACCTGTGGACAGAGAACCGAGCCGGCACCGCGCACGCCGCGTGGCGTCGATGACCCTGATCGCGGCGGCGATCTCCCTCGCCGCTGCGTCAATGGCCTCCGCGGCCGTCCACTCGAACGGCATCCAAGGCTCCGGCCGGGCTGTCGTCAGCCCCGATGGCATTCAGGGCACCGGCCATGCCGTCCACATCGACGGCATCCAGGGCACCGGCAAGTAATCGGATTCGCTGACTCCTGCGCACTGCGCATTCAGACACGCGTACACGACACAGCGCCCGCCGACGCGACCACGTCGGCGGGCGCTGCTGTTCATCAGCAGGCTGTCACAGGCGCGAACTCAGCCGATGCCGGTGGTCTGCAGCGCGGTGGTCCAGTTCGTGCGTATCGCGGAGCGCGCGGCGGCCAGGGTGATGCGCCCTGAGCAGACGGCGTTCTTCAGCTTGGTCTCGATGCCGTCCTTGGTGTACGAGGTCTCGGTGCCGTAGTGCGGCTCGGGCCACAGGTTCGCCGGATCGCGCGGAGAACCGCCCAGCTCCAACGGCACGAAGTGGTCCTCTTCGTAGTCGGACATGCTGGTGTCCGAGTATCCGTAGTCGATGATGCCCTGAGCTTTGAGGGAGTTGGTGTAGGAAGTGGGCGGCCGCACGGTCGCGGTCCAACCGGACACACAGATCGTGGAGTTGATGGTCGACTGGGTCACGTCCGGGTTGTACGAACCGGGGGTGCAGACCGGGTCGGGCAGCGGCAGGTATCCGGTGGAGCAGGTGCCGGCGTGGGCGGCGCCGGCGCCCGAGAAGATCAGGCCACTGACGCTTAGGGCGAGGGCGCAGCCGGTGGCCGTGGCGGTGCGGCTGACAAAGCGCATGCAGGTCTCCCGCGAGTCGGGCCCGGCGTGGGTTACCGGGTCTCGCGTTCATGACACTGCGGCGCAGCCCGAACAGATAGGCGATTCGGGTAAACTTTTGCCAGCATTCTGCGATCATCGCCAGCGCGAACGCGGCCGGCGCCCGAGGGTGTCCTTGGGTGCGCCGGAACGGTACTGCTACTGGTGGCATGCCGCGTACGCCTCACAAGTCGCCTGGTCACGGGAACCGTCCGCCCCCGTGCGACGGGCGGGTCCCGTGACGCAAGCGGATCTCAGATGCCTACATAGTCGAAGGTGGGCCGGCCGTTGGCGGTGGAGTCGGCGAAGGAGTCGTACATACCGGAGGGGATGTTGCTGCCCGACGGCACGGCTGTGATGTCGACGCCGGAGGTGGTGGCGCCGTCATCCGTCTGGCCGCCTGCGGAGACGGTGTTGCCGTTCATGGTGACTGAGACCACGTACACGCGGTTGTTGGTGCCGTGGTACGCGAGCCCGCCTCCTCCGCCCGGCTGGTTGTAAGAGAGCGTCAGGCCCACGTCGTCAGTGGACTTGTACTGGCAGAAGCACGTGTGGTGGGTGAGGTTGCTGGAGCCGGTGTACTGGCCGGCCCACAGGTTCTGACCGGAGCCGGTTCCCGGCCACGCGACGAAGATGTTCGCGCCGTCCGTGGTGAGCGCCGGTCCCGCGGTGGCGGTGTCGTTGAGCGTGACGGTGCCGCTCGTGGAGGTGGAGCAGAGGTTCGACGAGAGCTTCAGGATGTTGATGTGGCCGGCCGAGTCCAGGCCGGTCCAGGTCAAGTAGACCGTGGAGCCGATGGCGATCAGGTACGGCGAGTGGTGCGAGTACTGATTCAGCGCGATCTCGCAGGACAGCGTCTTGGTGCCGACGTAGTGGCCGAGGATCAGCCGGCCGTTGATGTCGGTCCAGGCCACCAGGATCTGGCTGCCCGAGTACCCCGGTACGCTCGCCGCGGTGACTGAGGGGCCGGTGTGTGCGTAGGTCTGCTCGCCGCTAAACGTATTGACGCTCGCCCAGCCGTTGAAGGCTCCTGACGAGTCGAAGGACAGGGCGCCGATGTTGAGGGTGTGGCCGGTGTCGGTGCCGGCCCAGCCCACGTACAGCGTGCCCCCGGCGTCGGCGATTCCCGGGCGGGCGTCCGTGGCCTCGCCGGCGGCGAAGGCCGAGGCCTTGGTCGAGGCGACGCCGATCAGCGCGAACGCGATCAAGAGCGCGGCCATCAGGGTGCTCATGGCGCTGCGGCCGCGGCGCGGTCCGGGGAGTGCGGGCGTGCGGATCATGTCTCTCTTTCCTCGTGCAGCGTGCTGCGGTTTCCCGGGATCAGCAGTTCCCGGTGGTCAGGCGGACGGCGTCGGCGGCGGTGTAGCTGGGGGCGCCGGCGGTGGTGGTCGGTCCGGTGTCGTCGAGGACGACGGTGAGCTTGCCGGAGGTGCCCGGGTTCAGCAGCCCGAGGTAGGTCCAGCCGGTGGTGGTGTTCTGGTTGACCAGGGCGCTGAAGGTCGCTGTGCTCGAGGTGCCCTGGAAGCCCTGGTAGTGCGCCGCGGTGTTGTTGGCGTAGTTGTCCGGGATGTACGCGCAGGCGTGGTAGGTGGTGTTGGCGCTCAGCCCGCTGGTGAACGTCCAGGTGGCCTTGGACACCGCGGTGGTGCCGTTGGTGTGGGTCCATTTCTCGTAGCCGAGGTCGCCGTGGCCGAAGCGGTTGTACCAGTCGTTGGTCAGCGAGAACTGCGTCAGCGGCGAGCCGGGGCCGGCGGTCAGCGCCGGGTAGGTCGCGCCCAGCACGGGGACCGGCGGCGGGTTGGCCGGCGAGCACGAGGTCTGTACGAAGGACATGGTGTCGGCGGCGACGTAGGCGTCCCCGCTGGCCAGGCTTCGGTCGGTCAGGATGACGGTCAGGTGTCCGGAGCCGTCGGCGCGGTAGACGCCCAGTCCGGCGAAGCCGTTGGTATATCCGTTCTCGTCGACACTGACGACCGGTGCGGAGCTACTCGCCGAGCCGATCGCGTACTGGGCCTGGTAGCTGTTGGAGTGGCCGTCGGGAACGTAGGCGTAGATCTCGTAGCACGCATTGGGCGCTACCGTCGCGCTCCAGGTGGCCGAGGAGCTCGGCGTCATGCCGTTGGTGAACGTGTAGTACGAGGTGCCGAGCTGTCCGCGACCCGGGTCGGAGGTCCAGCCGCTGGACAGTTGCGGGTTGCCGATGGTCTGCGAGGAGCGTACGGCGCCGCTGCACGAGGACTGCGGAAGGAAGCGCATCGCGTCCGCGGCGACCTGGCCGTTGCCGCTGCCCTGATCGGTCAACGTGACTGGCAGCGTCCCGTCGGAGCGGGCTTGGAAGACGCCCAGCTCCACGTAGGCGTTGGTCGCCGCGTTCTCGTCGACCGGCACGAGCGTGGTCCCGAACTTCTGATCCGTGACGGTATAGAGCGCCGCGGCGTTGTTGGACCAGTTGTCCGGCACGAAGGCGTCGACTTCATAACAGGACCCTGACGTGAGCGGCGGCGACCAGGTGGCGGTCGAGTCGGCGGAGCCCTTGTGCGTGTTGGTCCACCGCTCGTTGCCGATTTGTCCGTGCCCTGAGTCGAGGTACCAGCCGTCCACGGTGTTCTGGTAGTAGGACCCGGCGAGCGTGAAGCCGGAGCCGTTGCCGCCGCTGTCGGGGCCGTAGGTGTTGTGCGGGTAGTGGAACGTGGGCGACGGCGTCGGGTGCGGAGGATAGGTGACGTTCGAGGCGGGCTGGGCGAAGTGGATGTACCCGCTGGGCCACGGGACGTGGAAGGCGGGCAGGTTGAAGCTGGTGTCGTCGGCGCCGGCCCGGTTCATGTAGAGGGTGGAGTATTCGCCGTTGGCGCGCAGGTTGTAGTTCTCGATGGTCACCGAGCCGTCGAGGTAGACGTCGGTGACGAACCCGACGTGGCCGACCGGCATGGCGCTGCTGGCGGCCCACCAGGCGATCGCGCCGGGGGCCGGGTTGTCGTCCACGGTGATGCCCAGCGACCGCGCCTTGGCGCCCCAGTCCTTGGCGTCGCCCCAGTTGCTGCTCGGCGCCCCGGCTCCGGCGTAGCCGACCACGGGGCTGATCCCCTTGTCCGCCGGGCTGAATCCGGCGTTGGGGATGCTGGCTGAGGACGCGCGCGCGGTGCCGCCGAGCGTCTCATAGACCTTCCATGCGGCGAACGAGTCGCACTGGCCGTCGTACTCGTGCCAGGGGTCTGTCAGCGCTTGGCGGTCGTACTGTCCGAGGCCGTCGAACGGGTAGTCGTTGCCTGCCATGACCGCGTGGCCTATGGAGTACGTGGTCGGCGTCGAGGTGAGCAGCTGCGCTATCTCGGTCAGGGCCCGCGGCGTGGGCACGGCGGTGTTCGCGCCGAGGTTCATGTCGCCGAGCGGGTTGTTGGACGGCGTGCTGGTGCACGAGGCGGCGCACACGAACGCTTTGGTCGTGCCGCTGCCGTCGTCGTTGAGGTAGAAGGGGCCCGGCACGTAGACCCCGACCGCTCCGGAGCCCCATTCGTGCCCGTACTGGGTGGCGGAGTCGGCGGTGTAGGTGACCTCCGTGTTGAGCACCTGCTTGTCCACCATGCCGTACAGCACCTTGATATCGGCCTTCATGCCGAGCTGGCTGCTGGACTGGATGATCCCGTCGCCGCTGGTGTACGGATTCGTGCCGCTGCCGCCTTCGGTGCAGCTGGGGTGGACCAGGTTGCCGAGGTTCCCGATCGTGGTCGAGTCATTCCCGGCGGCCTGCGGATTACAGCTCTGCGATCCGCCGACCAGGCCCCAGAAGGTGCCAGCCTGTGCGCCCTGCGGGTCCTGATGCGCGTTCAGGTAGTTCATCAGGGAGCTGCCGACGGCCATGTCCTCGACCTCGGTCGAGTCCTGAAACACCCGGGCGTTGGTCAGGTACCTTCCGTCCAGCCCGCCGTGCGGAGTGGCCACAGTCACCACCCGGTCGACCCACAGCGGCGTGGGCGGGAAGGCGGCGCTCGACCCGGACTCGGCGATCGCGTCGCGCACGACCAGGCCGCCCATCGAGTGCGCCAGGATGCGCACCGGCAGCGATTTGGCGGTGAACGTGTCGTAGATGTACCAGGCCATGCGACAGGCGATGTGCCGGATCGGATCGCCGGTCGTTCCGGTGTCGTCGACGGTGACCGTCGTCGTCACGCCGCCGGTCTCGTCGACTGTGACAGTGTGCGTATGCGGGATGGAGACGCACTTGTCCGACGGGGAGTCGGAGCCGTCAGCGGTAGAGCCCACGTCCGGCGCGTCGGTCACCGCCCCGCCCTGCCCGTAGCTGGTCCCGACGCATCCGTAGTTTGACTCGCCGCTCTGCGAGACCTGGTTGGTCTCGTAGGTGTAGTAGCCGATGCTGCGCACGTCGCTGAAGCCACCGGTGGACGAGAGGAAGTTGCTCGCGCTCGCCAGCCCGTGCGGTCCCTGTGGAGGGTCCGTGGTGTCTGTGCTGAGTGTCGGCGTCCAGGCCGAGAAGCAGCTGTCGGTGTAGCCGTGGATCAGCAGCAGCGGCTCGCTGGACCCGCTCGCGGCCGGTTGCGCCGCCGAGAGCGCACCGGCCCCGGCGCGCGCGGAGGAGTGCGTCGAAGAGGCCGTCGACGAAGGCGACGCCGCCGTGGCGACGAGCACGGCGGCCGACCCCAGAACCACCGCGCGCCGAATCCATTCAAACGCCTGTCGCATGCTGATCCCCTCCGCGTGGCCGGACAGTTCCACAGGTGTACGCGTACTTACTCCGGTGCGTGAAGTGCTCGGTGCGACGGGGCGTGAACGGAGTCGTCCGAACGCGACCACCTGCGCGTTCGGCGAGCGTTCGGGATCTTGCGAACGTGGCAGAAACCTGAAACGGTATGCCGGTATGACGGTTTCTCCCGAGCCGGGGCCCCCGGCAAGCGCGGCGTCGGACACCCCCGCGGACACTGCGACCGGCACTCCCGCCGCGCGCTTCGCCGCGGCGCTGCGCGCTCTGCGCGCCCGCGCCGGATCGCCGAGCTTCCGGGAGATGGGGCGCGCGGTCAACTACGCGCCGAGCACGCTCTCGGACGCCGTCTCGGGCAAGCGGCTGCCGACCCGCGCCGTCGTGGAGGCCTTCGCCCGCGCTTGCGACGCCGATCCGCAGGAGTGGGGCGAGCGCTGGGCCCGCGCGGTCGGCGAGAACGCCGGCCTGCCCGCGGCCGGGGAGCAGCCCGAGACTGCGATCGATCCGCCGGCGGCCGAGTCTGAGCCCGAGCCTCAGCTCCGATCCCGGCGCGGCCGGACCGTCCTACGCGACGCCGCGCTCGTGGTGCTCACGGCGGCCATCGCGGCTACGGTGACCTGGTTCGCCTCGCCCCGAGGCTCCGCCTCCACCCCGGCGGCGGCCGCGGGCCCCACCGCGACCCCGTCAGCCTTCACCACTCCCGCCGACGGGCAGGACCCGGCCGCGGTCGGATGCGGCACGGACACCGTGGTTCTCGGCGAGAGCCAGGTCAAGATCGGCCCGGCCGCCTCCGGGACGCTGGAGCTGAAGTACTCGCCGCGCTGCCAGGCAGGCTGGGCCAGGTTCTACCTCAACCCCAACTCGACGCCGATGTTCGCCGAGGTCCGCGTGCAGGCCTCGGACGGCCGGGCCAGCGCCTTCGCCTACCTCGCTCAGGGCACCATGCCGGTGTACACCGACCTGCTGCACCCCGGCGACGGCTGCCTGAAGGCCTCGCTGATTGTGCACCCACCGAACCAGGATCCGATCACGGCCGCCACGCCCTGCCTCCAGGGCCGGTGACGAGAAGGCGCGCGACAGCGCAAGCGCCTAGGGCAACCGATCAGGATTCGAGAAGCCGTGCCGCGCGCCGGGACGTAGCGTGAAGTCAGCACAACCGCTGAAGACACGCGAGCCGCACCGGCGCCGCAGACACCATGATCGGGAGGACGCAATGTCATACACCGTAGACTTTGAGAACGTATCCACCGTCGGCCTGGAGTCATCCCCCGTCGCGAAGGCTCTCGCGGGCCTGCGCGCCAACGAGGCGCGCTACTACCGGAACAAGTACGGTCACGTCTTCACCGTCAGCCCCGCCGACGAGGAGCCAGAAGCACTCGATCGGGTGAACGACATCCTGGCCAAGGAGCGCGACATCGTCATCTCCTCCCGCCCGCTGGAGGTGACCTCCTTCGAGGTGGACGGCTACAAGATGACCTACGTCTTCTACGAGTCCGGCCTGTCCATCAACGTGATGTACGGCATCGAGGACGGAGCGAAGCGCGCGGTGGGGCTCAAGCTCTCGGAGGGCATGGAAGTGCCCGAAGAACTCGCCTCGAAGTTCAAGTTCGCGCGCCAGAACTCGAAGCTGGCCGGCGTGATCCGCGGCTCGTTCTTCGTGATCAAAGGCGAGTACTGAGCCCGCGCTCAGGCGGTCGAACGCAGCCTCGCCAGCGCCTCCGCCAGCAGGATCTCCGCCTCGGCCTCGCTGCGCCGCTCCCGCACGTACTGCAGGTGGGTCTTGTACGGCGCGACCGGAGCCTGCACCGGAGGGTTGTCCTGATCCCGGCCCGCGGGCAGGCCGCAGATCGAGCACTCCCAGACCTCCGGCACCTCCGCCGTGTCCGCGAAACGCAGCTGCGTCACATGGCCGACTTCGCACCAGTAGGTCACCGCGACGCGGGCGGCCGCGTTACCGCGCTCGCTCTCGCCCATCGGGCCGGAACCGACCCTGCTTCCGCGTACACCGCTACTTCGGGCCACAGCCGCGATCTCCTGTCACCGGGAACCGTCGAACACTGAACCTGCGCCGAACCGATCCGCATGATCACGCCGGTCCAGCCCCGAAACCCGGCCGCTTCGACCCGCACCGCCGAAACCGCCGACCCGAGCACTGACAGCGGCCGATCTCCCGGCCATCCGCAGCAGCCTACGCCCTCCGCGCGGTCGGCTGTCGAATGCGTTGGCGCCCGACGGCCGCCAACGCGGCTCTAGAAGATCCACAACATGCCGCTGACCAGCGTCGTTTCCTCGGCTGCGGCTCACGGTTTAGGCGTGACGGCTACTTGCGCTTGGTTTCCAAGAAGGTAGGCGACCGCGTCGCGGGCCGTGTAGTGACCGGATCGGCGGCCAGCGCGGCGGCGAGATCCACGGACGCGACGATCGCGTCCAGCCTGGGCCGGCGCAGCACCGGCGGAGACGGGCCGAACAGGTCGCGCGGATCGAAGCGGGCGGCGAATTCCCCGTCCTGCGCGGTGGCGCCCTGCACGCGCACCGAGAGCGAAGCCGGCTCACCAGCGGCCAGCCGATCCAGCAGCCGGGGCAGCTCGGCCGGGTCGCCCGCGCCGACCAGCACGTGGTCCACACCCGCGAGCAGCGCGCCGTAGCAGGCGAACGGCAGCGGCATCTCGATCTTGCGCAGGTAGTTGATGCTGCTGGCTCAGCTCGGCTACCCGAGCGAGTTATCCGCGGTGGCCAGCCGGCTGGAGCGCATTCCGGATTCAGCGGCCCGCCGCTGCGGCCTCGGCCGCGTGCCGGTGGACGCTGCCGAACAATGGGCGTCCCAGCGCGGCCTTCACGTGGTCGTGGTCCGCTCGAATGTCATGCGCAGCGAATCCCACCCGTTCTACGAGAAAATCGGGTACCAGCGAACCGCCACGTCGCACCTGTACCGCAAGAACGTCTAGGGCATCTCCGACCGTCGCTGGTAGTGTGCGATTGCGGCAGCGCTCCTGCCGGGCGGAGGTCGAATTGTGAGCCATTCGGTAGCGCTCGATGCTTTGCTCAAAAAGGGGCCGTTCTGCGCCGCTCTGCGAGAGGCCATCCGCGTCCGGGGCCTGACCCTGGACCGGATTCAGGCCAAGCTCGCCGAGGCCGGGACTCCGGTCAGCCTCGCGGCGCTCAGCCATTGGCAGTCCGGGCGCAGCCAGCCGGAGCGCGAGGCCTCGATCGCCGCGCTCGGCGCCCTCGAGCGGATCCTCGACCTCCAGCCCGCGGCGCTCACCGCGCTGCTCGAACCGCCCCGGCCGCGGGGGCGCAGGAACACCTCCGCGGTGCACGCCATCACCGAGATCTACCACGACCGAAGCGCGGTCATCGAGGCGCTGCGCGACATGGACCCGGTCTGGAGCGGGGACGTCGTGCGGGTCTCCATGCACGATCGCGTCTCGGTCGGCGCCGACCGCCTCATCCACCGCCAATGGAATCGGCTGCTGCTGCGGGCGACGGTCGACGGCCCCGATCGGCTGCTCGCGCTGTACAACGCGGAATGCGGAGAGAACACGCTCACGATCACGCCGATGCGCGGCTGCTCGCTCGGCCAGGTCGTCTCGGTGCACAGCTCCGGGCTGGTCGCGGCGGAACTCTTGTTCGGGCATCCGTTGCGCGCCGGAGAGTTCCACGTCATGGAGCACCGGCTCGACATCGCGGAGCCGTTCATCAGCGACGTGGAGTCCACGCGGCGCTTCCCGGAGCCGCTGCGCGAATACGTACTCGAAGTCGAATTCGCCGAGTCGAGCAGACCGGCGCGGTGCGTGCAGATCGCGTCTTCGGCCGTTGACTCGGACGACTACACCGAGCGCGTCATGAGCCTCGACGAGTTCGGGCGCGCCACCGCGGTGGCCCTGGACGTCGGCCCGGGCCAGTTCGGGATCCGGTGGGCCTGGACGGACTGAGCGCGGCGCGGCGCGCGCCGTTGGCCGGGTTTTTACATTTAGCATTTTGTTGATCCGCGTATGCCCTGCGGCTACTTTGGGGCTACGCGCTGAGGTCCGCGAAGGTCTTCCCGGACGACCGCCCCGCATGCCAAGAGCCTTATTCGGCATGCCCGCGACCAGCCGCACCCACCCCGCAGCACAACCGCCACAGCGCGATGCGTCGAGCGCGCTCTTTCCGGCTGCCCTGAAACGGCGTAGTCGACGCACGCACCACCGTGCAAACGCCGCGCGGAGCCGGTCCCTGCTCGAAACCCGAGATCCACCGGCCCGCTCGATCCCACCCGAAAGGACAACGATGTCCGAACGAAGCGCACGACGAATAGCCACGGCCACCGCCGTGCTCGCCGGCCTCGCGACGGTCACCCTGCCCGCGGTCAGCGCCGCCGCCTCGGCGAACCCGGGCTCCTCCGGCCGGACCGATCCGGTCGTGGCCTACTTCCAGTCGCATCCCGGCGTGATGCCCACCGCGCCGGAGCAGGCCCACATCAAGGCGTGGAAGAAGGCCCACCCGGACGCCTCGACCACCGCCGCCGCCACGACAGTCGGCGCGAACACCCTGGCCTATCAGGGCGGCACCAACGGCGAAGGGGTCATGAGCGGCGCCAAGACCAAGGTGTACGTGGTCTTCTACGGCACGCAGTGGGGCACGCAGAGCACTGACGGCAACGGCGACGCCAAGTTCACCGGCGATCTGGACGGCGCCGCCTCCGCCGCGCAGGAGATGTTCAAGGGCATCGGCACGAACAACGAGCTGTGGTCGGCCGACCTGACCCAGTGGTGTGACGGCTCGACCGTCTCGGCCGGCGCGTACAGCTGCCCGAGCACCACCCCGGCCTCGGCGTTCGTGCCCTACCAGAGCGGCGGCGTGCTGGCCGGCGCGTGGTACGACAACTCCGCGGCCTCCCCGAGCACTGCGACCGAGCACCAGCTGGCGCAGGAGGCCATCAACGCCGCGGCGCACTTCGGCAACACCACTGCCGCGAGCAACCGCAACGCCTACTACGTGATCCTCTCCCCGCACGGCACCGACCCGGACAACTACCAGAGCCTCACGTCCGGATACTGCGCCTGGCACATGTGGACCGGTTACCCGGGCATGACCGGAGGACCGCTCAACTCGCCCTACGGCCCCATCGCATTCAGCAACCAGCCGTACAACATGGACTTCTACTCCGGCACGCAAAGCGCGTGCGGCGTGGGCTTCGTGAACGGCGCCTCGGGGACGCTGGACGGCTACACGATGACCATCGGGCACGAGTGGCACGAGATGATGTCGGACACCCTCATCACCGGTTGGAACAACCCGGGCACCAACGGCGGGACCAACGGCTACGAGAACTCCGACGAGTGCGCGTGGATCGCCCCCGGCAGCACCGGAGGCGCCGCCGACATCACCTTCGCCACCGGAACCTTCGCCGAGCAGGCGTCCTGGTCCAACGACACCAACAACTGCGCGATCTCGCACCCGATCGTCAACCACGGCAGTCAAGGCAACACCGTGACGGTGAGCAACCCGGGCAGCCAGTCCGGCACCGTCGGCACGGCGGCCAGCCTGCAGATCACCGCCACCGACTCGGCCTCCGGGCAAACGCTGACCTACTCGGCTTCGGGCCTGCCGGCCGGCCTGTCGATCAACTCCGCGACCGGCCTGATCTCAGGCACCCCGACCGCCGCGGGCACCTCGAACGTGACCGTCACCGCGACGGACACGACCAAGGCCTCAGGCTCGGCGAGCTTTACGTGGTCGGTGGCGGCATCCGGCACCGGCTGCACCGCGGCCAACTTGATCGTCAACGGCGGTTTCGAGAACGGCACTACGCCGTGGACGGGCACCACCGGCTCGATCGTCCCGTCGAGCAATTACGGCCTGCAAGCGCACTCGGGCAACTACGTGTCCTGGCTCGACGGCTACGGCTTCCCGGCCACCGACACCATCGCCCAGAGCGTGAACATCCCGTCGACGTGCAAGACCGCCGCGTTCTCGTTCTGGCGGCACATCTCCACCGGCGAGCTGGCGCTGGGCGCGGCCGACACCCTGTCGGTGCAGGTCCTCAACTCCTCCGGCACCGTCCTGGCCACGCTGCACAGCTTTAGCAACCTGGACGCCGACAACAAGTGGGACCAGGCCGCGTTCTCGCTGAACCAGTTCATCGGCCAGCACGTCACGCTGAAGTTCACCGGCACCGAGACCGACGCGTACTACGGCACCACCGACTTCGTCCTCGACGACGCTGCGCTCAACGTCTCATGACCTGACGCACAAGGCGCACAAGACGCAGGAAATGCGCAAGCGGTGACGCGGTGTCCGGGCAAGCCAGGCCTGGACACCGCGCCTCGCTGCGACGCATTCGCCGACGACTCACCCCGGTCGCCGCTTGCGTCTCCCGCCAAAAGGCGTACTGTATCGATACAGAGGGACTGGATCGATACAGAAGGGCGGGATGGCCGTGAAACCGACACTGCAGACCGTCGCCGACGCCCTCGGCATCTCGCGCAGCACCGTCTCGAACGCATACAGCCGGCCTGACCAGCTCTCGCCCCGGCTGCGCGAGAAGATCCTGGAGACCGCGCGGCAGCTGGGCTACTCCGGGCCGAATCCGGCGGCGCGGTCGCTGCGCAGCGGGCGGGTCGGCGCGATCGGCGTGGTCTTCAGCGACACGCTCTCCTACGCCTTCACCGATCCGTACGCCGTGCAGTTCCTGCGAGGGCTCGCGCAGACCGCCGAGCTTCACGACACCGGGCTGCTGCTCATGCCGGTCTCGAAGGACGGCGAGGCGGCGGCCACCGTGGTGAACAACGCGGTGGTCGACGGCTTCTGCATCTACTGCCTGACGGACTGGCACCCGTCCCTTCAGGCGATCCGGGCGCGCGGCCTGCCGATCGTCAGCGCCGAGCGACGCGACCAGGACGACCCTGACGCGCGCTTCGTCGGGATCGACGAAGCCGCGGCGACGCTTGCGGCCGGGCGGCACGTCACCGGGCTCGGCCACCGCCGCGTCGCGCTGATCGCGGACTGGATCATTCCAGAACGCGAGACCAGGCCCGTGACGGTGGCCGACCCCGAGAAGCTGCCCTACTACGTCACCCGGGAACGCCTCCTGGGATACCGCGACGCGCTGGCCGAGGTGGGAGTCGGCTGGCCGCAGATCCAGACGGTCAACGCGGCGCAGAACAGCCGGGCGGCCGGCGCGGAAGCGGCCGGGCACGCGCTGGACCGCGCGCCGAGGCCGACGGCGATCCTGGCCGTCACCGACATCCTGGCACTCGGCGTCCTCGACGCGCTCAAGGCCCGGGGACTGCGGCCGGGCAAGGACGTGTCCGTCATCGGGTTCGACGACATCCCCGAGGCCACCTCCTCGCGCCTGACCACGATCGCGCAGCCCGCGCTGGAGAAGGGCCGGCTCACCGGGACCCTGCTGCTCGATCCGCCCGCCGACCCGGCCGAGCGCCGGATCCTGCTGCCGACCCGGCTGCGGGTCCGCGCGTCCACCGGGCCCGCCCCCGACCAGTGAAAAGTGATGAAGAGAGAAGGAGAGGCAAATGGACCCCATGGGCTTCATCCTCGCGACACACGCAGCACAGCGCGACTCGCACTCGGCCCGCCCCGACGCCCCGGTCATCGCCCCCAAGGCGAGGCGCCGACGCGCCCATGCGCCGCGCACCACCTCGGTACGCCGGGCCACCGCCGCGTCCCTGCGCAACCTCGCGGCGCGGATCGAGCCGCGCCGCGACGCTGAGACGTGCAGGCCGGCGACGCCCTAATCGTCCGCCGGGCCGTCCGCTGCGAAGGCCGTCGGCCCGGCCCTTGCGATGCATATCAATCTACTGATTGGCTGCTCAAGCGCCCGGCCGCCAGGTCGAGCCGCCGTTGGACCTTGATTTCCTTCAGGAAGCGTTCGTCGTGGCTCACCACGACGAAAGCACCCTGATATGCGTTCAGCGCGTTCTCCAACTGGGCGACGCTGACCAAGTCGAGGTTGTTCGTCGGTTCGTCCAGCAGGAGCAGATGCGGCGCCGGATCGGCGTACAGCACGCAAGCCAGCGTCGCGCGAAGCCGCTCGCCGCCGGACAGAACCCGCGCTGGCAGGTGGATGCGCGAGCCGCGGAAGAGGAACCGCGCCAGGACGTTGAGCCGCTGCGCGTCGGGAAGTGAGGGCGCGATCGCGGCGAAGTTCTCGGCGACGCTCTTGTCGTCATCGAGCAAGTCAAGCCGCTGCGACAGGTAGGCCACGCGCCCGTCGGCACGGCGGATCGTCCCGCTGTCGGGCGCCAAGTCGCCGTGGATCAGCCGCATCAGCGTGGACTTGCCCGCGCCGTTCCCGCCGGACAACGCGATGCGCTCCGGCCCGCGGACGGTCAAGTCGACCCCGTCGCCCGCGAACACCTCGGCGTCGCCGAAACGCTTGCGCAGGCCCTCCCCGACGAACAGGGTGCGCCCGGCCGGCCCGCGGGTGTCCGGCAGTTCGAGCGCAATGCTCTGATCCGAGCGCACGGCCTTGGCGGCCAAGTCAGCACGCTCCTTCGCCTCGCTCACGCGCGAGGCATGCATCGTCTGCGCGATGCCAGCGGCCTTCTGGGCGCTGCGCTTCATGTTGCCGGCGACGATCTTTGGCAGACCGGCGTTCTTGAGGTTCCTCGCCGCATTGCCGGCCCGGCGCTCCGCCCGCTCGCGAGCCTGTTGCATCTCCCGCTTCTCGCGCTTGAGCTCCTGCTCGGCGTTCCGCAGTCCGCGCTCGGCCGCCTGTCGTTCTACGTCGACAGCCTCCTGATAGGTGCTGAAGCCGCCGCCGTAGAACCGGATCTCGTCACCGTCGAGCTGCGCGGTGCGGTCCATCCGGTCCAGCAGCTCTCGGTCGTGGCTGACGACAAGAACGCAGCCGCGCCAACTGTCGAGCACGGCGTAGAGCTTGTGGCGCGCGGCGAGGTCGAGGTTGTTGGTCGGCTCGTCGAGCAGCAGCACGTCGGGGCGCCGCAACAGCTGTGCGGCGAGCCCGAGCGAGACCACTTGGCCCCCGCTCAGCGCGCCGAGCGGTTCTCGGAGCGAGACCTGGCCCAGCCCGAGCCGCTCCAACTGCGCCCGGACTCTGTCCTCAAGGTCCCAGTCCTCGCCGATGGCGGCGAAATGCCGCTCGTCGGTGTCGCCGGACTCGATCGCGTCCAGCGCCGCGACCACCGCCGCCACGCCGAGCACGTCGGCGACCGTACGGTCCGCGATCAGCGGCAGATCCTGGGGAAGATAGCCGAGCGTCCCCTCGATGGTGATCGAGCCTGCGGCCGGGGTGAGCTCGCCGCTGATCAGCCGCAGCAGCGTGGACTTGCCGGCGCCGTTCGGGGCGACCAGGCCGATCCGCTCCGCCTCGAGGCTGAAGCTGAGGTCCCGGAAGACCGGGGTGTCGTCCGGCCAGATGAATGAGAGGCCGGAGACGACGACGGGAGACGGTGACTGTGACATGAGAGTGCCCTTGCGCGGAATCCCGCGCGGCGATGGGCCGAGCGCGGGGTGACAGACGGGAGGACGAAGCGGCGCCGAGCTGCGGATCGTCGATCAGAACGCGCTCGGGACCCGGACATCTCAGCTGGAGATGTCGTCGTCACTCAGCATGTCGGACTCCTCAATCGGGGGCGCCCAGCACCGTAACACGGCTTCAGGCGATACCGTTACGGGTTTTTCCCGGCTGCCAGCCGGTCGATCAGCAGGCTGCTCATGGCGCGCACGCCGTGGCCGATCGCCCGCTCGTCGGCGGCGAAATCAGGGGTGTGCGGTGCGCCGTTCATTCCCGTCTGCGCGTCCGCGACGCCGAGATAGAACTGTGCGCCCGGAGCCTCGTTGAGGAACAGCGCGAAATCCTCGCAGTTGAAGGGCCAGGATGCCCGAGCCCACACGACGGACTCCGGTCCCAGCTCCGCGCTAAGAAACCGACCCGCTGCCGTGCTCAGCTCCGCTGAGTTGACCATTGCGGGGAACGGATCGCCGGGGAACTCGACGGTTCCGCCCGCAGCTGCCGCGAGTCGCTTGACCTGCGCGCGAAGCTCCGCATGCCGCTCCTGTGGCCAAACGCGCAGCAGCACATTGACGATGGGCTGCCCGTCGGGCGCCTGCTCAGTCCACTGAGCTACGCACACTGATTCCTGGATTGACGCGGCAAGCGCGGGTTCTAGCAACGCACGGAAGCGCGCGTTGTACTCCGCGATGCTCTGCGGGAACCCGACATTTCCCAGCTGCGCCATCTCGGCGGTCAGGGCGGCGACGGCCGCGTCGTCGCCGTCCGGCAGCACGATCCGGATGTGGTCGAGCCCGGGCAGGCCGTATCCCGGAGACACGCCAATGGTGCCGCAGGGGAACGGGCTGCAGTGCAGCGCATAGAACTCACGCGGCGCGAGCCGTTGCACCAGGCCGGTCTCCAGCATCGCGCGTGCCCCCTGCAGAGGCTCCTCGGCCGGCTGGAAGACGAACACGAGCCGGCCGCGTATGGGCTCAGAGCCCTGAGCCAGCGCCCGGGCGACGCCCACGCCGATCGCGGTGTGCAGGTCGTGCCCGCACAGGTGCGCGACCCCGGGCACGCGCGAGGCGAAGCCTCGTCGAAAACCCGGTCGGACAGCGGGAAAGGCAGCACGTTCGTTTCCGCGTCGACGGCGTCCATGTCCGCCCGGTACGCGACCGTCGGACCGTCCGCGGAACCGTCGAGCACCGCGAGCACTCCGTGCCCGCCGACCCCCGTCGTCACCGCGAGCCCGGCCGCACGCAGCTGCTCGGCGACAAGCCCGGCCGTCTCGCGCTCCGCCCCGGCGAGCTCGGGGCGGCGGTGAATCTCCCGCCGCAGCTCGATCAGTTCCTCGTCGAGATTCGTCACGGGCGAATCTTGCGCACAACCTCCGCTTCGACGCACCGGGTTTTATCGGGGTGTTTGTAATTCACTCGCGCCGCCCGGAGCCGGATGGCACGATCACGTTCCGTGACGTCTCAGAGACCGCTGTCAGGATGCGTAATCGTCTCGGGGATGCCGGGCGCCGGCAAGTCGACGGTCAAACGCCTTGCGGCACGCCAGTTCCCGCGCGCCGCGCAGGTCAAGGCGGACGACGTGAACGAGATGATCCTCAGTGGCCGCGTCTGGGCGCTCGGCCAGCCCGCCGACGAGGCGGCCCGCCAGCAGGCGCTGTGCGAGCGGAACCTGACCTCGTTGGCGAACAACTTCATCGACTGCGATTTCATGGTGCTGATGGACGAGCTGGTCAGAGACCGGGCAGAACTCGACCGGCTGCTGCAGCTGACAGCGCCGCGCCCGGTCGCGCTGGTGACGCTCGCCCCGAGCATCGACGTGTGCGAACATCGCAACGCGACGCGCGACCCCGATGAATCCTGGCAGTTCGACGGCTACGTCGAGCTTGAGGCGACGCTGCAGCGCGAGCTGGGTGACGCCGGGTGGTGGTTCGACACCTCGGCCCTCGGCCCGGAGCAGACGGCCGCGCGGATCGTGCGCGACGCCTGGACCCGAGGCCTGATCAGGAGTTGAGTGCCACCGGCCCTAGGGGCGCTATCGCTTCCTCGCAGCCAGCAGCGCGAAAGAGAGCAACTCGCCGCCGTCGACGGTGAGCACGTCGATCCGGGCAAGGTACTCGGCCAGCTTCTCCGGCCGGTATTCCGCGCAGGCCCGCTCCCAAGCCAGCCAGTCCTGCCAGCCGTGCTCCTGAAGGCGTGCGCAGGTCACGTCCACCAGCTTCGTGATCTCCCACTGGAAACGCCACCACTCGGGCGTGTGCCACGCCATCGCCTCCCACCCGAACAGCTTCTCGATGTGCTCCGGGATCGCGCCGAGCTCGCGCACCTCCCGGCTCATCGCCGGCGTGGCCATCCCCACCTGCCCTCCGGGCCGCAGGAATCGCAGCAGGTAGGGCAGGTAGGAGTCCGCGGTCCCGAAGTATTCGAACGCGTCGATGCTCACGATCGCGTCGAAGTACTCCTTCCCGAACGGCAGGGCGTGCGCCTCGGCCCGCACCGCGGTGACCCGGTCGGCGACGCCCGCCTCGGCGAACACGGCTGCAGCCTCCTCGGGTGCGATCCACCAGTCCGCGGCCACCACCTGCGCCCCGTACTCACTGGCCAGGAACACTGAGGTGGCGCCCTTCCCGGAACCGAGATCGAGCACCCGCATCCCCGGCTTCAGCTCCAGGTCGCGGGCCAGGTCCTCCAGCATCCACAACGGGTTCGGCCCCATGTCCAGCCCGAGCAGCCATGCCGGGTCGTATTTGGACGCGAGCGGATACCGCTCTGGGCACACGAGGTCCTCTATCGCAGTCATAGATGACAGACCCAAGTGGACCGCGAACGGTCCCGCAACCGATTTACCAGGTCTCTTGAGGAGGATGCGCTCGGTGCACGGACTCAGTTCTTTGATTCAGCCTCGGCGAGCAGCTGACTGACCCAGGTCGTGAAGTGGACCGAGTACGAGACGTCCGGGCTGTCCCCGCCGGTTTCGTAGCCGCCGATGACACCGTCGACCGCGCCCAGGCCGGTCTTAGAGTTCACGTCCGTGAGGAATGGCGATCCACTGGTGCCGCCCGGATATCCGTCGCAGTCCCACTGGAGCTGCGTGGATGAGAACTCTGATGTGTAGTTCGTGCAGGTGATCGGCTCGTTGCTGTCCGAGGGGTAGCCGATGACGGTGGTCAGGGCGGTGTACGACCGGTCAACCGCGAGCGTGTCCGCGCCCACGACGCTCTGGATCGGCGTGCTCGACCCGCTTTTGTGCACCACGATGAACGCCACGTCGTAGTCGGGATCGCGGTCGGAGATCCATTGCTGGGCGACGTAGACCGCTGAGACGTCCCAGACCCCGTACGGCATGCTGCCGTCGTTGTAGTCGGGGACGAACGCCAAGCCCGTCTTGGCCCCCGAACTGGAGTACACGCAGTGCGCCGCGGTCACGACGATGTCGCCCTGTGGGCTGGACACCACGCTCCCGGTGCAATGGTGCGACGTCAGCGACCCGTTCGAGGTGCCGAAGAGTGTGCCTACCTGCGCGGTGCCGGAGAAGGCCTCGCCCTTGAGGGGGTTCGACACGCTCATTGAGGTTGAGGTTGAGGTTGAGCTTGAACTCGGGCTGGGGCTCGAACTGGGGCTGAGGCTGGATGACACAGTTGCGGTTGCGGTCGGGGTCGAGGGCGAGGCCGCCGACACCGAACTCGAGCTCACCAGCTTGAGCCGGCCGCCGACTTTCGCGTAGGTGGTGGCGCCGACGCCGGCCGTGAGCAGCAACGCGGCGCATCCGACCGCGGCGACGCGGCGGTGGGAGCTCCATCGTGGCTTGCGAACGTGCAGCATCCACGCAACGTACGAATGCTCCGCTAAGCGGATCTGATGCGAGTCTCAGAGTCAGATGAGATTCGCTACAGGTCCCATTCGATCTGGGCTCGGCCGTTCACCGGTACCTCACTCACTCCTTCACCGCGCCCTCGGTGCCGCGCATGATGTGCCGCTGGAAGAAGAAGAACACCAGCGCCACCGGGATCGTC
>NZ_DASRGV010000139.1:0-10118 GCF_035650855.1 Actinocrinis sp. | reverse complement strand
GCGGCTGGGCGCGATGGTGCTGCGGGGGCGGCCCGAGCTGGATCTGGAGAGCGCGGACCAGCGGATCTTGGAGCGGGCGGCGACGATGACGGCGCTGCGGCTGCTGATCGAGCGCTCGGTGCAGGAGGCGGAGCACCGGGTGCGCGGCGAGTTGGTGGCGGACCTGCTGGCCGCGTCGGACCGGGGCGAGCCGAGCTTGGAGTCGCTGCGGGAGCGGGCACGTAGGCTCGGCGCGGATCTCGACGTGCCTTCCATCGCCGTCGTGGCGTACGCGCAGGACGCGGACCGGCAGCGCCTCGCTTCGGCGGCCGCGCACTTGGCAGCAACCAATCGTGGCTTGGCCGGCGAGCGTGGCGGCACCACGGTGTTGCTGCTCCCCGGTTCGGATGCGACCGGTGTAGCACGCGACGTGGTGCATCATCTGCACGGCGCGATTCAGCGCCCGGTGACGGCAGGCGCGGCGGGTCCGGTTCGCGGGCCGGCCGCCTTCGCCGCCGCGCACGCCGAGGCGGCTCGCTGCCTGGCCGCGCTTCAGGCTCTCGGCCGGATCGGCGACGCCGCGTCCACCCGCGACCTGGGTTTCGTCGGGTTGCTTCTCGGGGGTACGGAGCCGCGCAAGTCGGATGTTCCGGCGTTTGTACAGGCGACGCTCGGGCCGGTGCTCGACTACGACGCGCGGCGGTCGACCGAGTTGGTGCACACGCTGGATGCGTACTTCGGCTGCGGCGGGAACCTGATGCGGACTAAGGACGTCCTGCACGTCCACGTCAACACCGTGACGCAGCGTTTGGATCGGATCGCCCAACTGCTCGGCGCGGACTGGAACTGCCCCGAGCGCGCCCTAGAGCTACAGCTGGCATTGCGGTTGCACCAACTGCTGTGACGCCTAGGACGCGCTCGGGCGCTTGTGCGCGTGCTGCTACGGGCAGTGGGCGTCGGCGATCACGTAGTAACCCGAGCTCGTCTCCTCCAGCGTGTGGACTGTGTAGATGTTCCACAGGCCCATGTTCTGGTTGGAGCCGTTGGCGTACGTGTAGCCGCCGGACTGGTACGCGTGCCCGTCAACGGTCTGCTGATAGTTGCTCTCGGTGAAGCACTTCGGGCTCCACGTCGAGGACGGGCTGGATGACGGCGATGCGGACGCCGACGGCGTGGGTGAGGTGGACGGCGACGCTGTCGCGCTCGACGAGGACCCCGAGCCGGAACCGTTGAGGCCCCAGAAGACCGCTGTGTAGTACGTCGAGCAGATGTAGTTGAGGAAGTACGCACCGGTCGTACCGCACTGTGCGGTTCCCGAACCCGGGTTAACAGCCAGGCCGTGGCCCATCCCGGAGATCATGTACATCTCGACTGCGGGCTTACCGCTCGCGTCGTTGTAAATGCTCTCGGTAGTACCGCCGGTCAGCGATGCGGTAGACGAAGCCGTCTGGCTGATCCCCCACACACCGGTCCACTGGTCCATCAGATCGGTCGCGTTGGCAGGGTTGACCGTATAGTCGCTCGTGCCCTGCCAGATGGCGACGCGGGGCCAGGGCCCGCTGTATCCGGGATCTGAGTTTGTCGCCAGCGCGGCCCACTGCGCGACGGTCTTGTTCACCGTGCCGGACTGGCAGGGAGAGGCGCTGGTGCTGCCTGCGGTGGCGCACTGGGCCGGAAGGCCGGAGTCGACCGAACCGGCCGCGAACACGTCCGGGTAGTCGGCGAGCAGGTCGGCGGTCATCCCGCCGCCGGCGGACAGCCCGGTGACGTAGATCCGCGAGGCGTCGATCGAGTAGTGCGCCTGCATGTACTGGACCATCTGGATGATCGAGGCGGCCTCGCCGTTGCCGCGGGTGTCGTCCGAGGAGGTGAACCAGTCGAAGCACTCGAGCGAGTTGTTCGCGGAGGTCTGCTGCGGGAAGACCAGGTCGAAGCCCCACTGGTCGGCGTACTTGGGCCAGCCCGAGTCGTTGTAGTAGTCGGACGCCTGCTGGGTGCACCCGTGCAGGGCGACCACGAGCGGGGCGTTGGGCTGAGCCGAGGTCGGGACGTAGTCGTACATCTGGAGGGCGCCCGGGTTCGAGCCGAAGTTCGGGACCTGGGTCAGCGAGCCGGCGGCCTGGGCGCGCTGGCCCGAGCCGGTGGCGACGAGGAACGCGGTGAGTGCGGCGAGCACGACGGCCAGCGCGAGGGAGGCGCGGGTCGGCGGGCGGCGCGCAAACGACGGTGGTTGCACGAAATGCCTTTCGCCGGTGGGTGTGGCCTTTCAAGGTCGTGACCCTAGGCGTGATTTCGCGCTTTCATCATGTGCTATGCCGCCACTTCGGGCGGTGCGGCAGTGTTGTTCGCGGGGCCGTGTTGTTTGTGTTCGGCGTGCCGGATCAATTCAGCGGCCACCGTATCGGCGCCGACGCCGGGTCCGATGATCGTGTAGTGATTGGTGTCGGATATCAGCCTGGCGGTTACCCGAGCGCGGTCGATACCGACCGCCGTGAGCATGTCGTCGTCGTAGAAGCCGTGCGGCTGGTTGAGGATGCCGCGCTCCGCGTAGAGGAGCGTCACCGGGCACGTCGCGGTGTTGATTGCCTCGCTGATGAAGTCGTCGGTGATCAACTGCCGTCCGTCTGCCCGTATCGCGTCCTCGATGCATGAGGAGACGACCTTGCCGTCGGGCAGCCAGAGGGTGTCGCGGCCCAGATATGCGACGAGTTGCGGACTCCAATGGCCGATGAACGAGGGATGCTCCCGGTGGAAGTCCAGGTACGCCTCGCCGTCGGCGAAGGTCATGTGCAGCTTGCGAATCGCCGGGCCGACCGTGAGTTCCAGCAGCTTGTCGGGGTCATCGATACCGGAGACGAGCGGGAGCCTGGCGCCGCCGTCCACCGCGACGAGCGATTCCACACGGTCGGGATACCGCGCGGCGAGCGTGCACACGATGAACGCGCCGAGGGAGTGCCCGACGAGCACGGCGCGGTCCAGGCCGGCATGGTCGAGGACGGCGACAACGTCGTCCACGTCGGAATCGAGGCCCCAGGGCGAGGCTATGTCCCGGGAGTAGGCGCGGCCGCGCAGGTCGAGGGCGACGAGGTTGACCCGGCGATCGACGGCTTCGGCGACCGCGGCCCAGGCGAGGGCGTTCGCGGTGATGCCGTGCACCAGAACGGCGGTCGGCGCGCCGGGATCGGCCGCGGCCCAGCGCAGCACGGCCAGATCCCCGCCCCTGACCGGTATCTGGTATTCCTCGAAATCGCGGAAGTCAGCCACGCGGCGCCACCTCTTCCCGGCTTTTCGCGTTCACGGCGTCGCGCTTTGCGCGGTGCCGCCTGGTTATCGGCATACCTCTCATGGGCATAGTCGAGGCGCGAAGGCGCGCAGGCAACGTGGCGAGTCCACCCGGGAGAAAAAACACCACCGCCACGAACGAAACTCCTAACAAAAAGAGCGGCTGCTGCAGCGGGCCACGCAAAAGGCCGGGAAGCGAGGCCACCGAGGAGGAGCCGGAAAGCCGGGTGAGCGACTGATCGGCATACGCGTACAGCACTCCCCCGGCGACCACGCCCCATCGGCGCCCCGCGCCGCCGAGCACCACCATGACGAGCAGGCCGAGTGTGAAGTCGGATCCGGACACGGTGGGCGTCGCGCCGCCGAGCAGCAACAGGTAGATCACTCCCCCGCCGGTGGCCAGCACTCCGGCGATCACGAACGCGAGCAGCTTGAACAGGTACGGGTTGAGGCCCAGCACCTCGACGCGCTGCTGGTTCTCCTTGACCGCGCGCATCATCCGGCCGGGTACGGACGTGGTCAGCCACCAGACCACGGCCGCGCACAGCACCAGGTAGGCGAGGGCGAGCCAGTACAGGTTGGCCGTGTTGCGGATGCCGGAGAGCGCGGCCGGGACGGCGGCGGCGTTCAGCGTCTGGCCCTGTTCCCCACCGGTGAGCGCGGGCGAGCCGGAGACCACCAGCAGCGAGACGGCCTGACCGAAGGCGAGCGTGACCATGGCGAACCCGATGCCGTCCACGCGCAGCGCCACCGCGCCGAGTACAACCGCCGCGACCAGCCCGACGCCGAGTCCGGCGAGCGCGGATATCAGTAGGCTGTTTCCGGCGTGGTTGACCAGGATGGTGGTGACGTACATGCCGCCGGTCACGAACAGGCCGTGGCCGAAGGACATGATGCCGGTGTGCCCGAACAGCAGGTCGTAGCTGAGTGCGAGCCCTGCGAAGACCAGACACACGGCCAGCAGTTGCAGCACCCCGGGCGAGTCGAGCGGTCCGTCGAAGACGCCGGGCAGCTGGACGGTCGAGTAAGGGATCGCATACAGCAGCCCCAGCGCGAGCACGACGAGCACTGCACGTCGCCCCGTCCCGCCGCTCGAAGCGATCGCGCTCGTCGCTCTCGCGGGAATCAGCGGTCTTGTCGGGCTCATGCCAGCCTGCCCTTGAGGTCGCGCCGGCGCAGCAGGAGCACCGCGGCCAGCAGGATGACGACGGACTCGTCGCCGAGGTTCGGCGAGAGGTAGTTGGCGAACTGCTGCACAAGACCGACCGCCGCCGAGGCCACGGCCGTCCCGGTGAGCGATCCCATCCGGCCGAGCACCACGACGACGAACGCGAAGATCAGCAGCGAGGTGCCGTCACCTGGCGAGATCGACCCCTGATACAGGCCGTCGAGCAGCCCGGCCAGCCCCGCAGCGGCTCCACCGAGCGCGAAGACGCCGGTGAACGCCCGGTGCACGTCGATGCCAAGCGCGGCGACCATCTCCCGGTTCTCGACGCCCGCGCGCACGACCAGTCCCGCGCGGGTGCGGGCGAGCAGCAGCCGCAGGCCGCCGAGCAGCGCGAGCGCCGCGGCGATCAGCACGAAGCGGACTGTCGGGATGTGCGCGCCGAGGAGGCTGACGGTGCCGGCCAGCCAGCCGGGCAGGGCCCAGGTGCGCGGGTCGGCGCCCCAGATCGCTTGCAGCAGCGCGGGAATGGCGAGCCCGAGGCCGACCGTCGCGAGCACCTGGTCGAGCGGCCGCGCATACAGGGGCCTGATGATCAACAGCTCGGTGAGGGCGGCGAGCGCCGCGCCGCTGGCCACCGCGGCGATGAGCGCCAACCCGAGTCCGAAGCCGCCCGCGACGTGGTCGGCCACCGTCCAGGCCGCGTAGCCGCCGACCGCGACGAACGCCCCGTGCGCGAAGTTGAGCACGTCCATCAGGCCGAAGATGAGCGAGAGGCCGGAGGCGACCAGGAAGTAGAGCGCGGCGAGGCCGAGGCCGGTCGCGGACAGCAGAATCAGGGTGCTCACCGTGCACCTGCCTCGATGTCGGCGGCCGGTGCGGCGGCCGGTGCGGTTTTCGCAGTCGTCGAATGCACCGCTGCCGCGGAGACGCCGAGCAGCCGGTTGGTCAGGCTCGGGTCGGCGAGCAGGTCTCGGGCGTCGCCGGTGTGCACGACGCGTCCCATGTCGAGCACGACCGCGTCGCGCGCCATCCGCCGCACGACGGCGAGGTTCTGCTCGACGAGCAGGATCGGTACCTGCTCCGCGATCCGTCCGAGCGCGAGCGCGACCTGCCCGGCGTATTTCGGGGAGAGGCCCTTGGTCGGCTCGTCGATCAGCAGCAGCCGGGCCGGGCCGAGCAGGACCCGGCCGAGCGCGAGCATCTGCTGCTCGCCGCCGGAGAGCGTGCCGGCGTACTGGCGGGCGCGCTCGCGCAGCACCGGGAAGAGTTCGTACACGAAGTCGTAGCGCGCCGCCGCGCGGGCCGAGTCGGCCAGCCGCAGGTTCTCCTCGACGGTGAGGCCGGCGAAGACCGCGCGGTCCTCGGGCACGTAGCCGATGCCGAGCCGGGCGATCCGGTGCGTCGGCAGGGTGCTGAGATCGGTTCCGGCGAAGCTGATCGCGCCGCCGATCGGGTGCAGCCCGAGGATGGATTTCACGGTCGTCGTCTTGCCGACGCCGTTGCGGCCGAGCAGCGCGGTGACGCCGGTGACGGCCACGTCGAAGGTGACGCCGTGCAGGATGGCGCTGCCGCCGAGTGTCACGGTCAGATCGCTGACACGCAGAATCGGCTCGGACGCCGTCGGTGCCGGATCAACCGCTACCTGGTTGATCGAGCTCTGATATGTCACAGCGGCTCCCCCAGATACGCCTCGCGCACCGTCGGGTCGTCGACCACGGCGGCCGGCCGGTCGCAGGCGAGCAGCGCGCCGTGGTGCAGCACCGCGACCCGCTGCGCCAGGCCGAGCACGACCTCCATGTGGTGCTCGACCATCAGGATGGTGGCTCCGTCCCGGTGCACCTCGCGAATCAGCTCGGTGAGCTCCGGGACCTCCTCCATCGCCATGCCGGCCATCGGCTCGTCGAGCAGCAGCACCGAGGGCTTCGCCGCGAGCAGGATCGCGAGTTCCAGCTTGCGCTTCTCGCCGTGCGAGAGCGAGCCGGCGCGGGCGAAGGCGCGGTGGCCGAGGCGGCAGCGCTCCAGCGCCTGCTGCGCGCGTTCCCGCGCCGGGCGGCCGATCCTGCGCCACACGGCCAGGCAGCCGAGCGGTCCGGCGAGCGCCGCCTGCGCGGCGAGCTGCGCGTTCTCGGCGACGCTCAGGCCCGGGAAGACGCTGGAGGTCTGGAAGGTCCGGCCGAGGCCGTGGCGCACGCGGCGGTGTGTCGGCAGCCGCGTCACATCGTGACCGCCGAGCGCGATCCGGCCCTCGTCCGGGCGAATCAGACCGCTGATCAGGTTGAACAGCGAGGTCTTGCCCGCCCCGTTCGGCCCGATCACGGCGAGCAGTTCGCCGGGCTCGGCCGCGAAGCCGACCCGGTCGACGATCGCGCGGCCGCCGACCCGCCAGGTCAGCTCCTCGATCGCGAGCGCGGGGACCGGCCGTTGCCCGAGTCCCGTCCAGCCGCGCTGTGCGTCACCGGGCCGGGCATCACCGGCGCGGGCGTCGTCGCCTTGAGCGCCGGGCGCGGCTTCGGCGGCCGGTGCGGCGGCCGCCGAAGGATTCCCCATCACCGACTCCATCAGGATCCTGATGTCTGCCAGGCCGGCGACGCGGGCGGCGGCGGGGCGATGGCGGCCGGGTCCACGCTCTTGACCAGCTGCGCCGTCCAGGCGGTGCCCGCTCCGCTCAGCTTGGCCTGGAACTCCGGCTGCAGCAGCGCGTGGTCGGCGGCGCGGACCGTGTACTGCCCGGCGACGCCCTGGAAGCTCCAGCCCTCCAGCGCCTTGATCTGCTTGTCGACGCTCACCGGGTCGGCCTCGATGGCGTGCGCGAACAGCTGGGCCGCGGTGAAGCCGTCCGGGGTGAACAGGTCCACGGTCCCGCCGGCCTTCCGCACGCTGGCGGTCATCGCAGCCTCGATCGGGTTGTCGCCGCCGGCCCCGGCGAAGTAGTGGGCCAGGAACTCGATCTTCGAGCCGGCCGGCCCGGTCGCCGGATAGGTGGCCGTGTTCGCCAGGCCGGTGACGACCTGCGTCGCGGAGAGCACGCCCTGCTGGTCGAGCGCCGTCCACAGCTGCGTGGCGTTGCTCCCCGCCCAGGCCACGAACAGCAGGTCCGGATGGGCCGCGAGCACCTGCTGGGTGAAGGGGGTGAAGTCGGTCGCGGTCGGCGGCACCAGCACGCTGGAGACCGCGGCGCCCTTCGCGCCGAGCACCGCCTTGACGCCGGTGGCGTTCGCGGTGCCGAACTCGCTGTTCTGCGCCAGCACGACGACCTTCTTGCCGGTCAGGTCGCCGACGAAGGTGCCGGCTGTGGCGATGTCCTGATACGACTCGCGGCCGGAGCGGAAGGTGTAGCGGTTGAGCCCGTCGAGCTTGTCCGTGGCCGCGGGCCCGGCGATGTCGAGCACCTTGTTCTGCGCGGCCACCGCGGCGACCTGCAGCGCGATCGCCGAGTCGACCGAGCCGCCGATCAGCGTCACGCCCTGGCCGATCAGGTCCTTGGCCTCGGAGACCGCCGTGGTCGGGTTGTCCGCGTCGTCCTCGACGGTCAGGTCGATCTTGTGCCCGGCGACCTTCCCGGTGCCGTGGGTGACGTAGTCGAGCCCGGCGGTGAGCCCGGCGAGGTACTCGGCGCCGTAGGACGCGAACGGGCCGGACTTCGCGGTGATGATCCCGATCTTGACGTCGGCGCTCGCGGCCGGGCCGCCGCTGCCGCCGCCGCTCGCCGAGGTGGGTGAGGCGCAGCCCGCGGCCGCGGCGGCCAGGGCGGCCGCGGCCAGCCCGGCGCCGAGGCGGCGAGGGGAAACAGAGCGCATCGTTGCTGCTCCTTCGAGAGGTCGGGTCCGGCTGTTGCGGGTGGGCGGATCCAGGCGGATTCAGTGCGCTGCCGGAACCCTAGGAACAGCGGCGATCCGCACCCATGGAGCGCGCCGCCATACTCGCGGCGGTCCGCATGTGCGCGTCCGCCATCCGATCGACCGGCGGCCCGGCCGAGACTCGCGATCGACAGCTCACTGGCTAGAGTCGTTCGCAGGAACTCGCCTCCCACAAGGACGTAGCGAGTCACACGCAGCGGCTTTGCCGTCAACGAAGATAGGGCCGCTACAAGTTAGGGATGGGCTCGATGGACAAGGTGGTCACCGCGGCCGAGGCCGTGGCCGACATTCCGGACGGGGCGAGTATCGCCGTGGGGGGCTTCGGCCTCTGCGGCATCCCGTCCACCCTGATCGCCGCGCTGCTCACGCGGGGCGCGACGGACTTGCGGGTGGTGTCGAACAACTGCGGGGTGGACGGCTGGGGCCTGGGCCTGCTGCTGGAGGCGGGCCGGATCTCCCGGATGACCAGCTCCTACGTCGGGGAGAACAAGGAGTTCGCGCGGCAGTACCTGTCCGGCGAGCTGGAGGTGGAGCTCACGCCGCAGGGCACGCTGGCGGAGCGGCTGCGCGCGGGCGGCGCCGGGATCCCGGCGTTCTACACCGCGACCGGGGTCGGCACCCAGGTGGCCGAAGGCGGGCTCCCGTGGAAGTACGCGTCCGACGGCTCGGTGGCGGTCGCCTCGCCGCCCAAGGAGGTGCGCAGCTTCGGCGACCGCGAGTACATCCTGGAGCAGGCCATCGTCACGGACTTCTCGCTGGTGCGGGCCGCGGTGGCCGATCGGCACGGCAACGCGGTCTTCAACGGCTCGGCGATGAACTTCAACCCGCTCGCCGCGATGGCTGGACGGATCTGCGTACTGGAGGCGGAGCGGATCGTCGAGCCCGGCGAGATCGCGCCGGCGAGCGTGCAGCTGCCGGGCGTGCACGTGCACCGGGTGGTCGAGGCGACCGTGGCGGAGAAGCGGATCGAGCGGCGCACCGTGCGCCCGCGGCCGCAGCAGGCCGGCGCCTCCGCGTCCGGCGCCGCCCACTCCAGCGAGAACGGGAACTGACATGGCCCTCGACCGCAACCAGATGGCCGCCCGCGCCGCGCTCGAACTGCGCGACGGGCAGTACGTGAACCTCGGCATCGGCCTGCCGACGCTCATCCCGAACTACGTGCCCGAGGGCGTGACGGTCGTGCTCCAGTCGGAGAACGGCATTCTCGGTACCGGGCCGTACCCGTATGAGGGCGATGAGGACCCTGACCTGATCAACGCGGGCAAGGAGACGGTGACCCTGCTGCCGGGCGCCTCGCTGTTCGACTCCGCCGCGTCGTTCGCGATGATCAGGGGCGGCAAGATCGATATCGCGGTGCTCGGCGCGATGCAGGTCAGCGAGCAGGGCGACCTGGCGAACTGGATGATCCCCGGAAAGATGATCAAGGGGATGGGCGGAGCGATGGACCTGGTGCACGGGGCGAAGAAGGTAGTCGTCCTGATGGAGCACGTGGCCAAGGACGGCGGGCACAAGCTGGTCAATGAGTGCTCGCTGCCGCTGACCGGAAAGCACGTGGTGGACCGGGTGATCACCGACCTGGCCGTCATCGACGTCGAGGACGAAGGCCTGGTGCTGCGCGAGCTCGCGCCGGGCGTCACCGTCGAGGAGGTGATCGCCGCTACCGGTCCGACGCTGCGCTTCCCGGGCGGCGAGGTCCCCACCATGCCGGTCGCCTGATCCCGATCTGATCCGCCCCGATTCACCACCCCATTCGCCACACCGATTCACGTGGGGCCGGGCTCGCTCGCGTAGCCCGGCCCCACTTCCGTTGCCGGCAGAGTATGCCGCACCCA